>JBGPPC010000197.1:0-8583 GCA_041488355.1 Gammaproteobacteria bacterium
CGAGCCTGGGACTCCGACCTGCTCTACAGCTTTCGCCACTCCCCCGTCACGGTCGTAGCCGCGGTGCTTGCTCTGTTGTGTGTGGGCGGCGCCCTCCTCGCCCCCTGGATCGCGCCCCATAACCCTTTCGATCTCGCCTCGGTCAATCTGCTGGATGCCTTCACGCCGCCGGGATGGACCGCACAAGGGAAAGCGGGCTATCTGCTGGGGACCGACAACCAGGGACGCGACGTGCTGTCCGCGATCCTGTACGGGACGCGCATATCACTGGCCGTGGGCGTTGCGGCTGTATTGCTCTCCACCGCGCTGGGCGTGAGCCTCGGCCTGCTATCGGGTTACCTGGGCGGACGCATAGACGCCTTGCTCATGCGTATCGCGGACGTGCAGCTCTCGTTCCCCGCAATTCTCATCGCGCTGCTGATTGACGGGGTTGTGCACGTCGCGCTGCCGCGCGTTTCTCAGGGCAGTCTGGCGGTTTACGTGCTGATCCTGGCGATCGGCTTGTCGGGGTGGGTGCAATACGCACGCACAGTACGCGGGTCAACCTTGGTGGAAAAGAACAAAGAGTACGTTCAAGCCGCCCGCGTCATCGGCCGGCACCCTGCGGCGATCATGCTGCATCATCTGCTGCCGAACGTCATGGGGCCGGTGCTGGTGATCGCGACCATCCAATTGGCTACCGCAATCATCACCGAAGCTACGCTCTCATTCCTGGGCGTGGGCATGCCGCCCACCACTCCGTCGCTCGGGACCTTGATCCGCGTGGGCAACGACTTCCTGTTCTCGGGTGAATGGTGGATCGTCGTGTTTCCCGGAACCGCGCTCGTCGTGCTCGTGTTGTCGGTGAACCTGGTCGGCGACTGGCTGCGGGATGCGCTCAATCCCAAGCTGCGGTGAACCGTGAACGGGCCGCAGACCGCGCTGCTGGAGGTGAGGAACTTGCGCGTGGAGTTCCCGACCCGGCGCGGCACCTTGGTCGCTGTGGACGATGTCTCCTTCGCCATCGCACCGGGAGAAGTGCTTGGCGTCGTAGGCGAATCGGGCGCAGGGAAGTCGCTGACCGGCATGGCGATCATCGGCCTGCTCGAGCCGCCCGGCCGCATCGCATCAGGGCAGGTCTTGCTCGAAGGCGGCCGCATCGACAACCTGCCACAGGAGGCGCTGCGCGAGGTCCGCGGGCGGCGCGTCGGCGCCATCTTCCAGGACCCGCTCACCTCGCTCGATCCTCTCTACACGATCGGGCGCCAGATCACCGAAACCATCCTGGCGCATCTTCCCGTCTCTAGGCGAGAAGCGCGCGAGCGCGCCATTGCTCTGCTCGCGGAAGTGGGCCTGCCCGCCCCTGAGCGACGACTGGATCAGTATGCCCACCAGTTCTCGGGCGGAATGCGCCAGCGCGTCGTCATTGCGCTCGCACTTTGCGCGCAGCCGAACCTGATTATCGCGGATGAACCGACTACCGCGCTGGACGTTTCGACCCAAGCGCAGATCATCGCGCTGCTCCAGCGCTTGTCCCGGGAGCGCGGCGTTGCGGTCATGCTTATCACACACGATATGGGCGTCATCGCCGAGACCGCACATCGCGTCGCCGTCATGTACGCCGGGCGGATCGCCGAGATCGGGCCGGTGCGCAGCGTCATCCGCGCACCAAGCCACCCCTACACCGCCGGCCTCATGCGCTCGATTCCCAGAGTCGGGCCCACCGGCGCACCTCTGGCGCAGATCGACGGCACTATGCCGCGTCTCGACGCGATTCCGCGCGGCTGCGCGTTCCACCCCCGCTGCCCGCAGCGTTTCGAGCCCTGCGACCGCGAACGCCCCTCGCTGTTCCAGACCGGGGACCGGCTCGCGGCATGCTGGCTGCATGGCGACGCCCGCACCGCCTAAAGCTGCACGTCCGCTGGTCGCGCTGCGCGATGTCGGGCGCGATTTCGACGTCTCCAAGCCGTGGCTGAACCGCGTTGTCGAGCACGCACCCCGGCAACTCCTGCGAGCGGTGGACGATTTCTCCCTGGAGGTGCGCGCAGCCGAAACGGTGGCACTCGTCGGAGAGTCCGGATGCGGCAAGTCCACCGTTGCGCGGCTGATCGTCGGCCTGTTTCCGCCCTCCCGTGGGCAAATCGAGTTCGACGGCACGCCGCAGACGACATCCGCGGCGGGGATCTGGAGTCCCGAGGTCCGGCGCCGCATGCAGATGATCTTCCAGGATCCCTACGCGAGCTTGAATCCGCGCTGGCGCGTAACGGACATCGTCGCTGAACCGCTTCTTGCGCACGGCCTTCTCACGGGGCGCGCAGACCTGCGAGCTCGCGTCTTCGAACTGCTGGTGCAGGTGGGGCTGGCGCCCGCAGACGGCGACAAATACCCGCACGAGTTCTCCGGGGGCCAGCGCCAGCGGATTTCCATTGCCCGTGCGCTGTCCTCAGCGCCCGAGTTTCTGGTGTGCGACGAGCCGACCTCGGCGCTGGACGTCTCGGTGCAGGCGCAGATCCTCAACCTGATGAAGGAGCTTCAGGACAGGCTCGGGCTGACTTATCTATTCATCTCCCACAACCTCGCTGTCGTCTCGCAGATGGCAACGCGTGTGGGCGTGATGTATCTCGGGCGATTGGTGGAGTTGGCCGACGCGGAGGCTTTGTTCTCTCGCCCCCAACACCCCTATACCCGCATGCTGCTCGATGCGATTCCGGATCTCGAGATGAGCGGGCGTCCGCGCACGCCGGTAGCGGGGGAAGTGGCCAACCCGCTCGACCCTCCCTCCGGTTGCGCTTTCCATCCGCGCTGCCCGCTGGCGAATCAGCGCTGCCGCACCGAGCGCCCCGAATTGAAGGCAGAACCGCAAGGTGCCGTGGTCGCGTGCCACGCGGTAGAGGAGGGCCGCATGGCGGCCTGAAAGCACTCCAGAGCTCTCCGCTCGGGGCAGCCCGCATCCTGATAGAATTGTTCTACTCAGTCTGCCCGCGCCACCGCAATGATCTCCCTCACCGTCAACGGTGAACGCCGCCGGTTCGATGCCCCGCTCACCGCCGCCCAGCTGATCGCCAGTCTGCAGCTTACGGGTAAGCGCGTTGCGCTCGAGCGCAATGGTGAGATCGTGCCGCGCGGGCAATTCCATCAACAGCCTTTGTCCGATGGTGACCGCATCGAGATCGTGGTCGCTGTCGGCGGTGGCTAGCCGCGAGGATTCTCAAATGAACTCGCTCGTCGTGGCCGGCAAGACTTACTCCTCCCGTTTGCTGGTGGGAACCGGCAAATACAAGGATTTCGCGCAAACGCGCGCGGCAGTGGAAGCGAGCGGCGCTCAGATCGTCACCGTTGCCATCCGCCGCACGAACATTGGACAGAACCCTGGGGAGCCCAGCTTGTTGGAGGCGCTGCCGCCAAGCCGCTTTACCATTCTGCCTAACACCGCCGGCTGCTACTCGGCGCAGGACGCAGTGCGCACGTTGCGCCTGGCGCGGGAGCTGTTGGACGGGCACGCGCTGGTAAAGCTCGAGGTGCTGGGCGACCCTCACACGCTGTATCCGAATGTGGTGGAGACGCTCGATGCAGCTCAGACGCTGGTCAAAGAAGGGTTCCAGGTCATGGTCTACACCTCGGACGACCCGATCATCGCCAAGCAACTGGAAGAGATTGGTTGCGTGGCTGTGATGCCCCTTGCTTCGCTGATCGGCTCTGGCATGGGGATTCTCAATCCGTGGAACCTCCAGATCATCATCGACAATGCGAAGGTCCCCGTGCTGGTGGACGCGGGTGTGGGCACGGCCTCCGACGCGGCTATCGCCATGGAACTGGGTTGCGACGGTGTACTGATGAACACAGCCATAGCCGCCGCCAAGGATCCGGTGTTGATGGCCAGCGCGATGAGGAAGGCCGTCGAGGCCGGCCGCGAAGCCTATCTCGCGGGCCGTATGGCGAAGAAGCTCTACTCCGCCTCTCCCAGCTCGCCCACAAGCGGCGTCATCGCGCCTGCGCACAACAAGGCGGCATAGCGGTACACAGCATCAGCGCAGCGCCGCGATCCGGCCCAGGCGCCAAGCCCCAGCAATCGTTCGACTCCACAGAATCGGCTCGCTGCATCCAGGAGCTCAAGCATGCGCATCGTCTCCCTGCTGCCGTCCGCCACCGAGATCGTCGCCGCGCTCGGCCTGACGGACTATCTGGTCGGAATCTCCCACGAGTGCGACTATCCGGAGGAGATCCGTGACCGCCCTCGTGTCACACAATGCGAGATCCACGGCAGCGATCTACCGAGTCCGGCGATCGACGCGTGGGTCCGCGATACGCTCGCCGCGCGCGGGACGCTGTATACCCTGGACCAGGAGCTGATTCGCGATCTGCAGCCGGATCTGATCCTTACCCAGCAGCTGTGCGATGTCTGCGCCGTGAACTACGGGTCGGTCGCGGCCTTCGCTGCCACACTGTCGGTGCGCCCCCGCTTGATCAACCTCGAGCCTTCGCAATTAGCGGACATTTACGCGGACATCCGGCTCGTCGCGCAGGCGGCAGAGGTGTCCGGTCGAGCCGAAGCGGTGATCGCGGGATTGCAGCAACGCGTGGAATCGGTCGTGTCGCTCGTCGCGCATGTGGCGGACCGCCCGAAGTGCTTCCTGATGGAGTGGATCGAGCCACCGTACTGCGGCGGACACTGGAATCCGGAGCTGATGCAACTGGCCGGTGGTATCGACCCGATCGGACGCAAGGGCGAGCCCTCCCGTCGCGTCACTTGGGAGGAGATCCAGCGCGCCGATCCCGACGCGGTCTTGCTCGCGTGCTGTGGCTTCGGGGTAGAGCGGACGCTGCGCGAGACGGCAACCCTCGCAGGCAAGCCCGAGTGGGAGGGGCTGCGCGCAGTCCGCGAAGGTCACGTGTACGTGGCGGACGCCAACACGTATTTCAGCCGGCCCGGCCCCCGGATAATCGACAGCCTCGAGATGCTCGCCGATATGTTGCATCCGAAGGCAGGGGTTGCAACGCCGAAGCGGCTGGTTTCTGCTCGCGTGCAACCTCACGCCCGGGCCGGTGTGTAGCCTGTGCTTACCCGACCCTGACCCACGGAGGCTGAAGATGAGGCGAACGCTGCTCATTTCGATTCTTTTGTCGATGGCGCTGCGCGTGCAGCCGGCCCTACCCGGCGACAGCGCCGAAGGTAAGAAGCTGCACGACGCCAACTGTACGACGTGTCACAGCACGAGCGTCTACGCGCGCCAGGACCGAAAGATCAAGTCGCTCGCTGCGCTCAGCAAACAGGTCGCCTCGTGTACGCACATGGCGCAAGTCACGCTAACCGAGGATGAGCAAAAGAGCGTCGTCGAGTATCTGAACCAACAGTTCTACAAGTTCAAGTAATGGCGGATGACCGATCCCTCTCAGCAACAGTTGGATCATCAAACCCTGCGACGCCCGATCCGCAGCTACGTGCTGCGACAAGGGCGAATGTCCAATGCTCAGAAGCGGGCCTACGCGCAGTTGCTCGGCCATTACGCGCTCGCGTATTCACCGCATCCCGTAGACTTCGCGGCCGTGTTCGGCCGCACCGCCCCGAACATCCTGGAGATCGGCTGCGGAATGGGCGAAACCACTGCGGCAATTGCGCAGGCTCAGCCGCACAGCAACTATCTCGGTATCGAGGTGCATTCCCCCGGTGTGGGCAGCTTGCTCAAACTGATCGACGAGAAGCAGCTCGCCAACCTCCGCATCATTCAGCACGATGCCGTCGAGGTGGTCGAGCAGATGATCCGGCCCGAGAGCCTCGCGGGCATTCACATCTTCTTCCCCGACCCGTGGCCCAAGAAGCGCCATCACAAGCGCCGGCTGATCCAGCCTCCCTTTGTGCGGTTACTCGCGTCGCGTCTGAAGGTTGGCGCCTGCATCCATTTGGCCACAGACTGGCAGGACTACGCGGAACAGATGCTGAACGTGCTCGCCAGCGAACCGCTTCTAGAGAACACCGCGGCCGCGTTTGCCACGCGGCCCGACTACCGGCCGCCGACTAAATTCGAGCAGCGGGGCATCAAGCTCGGACACTACGTTTGGGACTTGTTGTTCCGCCGCACAGCAGCCGCGCAAGCGCCGGTCGGCTGACACAGAACTTGCTTTGAGTTCCGCAGCGCTTGCTGCGCAGGCCTCAAGACGGCGCCCGCCAGGTCGATACAATCCCTTGAATCCGCAGGCGAACCGCCTGTCCCGAACTGGAGTGCACAGCGTGGGTTTTTCGGAAACCGTTCTCGCGGCGATGATCGGTGCGACCGCCACCGTCGGCGCCGCTATCTTTCAGCTGGTGATGCACTGGCGCAAGCAATCGGGAGACCGTCGCGTCTCGAAGGGGGGGCTGCGTTCCCTTCTCTGGATGCTGACGCTGCTGCTGGCTTCAGGCGTCGGTGGCTTCGCCTACTCGGAATATCTAAACCAGGCGCAGCGCGACGACGCTCATGAGTTGCGCAAGGAGCTGCAGCAGCAGCTCGCGACGCTGGCTTCCGCCACGGCGAAGCTGGAGCAGGTACGGCTGAACGCGCAGAGCGTCGTGGATGCTCAAGCACGCCAAGCCGAGGAGCGCCGCCGGGGCGTCGAGGGCGTGGAGGGGCTGGTGCAGCTGCCCGCATGTAGGGGACGACCCAGCTCCGGTGGCGAGCGGTCTGCGTGCGCGGAAGCGGATGCCCAGCGCGTCGCGGTCTGCGCCGTGGTCCCGGCCAGCGCCCAGGTCACGGAGGTGCAGCTGTTTACCCGCGTGGACGACGGGCCACAGAGTTGGGGCGAGAGCCGTGTGGAAGCCAGTCAGGACGCCGGCAAGGCGAAGTTCGCGGATGCGCCCTTCGAGCGTGCCCACACCGATGGCACCAAACAAGTCTGTTTCAACTTCGCGCACTGGGACGTCGACAAAGGGCGCGCGGCGCGGATCGTTGTGCGCTACGTGATCTAACGACGGCCGTCGTACGTGATTCGTGACTCGTGATCCGCCTGCCGCGGATCTTCGTTCGAAATACACCACTACGATCGAATATTCAAGTCGCCTGTCGCCTTCTGCAGGCTACGAATCACGAGCACGAGGCGCGGCCTGTCCGCGGTTACGAATCACGAACCACGAGTCACGAATCACGGCTTTCACGAGTCACGGTTTCTTCGTTGCAAGAACCGTAAACCCCTCCCCAATCACGCTGCGATCGATTGGTCCTGTCAGTCCGGCATCGCGCAGCAGCTTCTCCTGTTCTTCGCGCGTGGGCAACACGTTACCCCACACCATTTCCTCGAACCCGGTCATCAGCGGAAAACGAAACTCGGGCTTGCGCAACTCCTCCAGCGTCGAGGGGTAGGTCTCGTCCACGATCAGCATCCAGCCGCCGGGCTTGAGTGCAGCCGCGCTTTCGTTGATCACCGACGGACGGATCTTCGGTGCGATTTCGTGTAGCACCTCCACCATCACAACCGCATCGACACTGGACGGCGCGACCGTCCCCCCCACGCTTCCCTGGCGGGCCTGCGCGTGCTCGGCGATTCCGGCCTTTTCGATCCGGCTACGTGCCAGCGCCAGGCTTTCCGCGTCGATGTCCACACCGACGACATTCGCGCGCGGGAAAGCCTTCGCGAGCTGTACCAGCAGGTTGCCCGTGCCGCAGCCGACTTCCAGCACGGTCCCGCCCGCCTCGAGGCGCGATGCGAGACCGTCCAATCCGGGCAGAATCTTCTTCACCGTCACCACCTGCAGACCCCAGGTGGATTCAGCGACGGCCTGCGCGAAATCGTCGCCGCGGCCTTGGAACGGTTTCACTTCACCCGTACGCAAGGCTGCCGCGCAACGCTTGAAGTCCTCCGCAGCGACTTGCGTACCCAGCCTCACGTAACCGCCTAGGTAACGAGGGTGGGTCGGTGCGGCGAGAATGCTGTCGAAGAACGGTGCCAGACGATAGCGCGGCCCATCGTCCGCATCCAGTAATTCCATTCCATAGGCAGTCTTGCACCAGGTTTCGACAAATGGAGCATGCAGCCCGAGCTTCGTCGCGAGCTCCGAGGCACTCGCGCCGGGCGACTCGGTCAACGCCTTGAACAACCCCGCGCGGATGCCGACGTCGATGAGATGAATGGTATTGAACCCGCGGCGCCATTCGAAGATTCGCGCGACCTGCGAGTCGGCGGTGATTTCTTTGCTTTGCATCGGTTTTCCTGTGCTGTAGCCGGAGAGCTTACGGTTCACGCAGAAACAGCTGCAGCAGGTCGTTGAGGAAGCGCTGGCCGCGCTCGGTCGGGGCTATCTCCTCGACGGTTCGCGTGAGGAGCCCTAGGCGCTCGGCTTGATCCAGTTCGCGGCGCACCGTGATCAGCGGCAATCCAGTCCGCTCTTCGAACAAGCGGGCCGAAAAGCCGTGCACGAGCCGCAACGCGTTCATCATGAACTCGAACGGCAGCTCGACCGGGCTGACCGCGTTGTCTTGCTGCACCGACTGATCCGCCGCCCGGTCCAGATACTCGCGCGGATGCTTCCAGCGCATCTGTCGGACGATGCGGTCGGCGAAGGAGATCTTGCTGTGCGCTCCGGCACCGATGCCGAGATAGTCGCCGAACAGCCAATAGTTCGAGTTGTGCCGCGAC
>JBGPPC010000198.1:0-8574 GCA_041488355.1 Gammaproteobacteria bacterium
GAACGTCCTCACCATCGGTTTTGCGCGCCGCTTTGCCACCTACAAGCGGGCTACGCTGCTATTCCAGGATCTGGCCTGGCTGCGCGAGATCGTCTGTGACGAGCAGCGGCCGGTGCTGTTGCTGTTTGCCGGCAAGGCTCACCCGGCGGACATTCCCGGCCAGGACCTGATCCGGCGCTTGGTGGAGGTCGGGCGCATGCCCGAGTTCGAGGGCCGCGTCCTGATGGTGGAGGACTATGACCTGCGTCTGGCCCGCAGACTGGTGTCGGGCGTGGACGTGTGGTTGAACAATCCGGTCTATCCACTGGAAGCGAGCGGCACTTCGGGCATGAAGGCCGGCATCAACGGCGTGCTGAATCTTTCTGTTCTGGACGGCTGGTGGGACGAAGGTTACGACGGCCGCAACGGCTGGGCCATCAAGCCGGTGGGCGAGAACATGGACGATGCACGCCGCGACCACGACGAGGCAAGGACGCTCTACGAGCTGCTGCAGGATCAGGTCAGTCCGCTGTTCTATCGGCGCGGGGACATGGGCTATTCTCCGGAATGGCTGGCCATGGCAAAGCATTCCATCGCCAGCCTGCTGCCGCGCTTCAGCTCCACGCGCATGGTGGGCGAATACCTGGGAAAGTTCTATCTGCCGGCGACACGCCAGGGACGACGCTACGCGGAGAGCGGCTACGAGAACGCCAGTAAGCTGGCGATCTGGAAAGCGCGAGTGCGACGCAACTGGGACAACGTCCGCCTGCGCAGGCTGGACACGCCCAGCAAGAACATCGGCTTCGGCGAAGGCGTGAAGGTCGAGCTGGGTGTCCAGCTGAACGGATTGAAGCCCGAGGACGTCGTGGTCGAACTGCTCATCGGGCGCCAGAGAGAAAAGCGCGAGCTGCGCGACGCTCGTCACTACCGCTTCGAGTGGGAAGGTGTGATGACCGACCAGGGAGAGCACCGTTTCGCGCTGCAAATCACGCCCGAGATGTGCGGCAAGCTCGAGTATCGCATTCGCGTCTATCCCTACCACCAGCTTCTGACCCATCCGTTCGAGATGGGAATGATGCGTTGGTTGTAACCCTCCCGCCGCTTGCGGGAGCCCCGGGCACAAGTCCGGAAGGGCCGCCACACTGCAGCTACCAGCGCGAATTCGGGGAGTTAGTGGACAGCCCGTGCGTGGTACAGTCATCTGCGCCGCGCCTTGTGCGTTCTTTACCCACCCTTCAGTGCCCCAGCCATGCCCCTGCGTTTCGCCGTCGCCTGCCTTACCGTCTGTTTGCTTGCTGCCGGCTGCTTCCTGACGCAACTCGTAGTTGCGGCTGAGGTCAGCTCTGGCCCCTGCTCGGAGGGCATACCGGAGCTGTTCAAACGCGTTTCTCCAGCCGTGGTAATGATTACCGGGCAGTCGATCAATCCCTATCGGCTGCAGGGTCGCGTGACGCGCGTGCTCGGCTCCGGCTTCTTGATAGAAGCCAACGGGTTGATCCTGACGAACTCGCACGTGGTGTACGGGCTGCAGTCGTTGACCGTCACCATGGATGACGGAGCGATCGTACCCGCCAAGCTGGTCGGCGCAGATCCGATCTTCGACCTGGCGGTCGTTCAGATCCCCAAACCGCGCACGGGAACGCTGCCCACGGTCAAGCTGGGCGACTCGGATCGCCTTCGGCCGGGGGAGGAGGTGATCGCCATCGGCAACCCGCTCGGCCTCGATCAGACCGTCACGCGAGGCATCATCAGCGGTATCAATCGAATCTTGCCGGAGACGCCGTTGTCGCTGACCGAACCGCTGATCCAGACAGATGCCGCGATCAACCCCGGGAACTCGGGCGGCCCGTTGCTCAATCGCTGCGGAGAGGTCATCGGCATCAACACCGCAATCGTCCCTGAGGCGCAGAGCATCGGATTCTCCGTTCCGATCAATCTCGCGAAGACCGTGCTGCCTTCGCTAATCAAAGACGGACGCGTCATCCGGCCGTGGATCGGCTTCCACGGCCAGCTGATCGGCCCCGAGCTGCGCAAGCTTCTGCAGGTACCGCTGGTCGACGGCCTGCTGGTAGAAGTAGTGGAGCCGGGCAGCCCCGCGGACAAGGCCGGTATTCGCGGCGGCGTCATGGAATTGTCCATCGGCGGTTCGTCTTTTCTGCTCGGAGGCGACATCGTCGTCAGCCTCAACGGGGCGCCAATGAACGAGCCGGAGAAGCTAGGCGGGATCATGCGCGGGGTGAAGGTTGGCAGCCGGCTCAAACTGAAACTGTTCCGCGAAGGCAAATATCTGGAACTGGAGTACACGCTTCCCGAGCGTCCTCTCTTGCCCGGAGACTTGCCCGATGTCGGCATGCTAGCGCCCGGGCTGCCGTCCGAAGGCAAATCCGACATTTCGCGGCGGCTACGCCGGTGATCCGCACCATCGCCGTCGCAGATGCGCTGGCCGAGGACGGTTGGGTCCGCATACCCGGGTTCTTACCCGACGCCACCTGGCGCGCTCTGGGCGAGGAAGTGCGGGCCAGGCACGCCGACGGCGGCCTGCGTGCAGCTGGCGTCGGCATGGGCGAACGCCGCCGTATGGCGAGCGATGTGCGCGGAGACCAGATCCGCTGGCTGGAGCCGACCTCGGCAAGCGTGGCACAACGGGACGCGCTGTCGCATCTCGAGGATCTACGGCGAACTTTGAACCGCGACCTGCAACTTGGGCTGTTCGAATTCGAAGGCCATTTCGCGCTCTACCCGCCCGGCACTGGCTATCGCCGCCACCAAGACCAGCATCGCGGGTCCCACGCGCGCGCGCTGTCCTGCGTACTGTATTTGAACTCTGACTGGAAAGCCGAAGACGAAGGCCAGTTGCGGCTATACGTGGACCCCGCCCGCGGGAGCTACCGTGACGTGCTGCCCGAAGGCGGCGCCCTCGTGTGCTTCCTGAGCCACCGCTTCTGGCACGAAGTGCTTCCCGGGCGCCGCGAGCGGCGCAGCTTGACGGGCTGGTTCCGCCACCGGAGCTGAAAGCCCAGCGCTTGCACCCAAACGCCAAGGTCCAGGCTGTTGCAGAGCTAGCGTGCCGCGGGTTAGAAGAGCGCGTTCATGTTACCCGGAGAATTCCAAGTGCATGCGCGGCGCTCGACGCCCGAAACGAAGCCTGGAATTCGATCGGAAAACAGTTAAAATGCCGCGCTCGCTCGCGCTGCCGGCCTTATCCCCATCCGGCAGCGCTGCCGTTTTCTGCAACCCTTTTGCGACCGATCGGAAATGGCTGAACACAAGAAACATATCGCTTTCAACGGAAGGATCCTGATACTGGGCTTCGGCGCAGTGGGGCAGGGCACCTTGCCACTGATGCTGCGCCACATCGACATGCCCAGGGAAAACGTGTCGATCATCACAGCCGAAGATTGGGGACGCGAGATCGCACAAGAGTATGGAGTTGCGTTCCGGGTGGAGCCGCTGACTCGCGACAACTATGTCCGCATCCTGGACCGCGAGCTCAAGGCTGGCGATTTTCTGTTCAATGCTTCGTTCGATGTCTCCAGCCTCGCGCTCATCGAATACTGCAGCGAGCGCGGGATCATGTACCTGGACGCCTGCATCGAGCCCTGGGCCGGCGGGCATCGGGACACGTCGATCCCGGCCTCGCGCCGGACGAACTACGCCTTCCGCGAGTCGGCGCTGGCAATGCGCGGCAAGTATCCCGGGGGACCGGCGGTGGTGCTCATGCATGGTGCCAACCCGGGTCTGGTCTCGCACTTCGTCAAGCAGGCCCTGCTCAACGTCGCCCGGGATACCGGGCACGGCACGGATATCCCCGCAGACAAGGCGGCGTGGGCGCGGCTCGCGCGGGACGTCGGGGTCAAAGTCGTCCAGATCGCAGAGCGCGACCGCCAGGTGGCCGGCGTCCGCAAGCGGTGGGGTGAATTCGTCAACACCTGGTCGAGCGGCGCGTTCGTGGGCGAATCGCTCCAGCCGGCCGAGCTCGGCTGGGGCACGCACGAAAGACACTGGCCGCACGAGGGCATGGAGTTCGGCTTCGGCTGCGGCTCGTCCATCTACCTCAACCGGCCCGGCTGCAGCACGCGGGTGCGCTCATGGGTGCCCAAGGAAGGGCCGTTTCATGGCTGGCTCATCTCCCATGGCGAGGCGCATTCCATCCCGGACTACTTCACGCTGCGCGAGAACGGCAAAGTCGTGTATCGGCCAACCTGCTACTACGCCTATCATCCCTGCGACGACGCCGTGTTGAGCCTGCACGAGATGGTGGGTCACAATTACACCATGCAGGAACGGACGCGTTTGCTGCGTGAAGATATTGCGGATGGCTTCGACGAGCTCGGTGTGCTGCTGCTGGGGCATGTGAGAGGCGCCTACTGGTACGGCTCCCAACTCACCATTCAAGAGGCGCGCCAGTTGTGTCCGCACAACAACGCCACCAGCCTGCAGGTCAACGCTCCGGCGCTGGGCGCGGTGATCTGGGCGATGCGCAATCCGACTGCGGGCATCGTGGAACCGGACGACATCGACTTTCGCGTCGTGCTCGACGTAGCCATGCCCTACCTTGGCCCGGTGGTCGGTGTGTACAGCGACTGGACCCCGCTAGCGGGCCGCGGCACGTTGTACCCGGAGGACATCGACCGGGACGACCCCTGGCAGTTCAAAAACTTTCGTGTTACTTAGCCGTGAAACACCACTTGCCGAGCGCAGCGCGACCGCGCTGTGCCCCTTGAGCTGGCAACCGCCAATGAAACACAGATCGCGAACGACCCGATGACCGCTTTACTGAGAACCATCATCCGGCGGCTCGGTGGTGCAACCCGGGTTTGCTTCCGGGTAACCTACGCCGACGGCTCCTCATTCCAGAACCGCGAAGGCGAGCCGGTGGTCCACTTCCGCTTCAAGACCGCGGGCGCACAGTGGAAGGCCGTCTGCTTCGGCCACATCGGGATCTTGGAATCCTACTTCGACCAATCGCTGGACATCGACGGCGATCTCGGTCACGCATTCGCGGTCGGCTTCGAAAGCGGCTTCGACCGGGCGCCCGGGCCGCTCGTGTGGTTGCGCAATCAGTGGCACGAGTTCCGTCTGGGCAACCGCTCGATCGAGCAAGCCAGGACCAACGCCCGCTTCCACTATGGCCTCGGCGCGGACTTCTACGGCTACTGGCTGGACAACCCGCTGATGATGTACACGTGCGGGTACTGGAAGCCGGGCACGCGCACCGTCGAGGAGGCCCAGCGCAACAAGATCGACCACGTGTGCAGCAAGATCCGGCTCAAACCCGGCGAGAGCGTAGTCGACATCGGCTGCGGCTTCGGCGGCTTCATGTTTCGGGCCTGGGAGCAGTGCGGCGTCCGGGTGTGCGGCGTGAACACGACCCCCGAGCAAGTGGAGTGGCTGCGCGGCCAGATCGAGCGCAAGGGATTGTCCGACAAGCTCGAGGTGCGCGAAGCCGACTTCCGCGAGGTCCACGGCCAGTTCGACAAGGTTGTGTCCATCGGCGTGCTCGAGCACGCCGGACGCGACCAGCTGCGCGCGGTGGTCAAAGCGCACGCCGATTTCCTGAAGCCCGGCGGGCTGGGCATGCTTCACTACATCGGCCACGTGGGCGTGCGCGACACCGAGTTCTATGTTCGCAAGCATGTGTTTCCCGGCGGTTGGATCCCGAGTCTGGCGCAGACCATCACCGCGATGGAGGACTGCGGGCTCGAGATCGTGGACATCGAGAACCTGCGCCGGCACTACGCGTTTACCTTGGACGCCTGGACCGAGCGCTTCGACCGCAACTGGAGCCAAATCCACGCGCTGGACCCGAAGCGATTTGACGAGCGCTTCCGGCGCGTATGGCGCACATACCTCGTATCGTGTGCGGAGATGTTCCGCTCATCGCACACCCGCACGCACCTGTTCCAGATCGTGTTCAGCAAGGGCAACATCAACCAGAACAACTATCCGATGAGCCGCGCCTTCCTGTACGCGGACGACGGCCAGCAGGTCTCGGCAGAACGAGCGCCGTCGGACCGGATTCACGCCTGAGCCGGCGCCCAGAGGCAGCGGCGGATGAGCTGGGCTTAGGTAGGAGCTATCCCTCGTCGCCGCAGTCGCCATGAACCTCAGCTTCGACCCCGCCGATTTCGCCGCCAAGAAAAGGCGGCTCGCCGCCGAGCTGGAGCGGGATCAGAGCGGTCCGCGCCTGAACAAAAGTACCGTCTCGAACCTTTTCCGCTACCAGCCCGCCGCCTCGCGCCGGCGTACTGGCGTTTCCCTTGCTGCCTTCAATCGCGTGATCGAAGTGGACGCTGAGCGCTCCACCCTGGATGTGGAAGGCCTCGCGACCTTCGAGACGATCGTGACCGCCACGCTCGGCAGTGGCCTCCTCCCGCTCGTGTCGCCCGAGCTCAAGCACATCACGATCGGCGGCGCGACCGTGGGAATTGGAATTGAATCCAGCGGCTTCCGGCACGGCTTCGTTCACGACAGCCTGATCGAAGCCGAAGTGCTGCTGCCCGGCGGGCGCATCGTGCTGGCTCGCCTTGACAATGAGTATGCCGACCTGTTCCGCGCTCTGCCCAACTCCTATGGCACGCTCGGCTACATCCTGCGCGCCAAGATCCGCCTCATGCCGGCAAAGCCATGGGTGCATCTACGCACGGAACGTTTCAGCAAACTAGCACCGTTCCTGGAAGCGATGCGCTCCGCCACGGACGATCCAAGCGTGGACTTCACCGAGGGGTTGTTCTATGCCGGCGGACCGTTCTATCTCACCAACACGCGCTTCGCAGCCCAGGTGCCGCGGGTCGAGGACATCGTACGCGACCACATCTTCTACAAGCTGATACAGCACCAGCGGGATGTGTATCTCACTACGCGGGACTACATCTTCCGCTACGACCCCGAGTGGTTCTGGAATCTGCCGGAGACCTGGTCCTGCCGGCTGTTTCGGCGCTACGCTCCGCTGACCCTGCGCAATTCCGGGTTCTACACGCGCTATGCACGCTGGAAGCGCATGCTGCTAGAGCGGCTGCCTCGGAGCGCCACGGAAGATGTGGAGCCGCTGATCCAGGATTGGGAGGTGCCATGGGAGCGCGCGGAGGAACTGATCGAGTTCGCAACGCGTGAAACCGATCTCGGTGGCAAACCTTGGGTCGTCACGCCTATCCGCACTCCGGCAAAACCGACCCTCTATCCGATGGAAGCAGACCGGCTGTATCTCAACCTCGGCTGCTACTGCCAGGTTAAGAAAGTACCTGGCAAAGCCGATTACTGGTACACGCGCATCCTCGATGACAAGTGCTTCGC
This sequence comes from Gammaproteobacteria bacterium, assembly GCA_041488355.1. Classification (GTDB taxonomy): domain Bacteria; phylum Pseudomonadota; class Gammaproteobacteria; order Burkholderiales; family SHXO01; genus SHXO01. The sequence continues at coordinate 7,273 of JBGPPC010000198.1, forward strand.
GCTGGGGGGGATCAAGATGCTGTACTCGTCCACGCTGCTCACCCCTGAGCAGTTCTGGGCTCACTACAACGGCGATGCGTATCGGGTACTCAAGCAGCGCTACGACCCTGCTGGGCGCTCGCAGGATCTGTATGCCAAGTGCGCTCTGCGCACGTAGTACGAGATGACCTTGCAAAAGATCATAGGGAGACTCGCATGCTGAAGCGCATTCCCGCGCCTGCCGCACGGGCTGTCGGCGCGCCTGCGCATGCTGCGCACCGCCGAGAACATCAGTACTTCGGTTGGGCTGGACTCGCCTTTGGCGTCCTCGCGCTGGCCCTGGCGCTGCTGCCGAGCTGGGTCGCGCCACTCTATGATCCACCGTCGAAGCCGATCCCGCAGCAAGCCGCCGACTGGCTCGGCGAGCTGAAGGACAAAACCGTGGCGGCGATCCGGATGGAGTCTGTTCCGCCTCCGCCATCGGAGTTTCCCAACTTGTGGCGCGACCCGCGCATTGTGCTGGGCTCGTTGCTCCTCGCCTTCGCCGCGCTCGTTCTCGGGATCATTGCGTTCGTGCGGCACGAGGATCAGCGGATGGTCGCGTGCGCCGTGGCTTTGGCCGCTGGAGCGATCGCTGGCGCTCATTTCCTGACCGCGGTCATGGTGCTCGCGTTCGCGGTGCTGGTCGGCGTAATGCTGGCGCGGCACGGGTGAGCAAACCGCGGGAACGAGACAGGCAAGGGCCGCGCGCTTTCTCCGCATGCTCCTGCGTCCGCTCACGGTAATCACCCCCGCGGCCCGCGTCGTCGGGTTGATGCTGCTGGCCATCGGCCTGTGTCGCGCCGAGCTGGCGCCAGGCGACCACAGCTTCACCCTGAAACACCAGAACCGCGAACGCAGCTACATCGTGCATGTGCCCCCGGCGCAGCCGGCCATGGACTGGCCCATCGTCATCAACCTCCACGGCGGCGGAGGCCATGCAAAGGCGCAGCAACGCTACTCCCACATGGATGTCGTGGCGGATCGCGAGGGATTCCTGGCTGTGTATCCCAATGGCACTGGCGCCCTCGGTACCCGGCTGCTGACCTGGAACGCGGGGAGTTGCTGTGGCTGGGCGCAGAAGAACGAGGTAGACGACGTTGGATTCACCCGCGCGCTGGTCGAAGACCTCGCCCGCCGCGTCCCAATCGATCGTGCGCGCGTCTATGCAACCGGACTGTCCAATGGCGCCATGATGACCTATCGCCTCGCGGTGGAAGCGCCCGACTTGATCGCGGCGATTGCTCCGGTGGCAGGCGCCATGGTCTGCCTGCCATTCAAGGC
>JBGPPC010000199.1:0-8560 GCA_041488355.1 Gammaproteobacteria bacterium
CCGGGGGGGTAGGGTGTGACCTGGTCGGCCGCCACCTTGCCGTTAAGCGCGGCATTGATGCGATCGTGCTCGTCCAGGATGGCCAAGGCCTGGCCGCCGCAGTAGAAGGCGTCGCGCGGAAGGTATTTGAGTTGCGTGAAACCGGGGATATCGGGGGTACGATACAGGCGGCGCGCGGAACGGCGCTCGCGGGCGATGCGCATGAGTCCGTCGTACAGACGTGAGACCTTGCTGCGCGTGGTGCCGATGGTCAGCAAGAGGGACAGCGTATTGAATGTCGACTTCTCGACTTGGATGTTGTAGCGCTCGAACAGCTCGTGCTGAAGCTCGTCCACGGTGTAGCCGCATTCCGAAATGTCCACCGTGACTTTCGTCGGGTCGAGCTGGATGTTGTCGTTGCGCACTTCGTCGGGCAGCAGATCCTCGAGCTCCAGCGCCCGGAATACGCCGGTGGAGTCGATTTGATGGCGCAGCTCGGTGGACAGCGATAGCGTGCGCGCCAGCAGCTTGTAGCCCTCCATGACGGCTTGCTTGCGCGCAACGTCCAGGCTCGCAATCATGCTGTACTGCGGGCTGGTGGACGTGTGCATGTTGAAGTTCTCGCGGAAGATGTGCTCGTTGAACTCTGGGTCGTTGACGTGAATCATGCTGGCCTGCGAGAAGGCCGACAGGACCTTGTGTGTGCTCTGGGTAGCGTAGTCGGCACCGGACTCCAGGGCAGTGGGACGGAAGGCGGGGTGGAAGCGCGCGAAGCCATACCATGCCTCGTCTACCACCACCTTGATGCCCTTCGCGTGCGCGGCCTCGATGATCGGCGCAAGGTCGTAGCGCAGCCCATCGTAGGTGCAGGATGTCAGCACAAGGGCTTCTGCGTCCGCATGCTCCTCGATGGCGCGCATGATGGTCTTCTTCGGGATCGGACCAAAGATGCCGTACTTCTTATTGAGGGACGAGTCGAGGTAGACGGGGTGGGCGCCGGAGAGTACGACGCCATGGTGAACGGACTTGTGGCAGTTGCGGTCCAGGAGCAGCTTCTCGCCCGGCGCGATGAGGGTCTGGAAGATGACCTTGTTGCCGGTCGAGGTCCCGTTGGTGGCGAAGAACGTCCGGCGGGCGCCGAACGCCTTGGCGGCCAGCTTCTGCGCCTCCAGGATGACGCCCGTGGGTTCCATGAGCGAGTCGAGGACCGGGACCGAGACCGACAAGTCTGCATCGAAGACGTGCTCGCCCATGAACTCGTAGAAGTCGCTCACCCAGGGGCTGTCGCGCAAGCTGTCGCCGGATGAATGGCCCGGGGTATGCCAGGCGTCCTTGGCCATCAGGACGTAGGTCTTGAGCGCGTCGTAGAAGGGTGTATCCGCCTTCTCCTGCATCTGCGCGTTGAGTATCCGGTAGATGCCGCGATAGTCGCGCTCCTCGCGATAGAAATAGCCGTCAACTGCCTCCGAGAACAGCGCGTCGACCACCTCATCTTCCTGCTCTTGTGCGATCAAGATGTAGACGTCGAGCTCAGGCCGGAAGCGGGTGATCTTCTGGACCAGTTCCAACGCCGACATCTGCAGCACGCGCGAGTTGCCGCCATTCCCCTTCAGGGTATACAGAGTGTCGTCGACGATCACGGCTTGGATGTCGCCGTCTTCCTCGATGGCCTTGAGCGCGTCGCGCGCGGTGGTGATACCGGTGAAGACGATGCCGAGCGGGTTGTCCAGACTCTTGGCCGCCGCGTTCAAACCTTTGACGAACTCTTTCAGGACCAACTGTTCGTCGTTGATCACCAGGATGCGGCTTACGGGGTTGCGCATGTGTCTAACCGAAAGTCGCGGCTGGATGCAAACGACTGCTGCAGCGATGGTGGCTGGAACGGCCGGATCGGACGCCTGAGAGGGGGCGCGGCCGGGCGCGCGCGACGGACGGGCAGGATGTAGAGGTTTCGATGGGGTTGGCGGCGCTGGAGGCGCCACCGCTGGAGGCAGTTGGTACCACGCAGAGCGGGGCGAAGGCGCCTAGTTTGGCCGAGCTAGGAGCGGGAAAGCGGGAACGCGATCAGGCCATGGCCTTGATCGCGGCCGCCAGCCGGCTCTTGTAGCGTGCCGCCGTGTTCTTGTGGAAGATTTTCTTGTCCGCGATCGCGTCGATGACGCTCTGCGATGCGCGCAATTGCGCTACAGCCGCAGGCTTGTCGCCTGTGGTGATCGCTTTGCGCACCTTCTTCAACGCGGTCCGCATCTCCGAGCGCTGGGCCGAGTTATGCGCGTTGCGCTGCAGGGATTGGCGGGCCCGCTTGCGGGCTTGGGCGGTGTTCGCCATGAATGCTCCTTACGAATCCGAAAAATAGCCCAAGGCCTGAAGGCCTTGGAAAAAAGTGCGTAAGGATACTGTCTGCCACGCCTGATTGCAAGCTGACCTAAAGGATTGTGTAGGCATCCTTTTTTCTTGTCTGCCCGGCTCCGCCTGACTAGTATGTCGGGGCCGAGTCGGGTTCGATCGATCCCGGCGCCCGTCAAACCCGCCCACCGCGCTACCGCCGTGACCGACTACAGGCCAGCATGAACCGGTTTCCAGGATGAATCTGCTGAAGGCGCTCGTGACTGTGAGCGGGATGACGCTGGTGTCGCGCGTGTTCGGGTTCATACGCGACGCGGTCATTGCCCGCGTGTTCGGGGCCGGCCTGTACACGGATGCTTTTTTCGTCGCTTTCCGCCTGCCCAATCTGCTGCGCAGGGTATTCGCCGAGGGCGCGTTTTCTCAGGCGTTCGTCCCGATCCTGGCCGAGTACAAGACGCGGCACGGGGAGGCGGAGGCGCACAATCTGGTCGACCACGTCACCTCGCTGCTGGCACTGGCGTTGTTCCTTGTCACCGCGCTCGGCATCGTCTGCGCGCCTCTGATCATCTATGTCAGCGCGCCCGGCTTCGCCGCAGTGTCGGAAAAGTTCGATCTCACGGTTGAGCTGCTGCGCATCACCTTTCCGTACATTCTGTTTATTTCGCTGACTTCTTTGGCGGGCGGCATCCTCAATACCTACGGCCGCTTCGCCATCCCGGCGTTCACCCCTACGCTGCTGAACTTCTCGTTCATCGCATTTGCGCTGTGGGCGGCGCCCTGGTTCGACCCGCCGGTGCTGGCGCTGGCGTGGGCCGTAGTCGTCGGGGGCGTGCTGCAGCTTGGATTCCAATTGCCCTATCTGGCACGCCTCGGCCTGCTCCCGCGCCCGCGCGTGAACCTGAGGGATCCTGGGGTTTGGCGTGTCCTCCGGCTGATGGGCCCAGCGATCTTCGGCGTGTCGATCGGGCAGATCAGCCTGCTCATCAACACCATCTTCGCCTCGTTTCTGGTCACCGGCAGTGTGTCCTGGTTGTACTACGCGGACCGTCTGATGGAGTTCCCGACGGGTGTCCTTGGGGTGGCGCTGGGGACCATCCTGCTGCCCAGCCTGTCCAAGAGCTTTGCGGAGAAGACCGGCGACGAGTACTCCAGGCTGCTCGACTGGGGGCTACGGCTTACGCTGCTGCTGGCGCTGCCCTCGGCACTCGCGCTCGCCCTCCTCGCCGTGCCGCTCATCTCGACTTTGTTCCACCACGGCGCATTCGACCGCCACGACGTGGCGATGACCGGGCAGGCGCTGGTGGCCTACAGCGTGGGACTCGTCGGACTGATCCTGGTGAAGGTCCTCGCCCCCGGGTTCTATGCGCGCCAGAACATCCGCACGCCGGTGAAAATCGGCGTCTTCACTCTGGTAGCGACGCAACTTATGAATCTGGCTTTCATCTACCCGCTGCGCCACGCCGGCCTGGCGCTCGCAATCGGCCTCGGCGCTTGCGTCAACGCGGGGCTGCTGTACTTCAAGCTGCGGCAGCATCGCGTCTTCGAGCCACAGCCCGGCTGGATCAAGTTCGCCGGTCAATTATTGGTGGGGCTGGTGGCGATGGGCGCGGCATTGTGGTTCGCGGCCGGAACCCAGGAGAGCTGGCTCGCCGGATCCGCCTGGTCGCGGGCCGCGCGCCTCGGGGCGGTCGTGGGGGTTGGCGCGGTAAGCTACTTCGCCGTCCTCTGGCTGGTTGGACTGCGACCGGCGCAGTTCGTCAAGCGCGCCTCCTGAGCGGTGCATTGCCAATGCGGCTGCGCGCTTCGGACCCAACGCGCGTGGACCGTGTCCGCCACAGCCCGTTACAATAACGCCTTCACGCGAACGGCCGGCGCGATCGCGGGAAGTACACCCGCGCACCGCGCCAGCGGCCGGTCGCGGACCGCTGCTCCGACCGCTCCCGATAACGCACCCAGGCAGGCCATGCGTATCCTGCGTCACCTCGCTACGCGCCCGGCCGTCCCAGTCGCGCTTACCATCGGCAACTTCGATGGTGTCCATCTTGGGCATCGCGCGATGGTCGGATTGTTGACGGAGGCGGCCAGCGAGAGGGGGCTTGCGTCCTGCGTCATGACGTTCGAGCCGCACCCGCGGGAGTTTTTTGCGCCGGACCGGGCACCTACCCGCCTCACCTCGCTGCGCGAGAAGCTCGAGCTGCTGGGGAAACTGGGTGTGGAGCAGGTGCACGTGCGCCGCTTCGACTACGACTTCGCGCGCGTCACGGCCGCGGAGTTCGTTGAGCACGTGCTGATGGCGGGGCTAGGCGTGCGCTGGGTGCTGGTCGGCGACGACTTCCGCTTCGGTGCACGCAGGCAGGGCGACGTCGCAATGCTGCGCGAGGCGTTGGCTTCCAAGGGCGTCGAAGTGGCGCAGATGCCCACCGTTGTCCTCGATGGGATCAGGGTCTCGAGCACTGCGGTGCGCGAGCGGCTTGCTCGCGGCGATTTGCACGGCGCGGCCCAGCTGCTGGGGCGGCCCTACAGCATCAGCGGACGAGTGGTCGGCGGCGAGAGGCTCGGAAAGCAGCTGGGCTATCCGACCGCGAACCTGCAGATGAAGCACAATCGGCCCCCGCTCGCCGGTATCTTCGTGGTCGAGGTTCTGGGGCTTGGTCGGCAACCCCTGGAGGGCGTCGCGAGCCTGGGCGTGCGACCGACGGTCAGAGAAGGCGGAGCCCCGGTGCTGGAAGTGCATCTGCTCGACTTCGCACGCGACATTTACGGCACGCACTTACAGGTGCGTTTTCTGCACAAGCTGCGCGACGAGGAGAAGTTCGCGGATCTCGATATCCTTAAGCAGCAGATCGCAAGAGACGTCGAGGATGCAAGGCAATTTTTCCGGCGCCGAGGGCGTCAAGACCGGCGCGAGAACATTCACTGATGGCTGATTACAAGAATACGCTGAATCTTCCCGACACTGGCTTCCCCATGAAGGGCGATCTTGCCCGACGCGAGCCGGAATGGGTGCGCCGCTGGCAGGAGGGCAAGCTGTACGAGCGAGTGCGCCAGGCGTTCGCCGGGCGGCCCAAGTTCATCCTGCACGACGGGCCGCCGTACGCCAACGGCGACATCCACATCGGGCACGTCGTCAACAAGGTGCTCAAGGATGTCGTGGTCAAGAGCAAGACGTTGGCCGGCTTCGACTCGCCTTACGTGCCGGGCTGGGACTGCCACGGCCTGCCGATCGAGCATCAAGTGGAGAAGCTGCACGGGAGGAATCTGCCTGCTGCCGAGTTCCGCAGGCTATGCCGCGAGTACGCGCGAGAGCAGATCGAGCGCCAGCGTGGCGACTTTATCCGACTCGGTGTCCTTGGCGATTGGGAATATCCCTACCTCACTATGGAGTTTGCCACGGAGGCGGACACCATCCGGGCGCTGGGCCGCATCCAGGCGCGCGGATTCCTGTATCAGGGCGCCAAGCCGGTTCTCTGGTGCATCGACTGCCGCTCGGCGCTGGCCGAGGCGGAGGTGGAGTACGAGGACCGCACCTCCCCCGCCATCGATGTCGCCTTCGCGTTCGCGGACGTGAAGGCGCTTGCGCGCCCGTTCGGGTTTACGCACATCTACGAACCCGCGTTCGCGGTGATCTGGACGACCACACCGTGGACCCTGCCGGCTGATCAAGCGGTGGCGGTCAATCCCGAGCTTCATTACAACCTCGTACGCACCCCCAAGGGGTTGCTCGTGCTGGCTGAAGGTTTGCGCGAGGCGGCCCTTGCGCGCTTCGGCATGGCTGGGGAAGTGGTCGCCACCGTTGCGGGTCATGCGCTCGAAGGGCTCGAGCTGGCGCATCCGTTCTACGAGCGTAAGGTACCGATCGTGCTCGGCGAGCACGTGACGTTGGATGCGGGTACCGGTCTGGTGCATACCGCGCCGGCCCATGGGCTGGAAGATTATCAGATCGGTCAAAAGTACAATCTGCCGACGGACAATCCAGTGGATGACGACGGCCGCTTCTTCGATGGAGTGGGGCTGGTAGGCGGGTTGTCAGTGTGGGAAGCGAACAAGGTTGTAATCGATACCCTGGCCAAAGAGGGTCGCTTGCTGCACAACGAGACCATCAGGCACAGCTATCCTCATTGTTGGCGGCACAAGACGCCGGTGATTTATCGCGCCACGCGCCAGTGGTTCATCGCGATGGACTCCAACCACCGCCCCGGCGGCGGGCCGCTGCTGCGCGAGGTGGCCGACAAGGCCGTGCAGCAGACCGAGTTCTTTCCCGGCTGGGGGCGGGCGCGGTTAGAGGCGATGATCCGGAACCGTCCCGACTGGTGCGTGTCGCGTCAGCGCAACTGGGGCACTCCGCTCGCGCTGTTCGTCCACCGCAAGACCGGCGAGCTGCATCCGCGCACGGGTGAACTGATCGAACAGGTCGCGCAGCGCGTCGAGCGGCACGGCATCGAAGGTTGGTTCAGCCTGGGCGCGGAGGAGTTGCTGGGCGCCGATGCCGAGCACTACCGTAAAGTGCCCGACACCATGGATGTCTGGTTCGACTCGGGAACGACCCACTTCAGCGTATTGGAGCGTCGGGCCAATCTCGCGAAGCCCGCGGATCTATACCTCGAGGGCACGGACCAGCACCGGGGCTGGTTCCAGGCTTCACTGCTCACTGGCTGCGCAATCGACGGCCGCGCGCCGTATCGACAGTTGCTGACCCATGGCTTCGTCATCGATGGCGAAGGGCGCAAGATGAGCAAGTCCCTAGGGACTGGGATGGCGCCGCAGGAGGTGTCAGGGACACTTGGCGCCGAGATCCTGCGCCTGTGGGTAGCCAGCACTGACTATTCGGGCGAGTTGTCGCTGTCGCAGGAAATCCTCAAGCGGGTGGTCGAGATGTATCGGCGCATCCGCAACACGCTGCGCTTCCTGCTGGCCAACGTGTCGGACTTCGATGCCGTGCGCGACGCGGTTCCAGTCGACCGCTGGATCGAGCTCGACCGCTACGCTCTGGCCATGACGCGCGAGTTACAGCAGGCGGTCATGCACGACTATGCCCGCTACGAGTTTCATTTCGTCGTGCAGAAACTGCACAACTTCTGTTCCGAGTTCCTGGGCGGCTTCTACCTCGATATTCTGAAGGATCGGCTGTATACCTGCGGGGCAGGAAGCGTTGCGCGACGATCGGCGCAAAGCGCGCTGTGGCACATCGCGAACAGCCTGTTGCGTTTGTTCGCACCGGTGCTGAGCTTCACGGCCGACGAGGCGTGGAGCCACTTGACTCGCCGTGTAAAGAGCGAGCCGGATAGCGACAGCGTGTTCTTGCACTCCGTCTACGAACTTCCGCCGCTGGCCGATGCGGCGCAGCTCCAACAGCGTTGGGCGCTGGTCCGCGAGGTTCGAGCCGAGGTGCAAAAGGAACTGGAGGCCTTGCGCGTCAAGGGCGAAATCGGCTCGTCGCTGGCGGCCGAGGTGGAGATTCATACCGGCGCCGAACGCTACCGTGCGCTGGCCGAACTGGGCGACGACCTGCGCTTCGTACTGATCACCTCCGCCGCCCAGATCAAGGAGGCGAGCGATCCAGCGCTGCAGAAGCTCGTCGTGCGGGCGAGCGCGCATTCGAAGTGTCCGCGCTGCTGGCACTATCGGCCCGACATTGGATCGCGTCCAGCCCATCCAGAGTTGTGTGGACGGTGCGTGTCCAACTTGTACGGCTCCGGCGAGGCGCGAGCGCATGCTTGAGCACTCGATGTCACGGCCTTCCGCCTGGCGATGGCTGGGCTGGCTCGGGGTGAGCGCCGGTGTTGTCGTGCTGGACCAAGTTTCCAAACATCTGATCCGCGATCTGCTGGCGAACGGCTCGATCCGCTTAACGCCCTTCTTTGATCTGGTGCTGATCCTCAACCCCGGGGCGGCCTTCAGCTTCCTCAGCTCCGCGGCGGGCTGGCAGCGGGAGTTGTTCATTGGCATCGCGCTCGGAGCCAGCGCCCTGATCACTTACTTGCTGCGTAAGCACGCCCGCGACCGCCTGTTTTGTCTGGGCCTCGGCTTGATACTGGGAGGAGCGATTGGCAACGTGATCGACCGGTTGCTCCTCGGCGGGGTCGTGGACTTCCTGTATTTCCATCTGGGCGAGTACTATTGGCCAGCGTTCAACATCGCCGATAGCGCTATCACCTGTGGCGCCGGCTTGTTGATCTGGGACAGTTTCCGCCGCTCCCGCGCCAAACGGGTCACCTGATAACGCATGCCCCAACCC
>JBGPPC010000200.1:0-8512 GCA_041488355.1 Gammaproteobacteria bacterium
GCGTTTCGTACCGTTGTGTTCTCCTGCATTGCCCATCTACAGGCCAACGAGCGCGGCCTGCTCGAAACCGACGACCCCGAGTACCTGCACCAGGCGCGCGTCGCGCTGCGCCGTCTGCGCTCGGCGTTGAGCGTATTTAACCGCGCCTTTCCGCGCGCCCTGTTCGAAGAACTGGTCGTGGAGCTGCGCTGGCTGGGCAGTTGCCTGGGGCCGGCGCGCGACTGGGATGTCTTCGCCACCGAGATGTTGCCGGTCGTATGCACCGCGTTTCCGAGCGAGCCCGGACTGCACTGGCTGACTGAGCGTACCGCCGAACTGCGCTCGGCGGCAGACTCGGGCGCGCGCGAGGCCGTCGCCTCGGCCCGCTACACGGTCCTGCTGCTAAAGCTGACCGGAACCTTCCTGCGAGAGCCGTGGCAAGAGCTGATTGATGACGACGCCGCTGCATTGCGTGTCCTCCCGCTCGCCGAGTTCGCTGCCGGCATGCTCGAGCGTCGTCACAGGAAGGTACTCAAGCGCGGCCACGGCTTGCGCGAGCTGGACCCAGTCGGGTTGCATGCCCTTCGCATCGAGATCAAGAAGCTGCGCTACGCCGTGGACTTCTTCGCGGCGCTGTACAGCAAAGGCGAGGTGCGCGAATATTTGACTATCTTAGCGGACCTGCAAGGGCTGCTGGGCGGGCTGAACGACGCGGTCACCGTAGAACGCCTGCTCGAGCCGCTGCGCGAATCCGACGGTGCTGGGCAGTGGCTGGAGGCGCCAGGTCTGATCCGCGGCTGGGCAGCGTGCGGTTCGCGCACGTACCTCGATCAGCTCGGGGATGCGTGGCAGCACTTTCGCGATTGCGAGGCATTCTGGCACTGATGGATCTCGTTCTCTGGCGGCATGCAGATGCGCAAGATGGCTTTCCCGATCTGGCGAGGGAATTGACAACCAAGGGGCAGCGCCAGGCCTCTGAGATGGCAAAGTGGCTCAAGCTGCACCTGCCGAACGACAGCGAAATCCTGGTCAGCCCAGCGGCGCGCGCGCAGCAGACGGCGCAAGCCCTGACACACAAGTTCAAGACGGTGAAGGAGATCGAGCCGGGCGCGTCGTATGAGGCTGTGCTGTCGGCAGCTGGGTGGCCGGACCGCAAGGGCGCGGTGGTCATCGTCGGGCACCAGCCGACGCTGGGCCAGACCGCCGCCTGGCTGCTATCGGGCCAGGTCGCGGAATGGAGCATGAAGAAGGGGGCCGTCTGGTGGCTCACGCACCGCGTGCGCGGCGCGCAGCGCGAGACGGCACTGCGCGTGGCGATTGCACCCGATCTGCTTTGACCTGCTGCGCTATACTAAATCCATGCACCGGCGGCGATCCATTCTGACTGCCCTGATGATTCTGTGGCTCCCGCTACAGGGTTTTGCTGCGGTCGCCATGCCATTCTGCAAGCATGGACTCGACGTTTCCCCGTCCGCGCAACTGACCGGCCGGCCGCTAGCGCATGCCAAGACGAGACATGTTCACAGTGTCGCACAGACCACGTCAGATTCTCATCAGCACCACACTGCACACGCGAACACACATCGTCACGACGGCTCCCCAAGCGGTCTGGCCTGCAACGATTGCGGCGTGTGTCACTTGGCCTGCTCGCCAGTTGCCCCGAGCCGGCTGAACGCGATTGAGCGCGTGTGCGCCCAATGCTTCACGCAGTTCACCCCGTCACTCCCACCTGCGTTCGTTGCCGAGCAACACACACCTCCCCCGCTAGCCGCGATCGCTTGATCGCGGCCGAAGTCAGCTTCCGGCGCTGATCGCCGGACCGTCCCATTCTTCGATGCCGCAGGCTCTGCGCGCCGTTGCCAAACCAATGGCTACGCGCCGCGCTATATCGCCTGACTCGAGCCTTGTGGCCGGGCCGGGAAGCATGCACAACGAGCACAGGAGCTCGAAATGAGTTTTGTCAAACCAGCTGTTGCGCTTATCCATATCATCGTGGGGGCGAGCCTCGTGCTCGCGGCTTGTGCCACACTCCCGCCGCCGGAGTATCCATCGAGCCACCCCGCAAATCCCGCGGCGCCGGACGCGGTTGCTATGCCGACGTCGACTGCGCTGAGAACCTACAAGCCATTTTCTGGTGCGGATGCACGAGAGAGCGACGTGGCTCCGAATGCAGGCCAGAGACCGGCTCCGCAAGCCGAGCAGCCAAGCGAGGAGGGTGCTCATGAGCATCGCCACTGATCGTGCAGGGCGCGTCAGGCTCGGTGCTGTAGCCGGCATGCTCGTATCGCTCATCCTGGCCGGATGTGCTTCGGTACAGCGTGATGCCCACTTTCCTGAAGTGCGAGAAGCCGTAGGGAAACGGCTGGGGAGCAACATCGCATGGAACCGCGATAGCGAGCAGGACCAGCGCGCTCACGCAGCCGTTCGCCGCTTACTGCAACAGGAGCTCAATGCCGAAACAGCCGTGCAGATCGCGCTCCTTAACAATCGCCGCCTGCAAGCGAACTATGAGAGCCTGGGTATTGCGCAGGCCGATCTGGTCGAGGCCGGCCTGCTGGACAATCCTGTGTTCTCCATTGCCTTGTACTCGGGCCACGCGGGAACCATCACCGAAGCCTCTGTCGTGCAGAGCTTCGTCAGCGTCGTCAGCCTATCCGCGCGCAAGAAAATAGGTGAGGTGGGAGCGCAGCGGGCAACTTTGGAGGTGGCCAACAACGTGCTCGATCTCGCGCGGCAGGTTCAGGCCCAATACTTCACCACCGTAGGCGACGCCCAGGCACTCGAGCTGGCGCGTCAGGTTGCCGATGCCACCGAGGCGGCGGCAGAACTCGCGCAGCGCCAACGCTCTGCAGGCAACCTGAGCCGGCGCGATCAGTCGCTTCAGCAGGCGTTCTACGCGCAAATGCTGCTGGAATCAGCGCAGGCGGAAGCGCAGCTCGCCTCGGACCGGGAGCGACTCAATCGGCTCATGGGTGTCTGGGGTCAAGATACCAGCTGGAAGATCCCGGCCCGACTGCCCGCCGTCCCGACTGCTCTTCCGTCGCTAGAGCAGGCCGAAGCGCAGGCCGTATCCCAACGCCTCGACCTTGCGGCAGCCAAGAAGAGTGCGGACGCCGCGGCCCAGGCACTAAACCTGACGAGGCAGTTGCGTTACCTGGGCCCGCTCGGGATCGGGGTGGCCTACAAACGGGAGCCCGGCAGCGAAAAGTTCGTAGGACCAACGGTGGAGCTGGGGCTGCCCGTCTTCAACCAGGGCCAGGCAGCGATTGCCCGGGCGGAGGCGGAACTGAAGCGCGGTGAGGAACGCGTGGCAGCGCTCGCGGTAGACGTTCGCTCGGAGGCACGCGAGGCACGTGCGCGTGTGGCCGCAGCGCAAGAGGTGGTGCGCCACTACCGCGACGTTGTGCTGCCGCTGCAGCAGACCATCGTGAGCGAGACGCTGAAGTTCTACAACGGGATGCTGGTGGGCGTGTATGACCTGCTCCTGGCAAAGCAAGCTCAAGTCCAAACGGCACGCCAGTACGTCGCGGCCAACAAGGAGTTCTGGCTGGCGTGGACCGATCTGGAACTCGCGCTGGGCGGAAAGGTTCCTCTGCCCGTATCCACGCCTGCGGAGAGCAGCTCGGATGCCGGTCCCGGACGCACCAGGAACGAAACGAATATCGAACGCAACTCTCGTCGAAACGGAGACAAGCCGTCATGATCACGCGCCGTCAAGCTCTCAAGACCGGTGCTGCCCTGCTCGCGGGTGGGGCGGTGCCCCTCGCGCTGCGCGAGGCGTCTGCCGCCGAGAAAGCAGCGGCAGCTACCAAGCCACCGATCCCGGCGCAGGCCGGGCAAACCTACACTCCGGTGGCCACGCTCAACGGCGGCTCTTTGCCGTGGCGTATGGACAACGGAGTGAAGGTGTTCCATCTGATCGCCGAGCCCGTGAAGCGCGAATTCGCGCCCGGGATGGTGGTCAACTGCTGGGGCTACAACGGCTCGACGCCCGGCCCGACCATCGAGGCGGTCGAAGGCGACCGCGTGCGCATCCTGGTGACCAACCGCCTTCCCGAGCACACGACGATTCACTGGCACGGCATCTTCCTTCCCAACGGCATGGACGGCGTAGGCGGTCTCACCCAGCCTCATATCGCACCGGGCGAGACGTACGTTTACGAGTTCACGCTGCGGCAACACGGAACCTTCATGTACCACCCGCATGCGGACGAGATGGTGCAGGCGGCGATGGGGATGATGGGAATGTTCATCGTCCATCCGCGGGTACCGCGCGAGCCGGTTGTGGATCGCGACTTCTGCTTCCTGCTGCACGCGTGGGATATCGAACCTGGCACCTACATCGCCAGGCCCACGACGATGACCGAATTCAACATTTGGACATTCAACAGCCGGGTGTTCCCAGGCATCGACCCACTGGTGATGCGCAGGGGCGACCGCGTGCGCATCCGCATCGCGAACATGAGCATGCATGATCATCCGATCCATATCCACGGCTATGCCTACACAGTTACCGAAACCGAAGGCGGGCAAATCCCAAAGACTGCGCAGTTTCCGGAAGCCACCGTCAACATCGCTGTCGGCGCGATCCGGGTGATGGAGTTCACGGCGGACGAGCCGGGCGACTGGGCGCTGCACTGCCACAAGTCGCATCACACCATGAACGCCATGGGCCACGTCGTACCGAACATGCTGGGCGTAAAGCAAGATGATCTAGATGCAAAGATCCGCTCGCTGGTGCCGGGCTACATGTCGATGGGGCAAGACGGCATGGCAGACATGGCGCAGATGCAGATGCCGTTGCCCGAGAACACACTGCCGATGATGATGGGTCAGGGCCCGTTCGGCCCGCTGGAGATGGGCGGTATGTTCACGGTGATCAAGGTGCGCGAGAACTTGGCGCGCGACGACTACGGCGATCCAGGTTGGTACGAGCAGCCGGCCGGCACCGTGGCGTGGAAGCTCTAGCGTACGGAGGCTTAACATGGCACGAGTCAAGACGTGGATTTTGATCGGAGCTGCGGCAGTGGCGCTGGCAGCGCTCTTTGTCTATTCCGGTGTCTTCGACGTCGCCGCCGACACGCCGCACTCGGCGCTAGTCTACGCGGCGATGGAGGCGGTTCGCGATCGCTCGATCGCCATGCGGGCCAAGGATATCGAGGTTCCGCCGCTAAACGATTCGAAGCTGGTCGCCGACGGCGCGAAACACTACGAAGCGATGTGCGTCGAGTGCCATCTCGCGCCCGGCGCCCAGCAGTCTGAAATCCGTGAGGGGCTCTATCCACAACCGCCCAACCTCACCGAGAAGACCGATCTAGGCGTAGCCGAGACGTTCTGGGTGGTCAAGCACGGCATCAAGATGTCCGCGATGCCGGCCTGGGGCAAGACCCACGACGACCGGAGCATCTGGGCCATCGTGGCGTTTCTGCAGAAGCTTCCGGAGTTTAGCCCGGACCAATATCGCGCATTGGTTAAACCAAACGGTGGGAGTCATGACCCTAGCCACCCGCACGGCCACGACGGCGAAGGCTACCACCCACATCAGTGACGATCACACTGGTCAGTGGTGGGCGACAGGTTATGATCCGTTGGCCACTCTATTCCCACATGGGCGAAAGTCATAACTCGACCGCGGCGTCAACCGGCGGCCTGCCGGGCTCATCCCGAGTGGGCGAGGTCTTTCGGGCGTTTCTCAAACTCGGGCTGACGTCGTTTGGTGGCCCCGTCGCCCACCTCGGCTACTTCCGAGAAGCGTTTGTCGTGCGCCGGAAATGGGTCGACGACAAGACCTATTCCGATCTCGTCGCGCTGTGCCAGCTTCTCCCCGGGCCAGCCAGCAGTCAGGTAGGGATCGCGTTGGGCATCTCCAGAGCGGGTTTGAGCGGCGGGCTCGCCGCATGGCTGGGGTTCACGCTGCCCTCGGCGCTCGCACTCATCGCTTTCGGATACGGCGTTGCAAGCTTCGGAGGCGTAAGCGAGTCGGGCGCAATCCATGGGCTCAAGGTGGCCGCGGTGGCGGTGGTCGCTTTAGCCGTATGGGGAATGGGCAAGACTCTCTGCCCAGACGCCAGACGTGCTTCGCTTGCCGCGCTGTCGGCATTGATGGCGCTGGCATTGCCCAGCGTCGCCGGTCAAGTGGGCGCGATCCTGCTGTGCGGGCTGATAGGCAGGTGGACCATGTCCGCCGCAGCCGCAGGCCCTGGCGCACCTCATGACTTCGGTGTGAAAAGAAGTGCCGCAGTCGTCGCCTGGGTCGCTTTCTTCGGGCTGCTGGTCGGACTGCCGCTGCTCTCGCAATCTATTCCGAGCCACGCGCTGGCCCTGTTCGACGGTTTCTATCGGTCTGGCGCCCTCGTTTTCGGGGGCGGACACGTCGTGCTGCCTCTGCTACGCGCCGAAGTGGTTCCAACGGGCTGGGTCACGGATAGCATGTTCCTCGCGGGATACGGCGCAGCGCAGGCTGTACCCGGTCCGCTGTTCACGTTCGCCGCCTATCTGGGAACGGTGATGACACAACCACCCAACGGGTGGCTCGGGGCGATCCTGTGTCTGGTCGCGATCTTTCTTCCGTCGTTCCTGCTGGTGGTGGGCGCACTGCCCATGTGGGGAGCCCTGGCGGGCCGCCACGACACCCAGGCCGCGCTGACCGGCATCAACGCGGGCGTAGTGGGCTTGCTGCTCGCTGCTCTGTACGACCCGGTGTGGAGCAGCGCAATCCACTCGCGCGCGGATTTTGGTTTGGCGCTGGCGTCGTTCATCCTCCTGGCGTTCTGGAAGATCTCCCCGGTTTTTGTGGTCGCATTTTCTGCGGTCGGAGGCTGGCTTCTCGCCTCGGGGTACGCAGCGGGAGGAATATTCTAAATCTCCAGTCGCCTGCGCGACCTGCGACGGCGCCCACGTTCGATCTCCGCCGTCTAGGCGCGCACCTCTAGGTGTCGCAGCAAAGAGAACAGAATCCCATAGCACAGGGCCGTGACGATGATCGCCGCCAGCAGGCTGATCCAAAATCCCCAACCCATGCGCAGGAACAGCGGCAGCGCCAGAAACAGCACTAGAGATGGGATGACCAACCAGAAGATATCGAGCGACAGACTGGAGACTCGTGCAGCATCTCCGGTCTCCCAGTAGAGCCAGACGAACGCGAGCAAAGACGTGACGGGTAACGATGCGATCAAAGCGGCCAGCAACGAGTTGCGCTTGGCCAACTCCGAGACCAAGACGATAAGCGCAGCCGAAATCAGGACCTTGAGCGCGTAGTAGATCATCGGCCCGATGAGTGTACCGCGAAGCGCCAGGTAGAGTGGTCGCATAGCAGCATGGCTTGAACCTGTTGGCGTCTTAAACTTTGCCGCTGCGCGACGACTAGGCATGCGCGTCCGACGCCGCCCGCTTTCGGCGTGTTGCACCTGCAACTAAGGTATGATGCACTTCCCTGCCGAGCGCGAACGGAGTGAAGTGCTCCTGCCCATTGCGCTGTGGTTCCGGATGCCTCAGACCAACAAAGGACAGATCCTATGCGCCTTCTGCTGATCAACCCGCGCTTCCCAGAAAGTTTCTGGAGTTCCAAGTGGGCGCTCAGCGAGGTTTTGCCGAACAAGCGCGCTGTGAACCCTCCGCTCGGCCTGGCCACGCTGGCAGCGCTGTGCCCACCGGACTGGGAAATCGAGATCGTCGACGAGAACATCGAGCCGATCCCCCTGGAACCGCAGGCCGACATCGTGGGTGTCTGCGGCATGGGCGTGCAGTTCCCCCGCCAGAAGGAACTGCTGGCCTACTACCGCGGCCGCGGCCACTTCGTGGTTGCCGGAGGGAGCTACGCGTCTTTGTGCCCGGAGCACTACACCGAGCTTGCCGACACGGTTACCGCCGGCGAATCCGAGTACATCTGGAAGGAGTTCTGTCGCGACTTCCTGCAAGGCACGCCCAAGGCGCTATATCACGAAACCGGAACGGTGGCGCTGACCGATTCGCCCACGCCGCGCTTCGACCTGCTCAAGCTCCCGCGCTACTCCTACGTTTCGCTGCAGTTCTCGCGCGGTTGCCCGTTCCGCTGCGAGTTCTGCGACATCATCATCATGTTCGGTCGCAAGCCGCGCGTGAAAAGCATGGAGCAGGTAGGACGCGAATTGGACGAGCTGCGCCGCCTCAATGTGCACAATGCGTTTTTCGTCGACGACAACTTAATCGGTAACCTGCCAGTCGCCAAGAAGCTGCTGGCCTTCCTCAAAGAGTACCAGGACAAGCACAACTACAAGTTCAGCTTCGGCACCGAGTGCTCGCTCAACATGGCTCAGCACAAGGACCTGCTGCAGCTGTTCCGCGACGCCGGGTTCGGCTGGGTGTTCATCGGTATCGAATCGACCGACCCCGCCAGCTTGAAAGAGACACTCAAGACTCAGAACCTGGCCGAGGACACCCTTACTTCGGTCCGCCGTATCTACTCGTACGGCATCGAGGTGCTGGCCGGGTTCATCATCGGCTTCGACAACGACACGTTGAAAACCTTCGAACAGCAGTACCAGTTCATCACCGA
>JBGPPC010000201.1:0-8498 GCA_041488355.1 Gammaproteobacteria bacterium
TGCGGGTGGATGGCGGCCTGGCAACTCCGCTCGGACCCAAAGGTTACCCGGTGTCTTGCTCACCTCCACCACCGTCAGTTGGGCGCCTGGCATGAGGCCGCCGCTGATATCGGCGCACTCTGCGTGGAAGCGCCAGTGAGACAGCATGATCCTGTTCAATTCCCGCTTGGGCGTTATCTGGTCTCCGGGGTTTAGCGCAATGATCATGTTTGGTTCGCCTGCGAGATATCGTCACTCAAACGCATACCCAAAATCCACACCCTCCACGACCACCCGCACTCGCTCGACTTTTTTGCCCTCCATCATGCGGGTCAGGAACTCCTGACTGATGCGCGGGAGCATCGTGTTGGTCAGAATTGCATCCACCACGCGCGCGCCGCTCTCGACCTCGCTGCAGCGGCCCGCGATGAGCTTGACGACCTCGTCGTCGTAGGTGAACGGGATGCGGTGGTTTTCGGTGATGCGCTTCCCGATACGCTTGAGCTGCAGCCGAATGATCGAAGCCAAGACCTCATCGCTCAGAGGGTAGTAGGGTATTACCACCAGGCGCCCCAACAGCGCAGGGGGAAACACCTTCAGCAGCGGCTCGCGCAGCGCCTTCGCGATACCCTCCGCCTCGGGCAGCAGCTCGGGGTCCTTGCATAAGCCCATGACCAGATCCGTGCCCACGTTCGAAGTGAGCAGGATCAAAGTGTTCTTGAAGTCGATGTAGCGCCCCTCGCTGTCCTCCATCCAGCCCTTGTCGAAGATCTGGAAGAACATCTCGTGCACGTCGGAGTGGGCTTTCTCCACCTCGTCGAGCAGCACCACGCTGTAGGGTTTGCGACGAACCGCCTCCGTCAATATGCCGCCTTCGCCATAGCCCACGTAGCCCGGTGGCGCACCCTTGAGCGTGGACACCGTGTGCGCTTCCTGGAACTCGCTCATGTTGATGGTGATGATGTTCTGCTCGCCGCCATAGAGCGACTCGGCGAGGGCCAGTCCGGTCTCGGTCTTGCCGACACCGGAGGGCCCGCACAGCATGAACACGCCGATCGGCTTGTTGGGATTGTCGAGGCGCGCGCGCGAGGTCTGAACCCGGCGGGCGATCATGTCCAGCGCGTGGCGCTGGCCGACGACGCGCTCGTTGAGGGTGTCTCCGAGCTTCAGCACCGCTTCGACCTCGTTTTTGACCATGCGACCCACCGGAATGCCGGTCCAGTCCGCGACCACAGAGGCCACTGCTTGCGCATCGACGCTGGGCAGAATCAGCGGTCGCTCGCCTTGCAGCTCGGTCAGCTTGCTCTGCAACTCCCGAAGCTGGGCCAGCAGCTTTTCCGCCGACTCGGCCGGCGGAGTGGTGTCGACCCCTTTGGGCCCGGCGTCGATCGATACAGTCTTGGCCGCGACGTCGGCCGCCTTGCCCAGCGTGGTCTGAGTCCCTTCCACTTTTCCGACCACTCCGCGCAGCTTCGCTCGGATAGCGAGGATCTCGTCCACCAGGCCCTTTTCGGCGAGCCAGCGTTCCTCCAGCTTCGCCAGCCGTTCCTTCTCCTCTCCGAGCTTCGCCGTTGCATCCGCCTCACGCTGTTTCGTATCGATGCCGACGACCTTCTCGCGGCCGATGATCTCCAGCTCGGTATTGAGGCCGTCGATGCGGTGCCGGCTGTCCTCGACTTCCGGGGGCACTGCGTGCTGACTGATGGCAACACGGGCGCAGCTCGTATCCAGCAGGCTGACGGCCTTATCGGGCAACTGGCGTGCCGGGATGTAGCGATGCGAGAGTTTCACCGCCGCCTCCAGCGCCTCATCGAGGAGCTGCACGCGATGGTGTTTCTCCATCACGCTGGCCACGCCGCGCAGCATGAGAATGGCTTTCTCCTCGCTCGGCTCGTCGACTTGAATGACCTGGAAGCGGCGGGTCAGCGCAGGGTCTTTTTCGAAGTACTTCTTGTATTCGGCCCAGGTGGTCGCGGCCACGGTTCGCAGTGTTCCTCGCGCGAGCGCGGGCTTCATGAGATTCGCGGCGTCGCCCGTGCCGGCGGCACCGCCCGCACCGATGAGTGTGTGGGCCTCGTCGATGAACAACACGATAGGCTTGGGCGACGCCTGCACCTCGTCGATCACCTGGCGCAACCGGTTCTCGAACTCGCCCTTCATGCTCGCGCCCGCCTGCAGCAAGCCGATGTCCAACGTACGCAGCGTCACCTCCTTGAGCTCGGGCGGCACGTCACCGGCCGCGAGTCGCTGCGCGAATCCCTCCACCACGGCGGTCTTGCCCACACCCGCTTCGCCGGTGAGGATGGGATTGTTCTGGCGGCGCCGCATGAGGATGTCGATGATCTGCCGCACCTCCACGTCGCGCCCGACGATGGGGTCGAGCTCGCCCTTGCGCGCCTTCTCGGTGAGGTCTACCGAGAAGCGTCGCAGTGCTTCCTGCTTGCCCATCTGCGCCGGCGCGATGGCGCCGCTCGCTTCACCGGGCGCCGCCCCGGCGGCGGAGCCGTCGCTGGCGCGCTGGCCTTCCTCGGGCGAGCCGGAAACGATCTTGCCGAAATCGTCGCTGAGCAGGTCCGGTTTGACCCGCTCGAACTGGCGCGAAATGTTGAGCAGCGCATTGCGCAGCGATGGCGTCTTCAGCATGCCGACCAGCAAGTGCCCGGTCCGTACCTGGGACTCTCCGAACATCAGCGTTCCGTACACCCACCCGCGCTCGACGGCGTTCTCGACGTGAGTGGAGAGATCCGATATCGACGTGGCGCCGCGCGGGAGGCGGTCCAGCGCGCCGATCATATCGGCCGCGAGCTTCGAGCCGTCGAGCTCGAAATGACGAACGATGCGATGCAGGTCGGAATCCGGCGTCTGCAAGATCTGCTGGAGCCAGTGCTCGAGCTCTACGTAAGGGTTGCCCCGCAGCTTGCAGAACACGGTAGCGCCCTCTATCGCCTTGTAGGCGAGTGGATTCAGCTTACCGAACAGGGCCACGCGGCTGATCTCGCTCATAGCTTCCTCATCTGTGTGTCACGCCGGTGACGCCGCCTTGGAGGGAGCGCCCTTGAGGCGGGTGAGTACCCGTTCGGCGTCCAGCACCAGATCCCCGGCGTCCACAGGTGTGCCGGGTCGGCCTACCCAGGTCGTCCACCCCAGCCGGCCATAGCGGCCGAGGCGTGTCATCGGAACCTCGCGCCTGTCGAGAGCAAACCGCAGGTCCCACTCGAACTCGAAGCAGAAATAGCCGCGCACCCAATCGACGAGTTTGCGAAGGTTGGCCCCGCCGGGCAGAAAGCTCTCGTACTCGGCCAGCGTCAGGGGCCCCAGGTGAATGCGGAACTTGTGCTGACGATCCCAGACCTGCGTCCCGATCACGGCGTCTCGACTGAGCGTCGTGCCCCCCGGAACGCCCAACCGCGTGCGCTGCGTCTCGGGCAATTTCATCCAGTGGCCGACGAACTGCTCGATGCCAGCGGGTACGCGGAAGTAACTGCGCAGGATGGCACACAACCCGTCCACGTTGCGCACCTGGCGCGTGAACCACGGCGCGCGGAAGAATTTGGCGAAGTCGTGCACGCTGTCGCGGCCGCGCACAGCCGGCGATCCCAGTCCTGCAAATGCCCCGATATAGGTGCTGAAGCGGTCTTCCTGCGGCCGGTCCAGGCTGACGGTGGGCTGTGCCTGGGCCCACGCCCGGTAAAACAGCACCAGGAAGCGGTGGTGGAACAGGTCGAGGAAGTGCGTGAAGCTGGAATCGCCGGCGTGGCGCAGTCGCTCCCGCGCGTATTCGGTCAGATGCAGCGGCAGCGGCCCGTTCGGACCCAGCAACCCGAAGAAGCGCACCTGCAGCCAAGCCGGCTTTCCATCCCGTCCAGGCTCGAACGCCGACAGAGGCGCAGGCGCGAAGGAGAGCGAAGCTTCCTGGGCGAGTCGCACTGGCTCGTCGGCGGGACGCAATGCTTCGCCCAGCCGCGGCTTGTCGCGATGCAAATTCTCCAGCCGCCGCATCGCCTGGTAGAAATCGTAGGCGTATGGTTCGCGGTGCAGGCCTTCGAGGAAGCCTACAGGATCGGCCGTTCGCCCCATCTCGGTCGCCAGCGCATGACCTCGCCTCGCCGGGAAGATCGCAGCGCGGTTTCGGTGAAGGAGTTGAGGGAGACATGCCGCGCGAAGAATTCCTCGAGCACCGAGCCGAGCAAAAACGCGCTGCTACCTTCGAAAGCGAGCTCGTCGACGTCGAGCTGAATCTCCAGCCCGCGGCCGAACGTGATGGGCCCCGGGGCGGGGAGTCGACGCGTAACGGGCTGCACCCGCACCGACTGGATGCCTTCGATCTGCCGCGTCAAAGCCGGGTCGCCGCGCGCTGCGTACAGCTCCAGGATCTCGCGCAGCGCCGCGGCATCCTGACGCGGGTCTTCGCTCATGAGCGAGAGATAGTTCAGCGAAAGGTGGCTGATGAAGCGCCAGCTGATTGCACCATCGGCGAGCGGTGAGTACGGCCGCGACGGACCCTTGATTACTCGAATGCTGGCCACCGGTGCGGCGGCATCGAGGACCAGATCGCTCTTGCCAAGTCCCAGACGCATCTGCAGTGACAAATCTCGGTTCGTGCAAAGGATAGACACCGAGAGCTGGCGCAGATCCGCCGCATAGGGCGCTTCGTTGGGGTCGACGAGCGAGATGAAAGCCTCGGTGCCGATGTAGCTGGTGCGGGTCCCGATGCGCTTCTGATTCTCCGACAGCAGCCGCGGTTCGCGCCTTACCGTAAAGTATCCCGCGCCACGGTCGGGTTCCGTGCTCGCGGCGCCGTAGAACGGCAGGAATGCCTGCTCGCTGTCGGCACCCACGCCGTGCCCGGCAACGCTGGTGACTTCATAAACCTCGAAGTCCATCGGACGAGTACGGTCCGGCAGGACGTGAAACTCGTGCGAACTATCCGTCACTGGGATTCGGTCCGCTCGTTTGGAGAAGAGGTTGATAACCGGCGTGCAGAACAGCGAGAAGTTCGAAGCATCGACCACCTTCTCCAGGACGGGTTCGCCGCGGCCGAACAGCAGAACGATCTCCAGCTCGTCCGTCATGCAGCGCTGGATCTTGCCCTTGAGCCCGGCGATGTCGAAAAACAAGAAACGCTGCGGAAAAGAGAAATACTCCTGCAATAGACGGTAGCCCTGAAATGAGCGCCAGGTTACCGGCAGCAGCGCCTCGTCGTCCGCGAAGCCGACGCGTTGCACTTGCGTGGCGTGCAGGAACTCCGACCACGGCACAGGCCGCTTGGTCGGAACAACCATGACGCCGACCGCGGAGGCAAGAGTGAGCTCGTAGAGCCTGCGGGCGACATCGTCTGCGCCGGAGAGATAGATCCGCAGCCGGTCCAGCCCGAGCTGGTTGAAGTTGACTCCGGCCGTGGCTTTGAGCTTGAGGCGTACGCCTGCTTTGACGGACAGCCCCGTCGGCAGCGCATTCAGCGGCAGGTCCGGCGCGTAGGAAAAATACTTGGCCTCGACCACCTGCAGCGGCCACAGCATGACATCGTGCGCGGTCCTGAAGTCACACGCGGTCGCGTCGTCGCCGCCCACCGTCCCGTGCATCAGGCTGCCGCGAGGCACCGTGAAGCCACCAGCGAGGTTGGTTTCGGTGAGCTCCGGATTGAGCTGCGCGACGAGCATCGCCGGCGTCGGCGCGAGATAGTGCGGATACACCATCTCGAGCAGGTGCTGAGTGAAGCGCGGAAACTCGGCGTCCAGCCGGAGCTGGATGCGCGCCGCGAGAAAGCCCGCGCCCTCCAGCAGTCGCTCCACGTAGGGGTCGGCAACTTCGATACCCCGCATTCCCAGGCGCGCTGCGATCTTGGGATGCTGTTGGGCAAACTCCGCGCCCATCTCGTGCAGGTGCTGGAGCTCTCGCTCGTAGTAGTCGCGCAGGCGCGGGTCCATCAGCTCACCTGGGATGCCGACAGCTCCGTGATTTCGACTTTGCCCGTCTCGAGATCCACCTCGGTCCGCAACAGCAGCTCGAGCGGCACCGGCTGTGCCCACAGCTGCCCTTCGATCTGGACGCTGATCACGTTGTGCTGGTCGAGTTGCGTGTCGGTGACGATGGCCTCAACTCGCAGAGACGCGGGCAGTATACGGGGCTCGAAAGCCAGGATCGCGTCGCGGACCGAGCGTTCGAGATCGGTTGGGTCGAGCGTGGAAGCGGTCTCGCCGGACAGAGCTGGCAGCCCGAAGTTGAGCACGGATCGCTGGACCCTGGGCGCCTGGGAGAGGTCCTCGCTGGACTCGAGCCGCGTGGTGTTCATGAGCCAGACCAGGTCGCGCAGCACCGCTTGCTTCAGTTGCGTCTTGGTGAGCACGCGCTTGTCCGGCCCTTCCACCTTCTTCTCCGGCTCGTCGTCGGTAAGCCGGTCGAGGAGTGCAGGCTGAAGGCGCTCCTGGGGGGCGAGCTCACGCATCGGTGCGCGGCGCTGCGCTCTGCGCTGAAGCGGCGCCGCCGAGCACGATCTTGCGTACGTCCATGAGCGGATGCTCCCCGGCTTCGGTCGTGAGCACGCGCTGGCCGAAGCCATGGAAGAGGCCCGGCGACATCTCCTCCCAAACCGTCTTTCGCGCGAGGCATATTGCTGCGTCGGCGCTGGTCTCCGAGGCCGGATAGCGAGACGGGATCAGTCCGACCGCCTCGCCGCCGTTGGTGAACTCGAAGTGCGCCGGCATCCACACCACGTCGCGCAAGTCGGCGGGCTCTTCGATGTCAATTCGGCTCAGCCGGCTGAAGGGGATCCAGTAGTAGCGGCCGTTGACGATCCCCTCGAGGATCGGGCCGAGGCGCATGTCCGCGTCCGCAATCCATTCAAAGGCAACGCCGTCGATTGTTCCCGGCGAGCCAGGCGCTGCTTCGAATGCATCATCGCGGAGCTTCTGGGCCTGAGCCGCTTGGTCGCGGGCAGTCAGCAACAGCGACTCGATCAGCAGCGCCAGCCATTGCTCGGGCTCACCGAATACCATGGGCGAGCGCTTGCCTGCAAAGACCTCCGCGCGCAGCAACTCGCAGCGCAACGCCTCGCGGTACGTTTGGGCCATCGCGAGCGCGCTGGGATCGAGCGTGGCGGCGACGTTGAGCTGGTTGAGCGCACGCTCCCATTGCCCCATCACAGCAAGCAGCTGGAACAGGAAGATGCGCGGCTTGGCGTCCGCCGGCACAGCGCGGACCTTGTCCTGCAGGAGCTTCAGGGCGGTTGCGATGTCGCCGTCGCGCAGGTTCTCTTCCGCAGTGGCGATGGTGACCATGTCGCTCTCCTCCCCTGCATTTCTCGACCGCCTCGCACAACCCTGGAAGCTTGTGCGGGCCAGTCCGTCTAGACTTCCGTTTCGAACGTGGTGCCGCCCCGGGCGAGGCCGTCAGCGCCCTGCGGCGTGTAGTCCACCGTCATCTGGCGGAAGGCGAAGCTCACATCTTCCCTGACTTCCGGCCCGCTGTCGGTGGTTTCAGCAGATGTTGAGTAAGACACGATCCGCGCTTGTTTGAGCGTAATCTTGAAGTATTCGAGAGGTTTCTCGCCCGCCTTGCGGACGGTGAGTGTCGCTTGCTTGATGAGCTCGTTGGTGCGCAGCGAGGACATGATCCCGGTCGACGCCTTGTCCGCCAGCTTGGTGATTCTCAGCGCGTCGATGGAGCTCTTGCTCGAGTCGAGGCCGGACTGGAGGCTGGTGTGGGATTGCATGCCCCAGGACCAGGACACCACGTCGATCTCGTCGGTGTGATCAGGATCGAGGGACTCGCCCTTGATGGGTCCCTGCTTCTGGCCCTCGATCTTGAGGAACATGTCGCTGCGAGCCATGGCAAGTCCGTCAAACAGTATGCGTCGTTGCGCGTGGTCGGTCGCACCCCGTTCCCCAGAGGGCCGGGTGACCTGACTTTGCGGTCAATACTTTACGGTCAATGACATCCGGCTGACCCTGGCACCCCGTGGAGACAAACTGGCCGCCGGCCTTGAGGAATAGACGGACCATCAGCTCGACTGGAGGCTTGGCGACCGTCGCCGCTTCTCGGCGGTGCCTCCTCGCTTATATCTTCACGTTCTTCGCGATATGGTAAGACGCTTCAATTACCGCGTCGCCCGAGCCGTCGCCCTTCTGCGGCGTGTATTCGGTCTTGTATTCACCAAAGTTCAGCGAGATGTTTTCGGTCAAGCGATCTTCCCCGCCGCTCCCGCCGATCGATATCGAGGTGACGATCACCTCTTTCATCGTGATCTTGAGGTACTCCAGAGGCTTCTCGCCGGCCTTGCGCACTGTCAGCAAGGCCTGATCGAAGTGCTTGCCGTTACAAACCGCCAGCTGAAGAAAAGGTGAGGCTTTGTCGATGTACTTCGTTATCGACATGTCCTGAACCGACACCTTGCCAGCGCCGCCGCCGGTGCCCATGTGCGTCGTGCCCGACTGGCTCATCCCCCAACTCCAGGCGAGCACCTGCGTTTGATCCTTGTGCGTCTCATCGATCGACTCGCCCTTTAGATCGCCTAACTTCAA
>JBGPPC010000202.1:0-8494 GCA_041488355.1 Gammaproteobacteria bacterium
CGTTTGTGATGGAGCACATAACGATTGCTCGGCTCTAGTAACGCGAGACGCGTGCCATCATGATCCCGCAAGGCGGATCAATAGCTTAGGACGCAATGTCAGACGAACGTAAGCCCTGGAGCCTGTTTTCGTGTCGAACCCTCGGCACCGATGTCGATTCTCCCACAGCTCCAGCGTCGGCCTGGGGACGTGGCCCAGGCGGTATCGGGACGCGTCAAGCGCGGACCTCGATCATGTCGCCGGCATTGCTGTTCTGACGGGCATCCATCCTCGGAACGTCGGATCGACGCAGTCGGTCCATACAGTCGACCCGAGCTCCGCGGTCACAGTCCAACGAGTCAGCCGTGGGCCATGTTTTGCTTGAAGGGCCCGGATGGACGCCGCGCCCGGCGGCTATTCGGAACAGGGCGATTGCGTAGCTTCTTGGTCATGTACCGGCGCCCCACAGCTACAATGGCACCCCGCCGAAGTTCCGGCGAGGGCTTGCCGACACCAGTCAACCCGTCGGGGATGTGTCAATAGGTCGCCACTAGATCGGGGCAGAGTCAGCGGACGATGGATCGGACTAGCGTTTTTTCCAAGGCGGGCAAGGGTCTGCTCGAGATCAAGAGCAAGTCCAACCGCCTCTCGAAGGACGAATTCCGGGTCCTAAACCTGGTGGACGGGAAAGCTACGCTCGCCGACCTGGTCGACAAGAGCCGGATCACCGAGGTCGAGTTGCGGAAGATCCTTCGGTTGCTGTCCGACGACGGGTTCATCAAAGAACTCGGTAGCGCAGCCGCTTCCGGCGCCGGCCGCGCGGCCTCGCCAACGCAAACCAGCGACGCCGAAGTCGACGATCTCGACTTCACGCAAGTCCTCGGGCCTTCCAAGTCGTCCAAGCCGGCCCCCTCGCAAGGTGCGGCGCCGGAGCAGCAGCGCGAGGATGTCGAACGGAAAGCCGCGGAGGCCGCAGCGGCCAAAGCGCGTGAGGAGGCTGCGCTGCGCGTAAAGGCGGAAGCGGAGCAGCGCGCGCGCGTCGAGAGCGAGAAGCGCGCGAAGGAAGAGGCCGAGCGTCGCGCTCGCGAAGAAGAGGTCGGACGACAGGCCCGGGTCGAGGCCGAACGCAAAGCGAAAGAGGAAGAGGCGCAACGCCAGAAGGTCGAAGCGGAAGCGCGTGCGCGCATCGAGAGCGAGAAGCGCGCGAAGGAAGAGGCCGAGCGTCGCGCACGCGAAGAAGAAGCCGCACGGCAGGTCCGGGTCGAGGCCGAACGCAAAGCGAAAGAGGACGAGGCGCAACGCCAAAAGGTGGAAGCCGAAACACGTGCGAAGGAAGAGGCGCTGCGTCGTGCGCGCGAGAAGCTGGAGGTCGAAGCGCGTGCGAGCGAGGAAGCTGAACGCCGTGCTCGCGAGCAACTCGAAGCTGCAACCCGTGCCAAAGAGGACGCACAGCGAAAGGCCCGTGAGGAAGCGGAGCGCCAGTCCAAACTTCAAGCCGAGGCAGCACAGGGGGAAGCCGAGCGTCAGCGGATGCAAGAGCAGGAGCGCAAGCGCCAGGAGGACGAAGAGCGCAGGCGCAGGGAGGAGGAGGAGCGCAAACGCCGGGACGAGGAGGACCGGAAACAGCGCGAGGACGAAGAGCGCCAGCGCCGAGAGGAAGAGGCCCGCAAGTGCCGTGACGACGAGGAGCGCAGCAGGCGCGAAGATGAGGAACGCAAGCGTCTGGGCGAAGAGAAGGCCGCGCGCGAGGCGCAGGAGCAACACGCCGCCTCTGCCGGAGCTGGACTCGACTTTACCGCTGTGCCGTCGGCCGCCCCTGCGGTTGCGTTCGATCTCAACATCGACGCGGGGGCGCCTAAGCGTGCGCAACCGGAGATTGCCCAGGAGGCGCAGAGCAAGCAGCAAGCGGTTCGCAAGGCTCTCGAGGAGCAGGCGCGGCGTGCCCGTCTCGAAGAGGAGGCGCGCGCTGCCATGGCGCGCGCCGAGCAGGAGGCACGAGAGAAAGCCGATCGCGAAGCGCGCGCGCTCGCCGAGGCGTTAGAGCGTGCGCGGCGCGATGCAGAGCAGCGCGCGCGCGAAGAAGCGATCCGTCGCCTGCAGGAGGATAAGGAGCGGCAAGTGCTCGCCCAGCGCAAGCCGAAATAGGATCGGGCCCGCCAGGCCTGCGGCAACTCGAGCCCACCGCCACCGTGGAACGCCGGCCGATCGGGTCCGGGCAAGTCTAAAGTGAATCGCCGATCGCCTTACGTCAGTCTTACGCGCGACCCCAATCGCACCGTCGACGTCATTCAATACTTTCTTAGCAGCTAACCGCTGTTGACGCCGTGTAGGCGAAAGCGCGCGCGGCGCGTTTCTACCTCGGCGGTCCGGTCCTAAACGGTCCGGGTCGCGTGGACCGTTGCGCCAAGAATCGTCGAGTCTGCAGGCGGCTGCAGCCGGCGACAACACGAGGAGCCCATCATGAAGCGCGCTGCACTACTGATCTCCATGACGATTGGTTTGCTGCTGGCCTCGTTTACCGCGAGGGCCCAGGAAGTGGCGCCACCGGACGCGGCAACTCCGCCGCGTTTGAGCCTTGTCGAAGGCCAGGTTTCCTTCTTGCGCCCCGGTGCGCAGGACTGGGCCCCGGCGCGCATGAACACCGCGTTGGCGGCGGGCGATTCGATCTATACAGCGCCGTCCAGCAACGCCGAGTTTCAGATCGGCAAGCGAGCATACGTGCGCGTGGGGGAATCGACGCAACTGCAGGTCACCGACCTCGAGCCCGACTATCTGCAGATCAAAGTGACGGCCGGCGAAGCGTCTGTCGACCTGCGGGAGCTGTTGCCGGGCCATACCGTGGAAGTGGACACGCCCAATGCGGCGTTTACTGTCGAGCATGTCGGCTACTATCGATTCAACGTCGATCAGCTAGCGACGACTTTGATCACGCGCCGCGGCGGAAGTGCAACCCTTGCGGCCGCCAACGGCCAGACCACGCGCGCCAACGCATCGGAGGAGCTCGTCATCTCCGGTACCGAAGCAGCCACGGTGCAAACCTACGCAGCGCCGGATCTCGATAGCTGGGATCGTTGGAACTACAGTCGAACCGACACCTTGCTGGACTCCCTGAGCGTCCGCTACGTGCCGCCCGACGTCTATGGCGCGGCGGATCTCGACCACAGCGGAAGCTGGAGGACGGTGCCCGAGTACGGTCCGATCTGGATTCCCGACGCCATGCCCGTTGGTTGGGCACCATACAGTGCCGGCCACTGGCTCTATGATCCGGTGTTCGGCTGGACCTGGGTGGACGACGCGTCGTGGGGCTGGGCGCCCTATCACTACGGCCGCTGGGTTTTCGCGAATGGCTATTGGGCTTGGGCGCCGGGCCCGATTGTGGCGCGGCCAGTGTATGCACCGGCCCTGGTAGCCTGGCTCGGGGGCGTGCGCGTGAGCGCCGGCGTCGGCGTGGGCTGGGTGGCACTGGGCTGGGGTGAGCCGCTGGTGCCATGGTGGGGCCCGCGCGGATTCGTCGGCACGCCATGGTGGGGCGGTTGGGGCGGCCCTCGGATCGTGAACAGAACCGTGATCAACACCACCACGGTGAATGTCACGAACGTCAATGTGCGCAACATCACGTACGTGAACACTCGGGTGCACAACGCCGTGATCGCCACGAGCTCGGAGCAGCTTGGCCGAGGGGCCCGCGAATACACTCGCCCATCAGTGGAGGAATTGCGAGATTGGCACCCGGCGGAGCGTGGAATCGAGGTCCGGCCTACCGTGTCGAACCTCATTCCCGGGGAGGGTCGAGCCGCACATCCGCCGCAGGAGGTTGTTGAACGGCCGGTGGTTGCGATGCGCGCTCCGCGCGATCCCAGCCCTTCGCTGCGTGCCGCGGGCCTCGCGGCGCCGGAGAGAGCAGGCCCCGCGCCGCGCGTCGTGTCGCCCACAGGCGGCGCCTCGGTGGATGCACAACGGACCGTGCCGGTTGCAGCAAGCGCACCGGAGCAACACGCCGCAGTTAGTCCACCCGCTATCGAGCGCGCACGCCCGGCTCCGCCGCCAACCTTCAACGATTGGCGCAACCGGCAGCCCGCGGAGGCGCGGGAACTCGGAGCTGCGCGACCCACGCCGACGCCGCTTCCGGCTTCGAACGCACAGGCGCGGGGCGGGCAGGCGACCCATAGCGAGCCTGCGACCGGCGCTGTCGAGCGGCGAAATCTTCCGGGGGAGCCGGCCATGAAGCTGCGTCCCACGCACGCGGACAACGCGACGCCGAGTCGAAGCCACGAAAGCGGCGCCGCTGCTCCTTGCAAAGAGCGCGAGTGCCGGTAGCGCGGGCGACCACCCATGAGATCTGTCTGCGGTCTCTTGCTCTTCCTCGTTGCAGCCACGGCCCGCGCCGAACTCACTGTGTTTGCAGGCTTGGAGTACTTCAACTGGCGGGAGGACACTACGCCGTCAGTACAGGAAACCGGCCCTCTGCTGGCCGGCGGTCTGGTCTGGATCCAAGATAAGGAGCAAGGCCTGCTCTTCGGTTATCGAGGCGAGATCTATTTCGGACAAGTGAACTACAGCGGCGCAGACCTTTTCACGGGCGCACCCGCGACCGCGAACGTCCAATACTTCGGGGTATTGAACGAGGGCCAGCTCCGGTATCGGTTTCCGTTAAAGGGTAACGAGCACCTGGACGCGGTGCTCGCGGCAGGGGCAGACATCTGGCGCAGGCAGTTTCCGGGCAATCAGATGGAGGACTGGGGCGTTTTCTATGCTCGCCTGGGCGTGGAGCTCGGGCCTCGGCCGGGCAAGCCGGGATGGCTCGCGGCGGCCGGGCTGAAGTATCCGGTCTACACGCATGAAAATGCGCATCTGACGGATATCGGGTTCGACCAGAATCCGACGCTCACACCGGGCAAGGACTGGAGCGCGTATGCCAGCATCGGTTATCGCATCGGTGCCCACTGGAGTGTGGTGGGGTACTACGACTCGTACCGGTTTCAGCAGTCTGCGAGCGTGCAAGCCACTTTCAACGGTCAGCAATTTTCGATCTACCAGCCACAGAGCTCGATGGATGTGCTCGGTGTTCAGGTCCTGTACTCGTTTTGAGCCCGTGCAGTCGTTGCTTGCGCTGGCCGCGGCCCTATTGTTGCGTGCCGTCGCCGCAGCGGCTCAGCCTGCAGCTGATGATCTGCGCGCAATCAATCGCCTTACATATGGCGTCAATGACGCTTCGGTCGAAGCCTATGCGAGCGTTGGGCGGGCGAGCTTCTGGGCGCAACAGCTGCAATTTGTCGGCGATGCGGCCCTGCCTCAGGAGGCCCTCGCCGCCGTGGATGCGATGACGATCAGCCGTGTGCCCGCGCGCGACATTGTCGGGGCCTACGAGGAGGAAGCGCGGGGCTTGAAGGAGGTGGCCGACGGGGAGGCGCGCAAGGCGAAACACAAAGCATTGAACGAGCGCTATCGCTTTGTGACGGAAGAGGCGCAGCGGCGACACCTCATTCGCGCGCTGTATTCGCGCAACCAGCTCCAGGAACAACTGACCTGGTTTTGGTTCAACCACTTCAATGTGTTCCAGGGTAAGGACAAGGTCCGGCTCCTGGTCGCCGACTATGAGGAGCACGCGATCCGGCCGCACGTGTTCGGCCGTTTCCGCGACCTGCTGCTGGCTACGATCATGCACCCGGCCATGCTCGTCTACCTGGACAACGCACAGAATGCAGCAGGGCGCATCAACGAGAACTACGCGCGCGAATTGCTCGAGCTGCACACCTTGGGCGTGGATGGTGGCTATACGCAGCAGGACGTCCAGGAGTTGGCGCGCATCCTGACCGGAGTCGGTGTGAGCATGGACGCCAAGCCCATCAAGCTTCCGCCGCGGCTGCGGGGCTACTACGTCGCGCAGGGGATGTTCGTGTTCAATCCGCACCGGCACGACTTCGGAGAAAAGACCTTTCTGCATCACCGCATCACAGGGCGTGGCTTCGACGAGGTGGCTGAGGTAGCGGACATCCTGTGCGCTGAGCCGGCGACCGCGCACTTTATTTCCAGCAAGCTCGCCGTCTACTTCATGGGCGACGCCCCGCCCGCAAACGTGGTGCAGCGTATGCAGGACTCATTCCTGGCGAGCGGCGGGAACATCGCACGCACGCTGCGCGCGCTGTTCGACTCGAGCGAGTTCTGGCGCGACGACTACCTGGGCAAGAAATTCAAGGACCCCGTGCAGTACGTGCTGTCGGCGCTGCGCCTGACGTACGACGGACGCGTGATCACTAACTACAAGCCGGCGCTGAACTGGCTGCACGCATTGGGCGAGCCGCTCTACGGACACCAGACTCCAGACGGCTATGGGCTGAGGCAGAAGGATTGGGCCAGCTCCGAACAGATGACCACCCGCTTCGAGATCGCGCGCCGATTCTCCAACGCAGGCGGCAGACTGTTTGGTCCACCGGAGACCGAGGATTCAGAGGCCGCGCATACAGGCGATCTGCAAACGGACATCGATCGCTCTCGTGTCTTTGCCCGCTTGCAATCGCTCCTGGGGCCCCAGACCGTCCAGGCTCTCAGTCAAGCCAGGGACACGCGGGAATGGACTGCTTTGCTTCTGTCGGCGCCTGAGTTCATGTACCGATGAGCAGGCGCCGCTTCCTCGGACTGGCCGGTATCGGTGCGCTCGCGCTGGGACCGATCCGCCTGTGGGCCGTACCTCCAGCGGCGTCCGGAACGAAATTCGTGCTGGTGCTGCTGCGCGGCGGTTACGACGCGGCCAGCTTGCTGGTCCCGTTCGTCAGCACCCTCTACTACGAATCGCGGCCCAACATCTCGATTCCTCGCCCCAACGGTGCAGATCCAGATGCAGCCGTCGCACTGGATAGCTATTGGGGCTTGCACCCGGCGCTCGGAAGCTCGGTGTTTGCGCTGTATCAGCAGCGCCAGGCCTTGTTTGTCCCCTACGCCGGCAGCCAGGATCAGTCACGCAGCCACTTTCATGCACAGGACGTCCTCGAGTTGGGGCAGGGCTACGGCGCGCGGCTGGATTACGGTAGTGGCTTTCTCAACCGGCTGGTGGAATTGCTGGGACCGGTCCACGGAGGCGCAGTCAGCTTCACTGAAAATTTGCCGCTCGTGTTCAAGGGCAACGTGATGGTGTCAAATCGCGGGCTCAAGGGTCAGCCGAAGAACCCGTTCAACGCGCGTCAGATCGACCTTCTGGAACAAATGTATCGAGGCAACGAGCTGGCTGAGGGTGTCCATCACGGACTCGAGACGCGTCGACAAATGAGCGCGGCGCAGGAGGAGGAAATGGTGACGTCGGCGCGCGGCGCCGTAAACCCGATGGGATTCGAACGGGAAGCTCGGCGGATGGCGCGCCTCATGGCCGCGAATTCGAGCTACGCAATCGGCTTTGTCGATGTTGGGGGTTGGGATACGCACGTACACCAAGGCGCTGCGCGCGGCGCGTTGTCCGACCGGGTCCGTAGCCTGGGTGTTGGACTGGCTGGCTTCGCGGAGGAGATGGGCGATGCGTGGCGCAACACCGTGCTGATCGTAATCTCCGAGTTCGGCCGCACCTTCCGGGAGAATGGCGACCGCGGCACAGACCATGGTCACGGAACCGTGGTGTGGGTGCTAGGCGGCGGCATTTCCGGAGGCTGCACCGCAGGAGAGCAAATCGGCGTCTCGGCCGGCACTTTGTTCCAAGATCGGGACTTGCCGGTGCTCAACGAATACCGTTCACTGCTGGGGTACGTTTTCACCCGCCTGTACGCACTGAGCGCCTCCGACCTGGCCTTCGTGTTTCCGGGCGCGGCGCCCGGCAGATATACCTTCCTCTGAAGCGACGTCCACCCGAGCGCCAAGCGAGCCGCACTATAGTTTCGACGCGGGCCGTAATACGACCGACCAGGTCCAGGGCGTTGTTGTTTCAACTCGCCCGGTCGCGCGTGTACGAATGGATCAGACGTTCCTTAAGTCTCGTACCACTCCTGCCGATTCAACTGCCCAGAGGTCCACGCCAACGGCAGATCGAAGAAGGCGTCCTCGATCGCACCGCACGACCCGACTCCTGCCTTAGCGCCGCAATCGTTCGCGTCGAACCTGAGCCCGGTACTGTATTGCGTCCCGCCTATCGTCAACGACTCGAGCTCGGCGTCGGGGACCGGAGGCGCTTCGAGCGGTGGGCCCGCCATCGTCAAAGGGTAACCTTCAACATTGGAAGAAGACGAGGTTGTGGTCGGCATCGTTGCAAGGACTCCAGGCGAGGAGTCCATGAGCGGAGAGTCGGAAACTCCGCTCCACCGCGGCTGGAAATCCGACCCCACATCAGTCAGCACTATTAAATTCGCGACGACAGGCGCAGCCGACGGCGCAAAATCTATCCGCGTTTCTTGCTGAGCGGTGTAGATCGGAAATGCACTAACCGATGGGGCAATGAGTACAACGCATACACAGGCAACCATTCCAGCAAAGCGATTGATTGCGTGAAGGTGGGGTCTGGACATTGACGACGTTCCGAAGATGCGAGAGCTACCGA
>JBGPPC010000203.1:0-8481 GCA_041488355.1 Gammaproteobacteria bacterium
AAAGGACAGACGTCATGCCGCCAATTCCTCCAGCCGGATGCGCGTGACCTTGCCGAGATTGACCGGAAGGCCTTCGATACGTGCAATCGCCGCGATGATGTTGCGCTCCAGCGTCAGGTGCGTCAGCATGATGATGTCCACCTGCTCTTCGCCCTCGCCCGGCTCCTTCTGCACCATCGCGTCGATGGAGATTGTGAGGTCGGCAAGGATGCGCGTGATGTCGGCCAGGACACCGGGCCTGTCCAAAACACGCAGCCGCAGGTAGTACGCGGTTTCGACTTCGTCCATCGGCAGGATGGGTATGTCGGAGAGCGCATCCGGCTGAAACGCCAGATGCGGTACACGGTTCTCCGGATCCGCCGTGTGCATCCGCGTGACGTCGACAAGGTCGGCCACCACTGCGGAGGCAGTCGGTTCGGCTCCGGCGCCCGCACCGTAGTACAGCGTTTGCCCCACCGCATCGCCCTTGACGAGTACCGCATTCATTACACCTTCCACGTTGGCGATCAGCCGCCGGGCGGGGATCAAGGTCGGGTGCACGCGTAGTTCGATCCCTTTGGGCGTGCGGCGCGTGATGCCCAGCAGCTTGATGCGATAACCGAGCTCTTCGGCGTAGCGGATGTCTTGTCTGGTGAGCTTCGAGATCCCCTCGGTATAGGCTTTGCTGAACTGCATCGGAATGCCGAAAGAGATGGCGGAAATGATGGTCAGCTTGTGGGCCGCGTCGATACCCTCGATGTCGAAAGTGGGGTCGGCCTCCGCGTAGCCACGCTCCTGCGCCTGCTTGAGAACATCTTCGAAGCTGGCGCCCTTGTCGCGCATCTCCGAAAGGATAAAGTTGCTGGTCCCGTTGACGATCCCGGCAATCCACTCGATGCGGTTCGCAGTCAGCCCCTCACGCAGCGCTTTGATGATCGGGATCCCGCCGGCGACGGCCGCTTCGAAGGCGACCATCACCCCTTTCTTCTGCGCCGCCGAGAAGATCTCCGTGCCATGGACGGCAAGCAAAGCTTTATTCGCCGTGACGACGTGCTTGCCGTGATCGATCGCTTGCATGATCAGGTCCTTCGCGACCTTGGTACCCCCGATCAGTTCGACCACGATGTCGATGTTGGGATTGCGCACCACGGAAAACGCGTCCGCGGTCACCTCGGCGGCATCGCCGACGATGCGCTTCGCCCGCTCCAGGTCCTGATCCGCGACGATCTTAAGCGTGATCGCGCGCCCTGCACGGCGCGTGATCTCCTCCTGATTACGACGCAGGACGGCGAAGGTACCGCCGCCTACCGTGCCGATGCCCAGCAGGCCGACGTTGATCGGTCTCATTCGAACTCTTTGCGGAACGCGAAGGACGAAATGACGAAGCCCTCGCGAAAATAGAACTTATGCGCCTGCTTGCGATGGGTGCCGGAGTCGAGCTCCATGCCATTGCAACCCCGATCGCGGGCCAGCTTTTCCAGGTACGCCAGCAGTGCGCGTCCGAC
Organism: Gammaproteobacteria bacterium; assembly: GCA_041488355.1. Classification (GTDB taxonomy): domain Bacteria; phylum Pseudomonadota; class Gammaproteobacteria; order Burkholderiales; family SHXO01; genus SHXO01. The sequence continues at coordinate 1,485 of JBGPPC010000203.1, forward strand.
ACCACTCGAGCGCGCTGCCTCGTCGGTCACAAGGTCGTCTACGTAGAACTTGCGCCCGGCATGCGTGTTCTCGAAACTGCGAAACACGGCGACGCCCACGACACGGCGTTCTGCGACAGCCACGCACATCTCCCCCCCGGACGCGAATATCGCCTGCATTTTGCCGTTGTAGTCGTCGGGCAATTGCGGGCGCAGCTGTCTGTGCACGGCTTCCGCCCGTCCGAGCCAGTCTGGCTCGACCACTCGACCGTCGTCGTCGGTCACGCGAACGATGTCCATCCCTGGCCTGCTTCAACCGGTCGCGGCGACCTTCAGCAACCCGTCACGACGGAACATGTCGCGGAGGCCGCGGATTGCCTGCCGAGTGCGTGCTTCGTTCTCGATCATGCTGAACCGCACGTGATCGTCTCCGTATTGGCCGAAGCCAATGCCCGGCGAGACCGCCACCCTGGCGTCCGCCAGCAATTTCTTAGCGAACTCCAGCGAACCCATCTCGCGATAGGCCTCCGGGATCGGCGCCCAGACGTACATGGTCGCTTTGGGCACGCTCACGTTCCAGCCGAGGCCATTGAGGCCGCTGCATAGGACGTCGCGCCGTTTCTGGTACGTCATCTGAATCTGCTCAACGCAGTCCTGCGGTCCTTCCAGTGCCACGATCGATGCGACCTGGATCGGTGTAAAGGTGCCGTAGTCGTGATAGCTCTTGATGCGGCCGAGCGCGGCAACCAGGTCCGGGTTGCCGACCATGAAGCCCACCCGCCAGCCGGCCATGTTGTAGCTCTTCGAAAGCGTGAAGAACTCGACTGCGACCTCCTTCGCGCCTGGCACCTCCATGATCGACGGTGCGCGATAGCCATCGAAGACGATGTCGGCATAGGCGAAGTCGTGCACGACGTAAATTCCGTGCTCCCTCGCCAGCGCCACGATGCGCTCGAAGAAGGACAACTCCACGCACTGAGTGGTGGGGTTGCTGGGAAAATTGAGGATAAGCATCTTGGGTTTCGGATAGGAATCCGAGATCGCCCTGGTCAACTCATCGAAGAAATCCACCCCGGGCAGCATCGGCACGTGGCGAATGTCGGCGCCTGCGATGACGGGCCCGTAAATGTGGATCGGGTAGCTGGGGTTGGGCACCAGGACGATGTCGCCGGACGAAAGGGTGGCCAGAGCCAGGTGCGCGATCCCTTCCTTGGAGCCGATCGTGACGATCGCCTCGCGGTCGGAGTCCAGCTCCACCTGGTAGCGCCAGCGGTACCAGTTGCAGATCGCCTTGCGCAGGCGGCCGATCCCCTTCGACACCGAATACCGATGGGTGTCGCTCCGCTGGACTGTTTCGATCAGCTTCTCGACTATGTGCTTCGGGGTAGGTTGGTCGGGATTGCCCATGCCGAAATCGATGACGTCTTCACCGCGCTGGCGCGCGGCTGCCTTGAGCTCGGCAGTGATGTTGAAGACGTACGGCGGCAAGCGCTTGATGCGGGGGAACTGCTCCATCGACTCTCCACTCTAAACAGCGCAACGGCTCGCGAGTTAAGGTTTTGATGCAAAAGGTACAATGGTACCGGACGCCCTTGCCCCCAGCAAATCCTCAGCATGAAATTTCATCTGGCACGCGCCGAAGGCCGCAACCTGTTCTCAGGTTACGGCAGCGGGTACGTCGCGGTTAATGGCAAGCGTTACGAACGGAGCCTGATCGTGCTGCCGGATCGCATTTTAGACTGGGAGCCCATCGCCTTCGAAGACCTGACCGAGTCCGTGTTCTCGAGGCTTGCCGAGTTGTCGTTGGAAATCCTCATCCTGGGCACCGGCGCGCGGCTCCGCTTCCCGCACCCCTCGATTACGAAGGCCTTGTACAGCGCCGGCACCGCGCTGGAGGTGATGGACACTCACGCAGGCTGCAGAACCTACAACATTCTGCTGTCCGAGGATCGGCGCGTGGGTGCCGCGTTGCTGGTCGGGCCGCAGCTCTGAGGCTCGACTCAGACTCCGGCCAGAACCTTGAGATGAGCGGTAACGCTGCGCCCTAGCGCGTCCAGGTTGTAGCCGCCCTCCAACACCGAGATGATGCGGCCGGATGCGTGCTGCTCGGCGACGTCTCTGATCTGCTGCGTGACCCAGACATAGTCGGTTTCGATCAGGCCGAGCGACGCCATATCATCCTCGCGGTGGGCATCGAAGCCGGCCGAAATGTAGATCGCCTGCGGTTGGAAGCGATTCAGTGCGGGGAGCCAATGCGACTCGACGGCCCGCCTGAAGCCGGCGCCATCGGTGTATGCCGGCACTGGAATGTTGACCATCCGCTCGGACCGACCGTCGACGCCGCTATAGGGATAAAACGGATGCTGGAAGGTGGACACCATTAGGACTCGTGGATCGTGGCGGAAGATGTCCTCGGTACCGTTGCCGTGGTGGACGTCGAAATCGACCACCGCCACGCGCTCGAGCCCATATTGGCTCATGGCATGCGCGGCGCCCACTGCGACATTGTTGAAAAAGCAGAATCCCATCGCGCGATGGTGCTCAGCGTGGTGACCTGGCGGGCGGACGCAGCAAAAGGCGTTTGCCGCCTTGCCCTCCAGCACCAGATTGGTTGCGAGCACCACAGCCCCGGCAGCGCGCAGCGCCGCCGAGTAGGAATGCGGATTCATGGCTGTGTCAGGATCGAGATGCACCGTCCCCGCGGCAGGAGCCGATGCCTCGACCGCATCCACGTAGTCGGGATCATGTACGCGAGTCAGTTGCTCGCGCGTGGCGACCGGCGCGTCGTGCTCGATCAGACAAGCGAGCACCCCGGAGGCGATCAGCCGGTCCGTTATAGCCTGGAGACGTTCCGGACACTCGGGGTGATGCCGCCCCATATCGTGCAGAAGGCAGTCGTGGTGAGTGATATACGCGGTTTGCATCGGAAAGAGTTCGGCAGTGGCATGCTTCGTGCGTTGGGCGCGCTGGGCTATGATATCGAGAGTTCGCGCCCGGGCATATCCCGATCCACCTGATGGATATCGTATCCAGCAACTACGCCCAGCTTCCCTCGAGCAGTCCATCGCCGGGTCAAGCCCTGTACCCCGTGCGCGCACGATTGCGCGATGGGACCGACATCGTGATCCGTCCGATCGGGCCCGAGGATGCCGAGCGCGAACAGGCCTTCGTGCGTGCGCTTTCGCCTGAGTCGCGCTATTTCCGCTTCATGATCACGCTGCGCGAGCTGCCGCCGGACGTGTTGTATCGGTTTACCCACCCGGACTTTCAACACGAGCTTGCCCTGGTGGCGGTCGCCGGGGAAGACGCTGCCAGCCGGTTGATCGGGGTAACCCGCTGCGTGGCCGACCCCGACCGCACCAGCGCCGAGTTCGCACTCGCGGTTGCCGATGAATGGCAGAACCGCGGCGTTGGCACCCGGCTACTCTGCGAACTGATGCGCGCAGCGCGCGTGATCGGCGTCCAGCGCATATGGGGTGAGATTCTGGCAAGTAACGTGAGAATGCTCGGGCTGATGGCCTCCCTCGGTTTCGAGATAGAGCCCGCTCCGCACGATCCGCTCCTGCGACGAGCGGCAAAACTTATCTAGCAAAACGGGCAAACCTATGCAGCGTGAGTCACTTGCAGCACGCCTCGTCGCAGATCGCAGTAGTCGACGCTATCTGCCGCAGCCTTCCGTCTCGGCGACAGGCCCGGCCGGCGCACGTCTGGAAAGCGCCTTCGAAGGGCTCCACCAAATCATCGACCAGGTCAGCGGAATCATCCTCGGAAAGGAAACGCAAATCCGTCTCACGCTCGCCTGCCTGCTGGCACGCGGCCACCTGCTGATCGAAGATCTTCCGGGCGTGGGCAAGACCACGTTGGCGCATGCGCTGGCTAATTCTCTGGGATTGCGCTTTCAGCGCATACAGTTCACCAGCGACCTGCTGCCAGCGGACATCATCGGCGTGTCTATCTTCGACCGACAGACCGGCAGCTTCAAGTTTCATCCCGGTCCAATCTTCGCCTCGATGATTCTGGCCGACGAGGTCAATCGCGCTACGCCCAAGGCCCAAAGCGCGTTGCTGGAAGCCATGGAGGAGCATCAGGTCACCACCGAAGGCGAAACACGTGAGCTCCCCGAGCCGTTTTTCGTGATCGCGACGCAGAACCCTTCTTATCAGGTTGGGACCTACCCGCTCCCCGAGTCTCAGCTCGACCGCTTTCTTATGTGTCTGCGCCTGGGCTATCCGGATGCGCGCGCGGAGCGCTCGCTCCTGGAAGGCCGCGACCGCCGCGACATGATGGCGGAGCTGAAGCGCTGCGTGACGGCGGAGGAGTTGATGGCGTTGCAGCAGTCGGTGCGCGCGGTTTTTGCCTCCCCTGCTCTGTACGACTACCTCCAGGCCATCATCTCCTACACCCGGCAGTCGCCCGAGCTCGTGACGGGCCTGAGTCCGCGCGCGGGCTTGAACCTGCTGCACGCGGCGCGCGCATGGGCATTGCTCGAGGGCCGCGGTCACGTGTTGCCCGAAGATCTGCAGGCTGTGCTGCCTAGCGTCGTCGGCCACCGCTTGCAGACCCCCGGTCAACAGGCTCGGGACAGCGTGGAAATCGCTCGCCACCTCCTGGCGGAAGTCGCTGTTCCCTGACGCGCGGTGGGCGCGTGAGCTTGGCGCTGAGGTTCCGCTTGCCCGGGCGGCGTTCGCGTCACGTGCAACCGGAGACAGGTCCGGTCACGCTCACCCAGAACCGGATCTATATCCTCCCGACTCGTGCAGGCGTCCTGTTCGGCGCGACGGCGCTCGTCATGCTGCTCGGATGCATCAACTACAACCTCGGCCTGGGCTACGTGCTCACCTTCCTCATGAGCGGGCTCGCGGTCGTTTCGATGCTGCATACTTTCCGCAACCTGGTTCGCCTGCAACTCGGCCCCGGCCGCCCGGAGCCCGTGTTTGCTGGAGATCGAGCGTTATTCCCGGTGCTGCTCAGCGACCCCGGCACCGTAGTACGACGCTCGATCGGCCTCTCGGGAGCAGATCTGGAGCCGTCTTTCGTGGATGTTGGAGTTGGGCAGACGACTACGGTCGAGATCCGCATCCCGGCTGAACGACGGGGCCGGCTTGCCCTTGGGCATCTGCGCGTGTTTACAACATTCCCTCTGGGTCTGTTCCAGGCTTGGTCGAACCTAAAGCTGGACGTGCATTGTCTGGTGTATCCGCGCCCGGAGCCGGGCCACATCCCACTACCTGCCCCGCGCGCGGGGGATTCCAACGGGCTGGAGATGGGTCAGGGGCAGGACGATTTCGCCGGGCTGCGGCAGTACCAGCATGGCGACTCGCTGCGTCACGTCGCATGGAAGGCCGCCGCGCGCGCCGAGCCCCTGATGACCAAGCAGTTCACTGGGCTCGCAGCGGGCGCGCTGTGGCTGGATTGGGATGCCATGCCCACCGACTTCCGCGTGGAGGCGAGGCTTTCGCGGCTCACGCGGTGGGTGCTGGAAGCGGCGCGGGCTGGGCATTCTTACGGGCTGCGCCTGCCCTCGATCGTCATCGCGGTGGACTCCGGCCCAGCACACCAGCTCCGGTGCCTTACGGCCCTAGCACTGTTTCAATGAGCACCCGACGCCCCGGCGTGCCGCTGCGAAGCTCCGAGGTGTACTCGATGCTCGGAGTGCTCGTTGCCGTCCTCGCACCGCACGTGGCGCGCATCCCAGTGTGGGTGTCAGCGACGGTGGCAGTTATGCTCATGTCCCGAGGGTGGGTGGCTTGGCGGGGCGCAGCGTTGCCCGGAAAGTGGCTGCTGATCCCACTGACTGTGCTGGGTACCGCCGGCGTCGTGCTGAGCTACGGCCCCGTACTCGGACGCGATGCAGCGGTCGCGCTGCTTGCCATCATGCTCGGCCTCAAGGTGCTCGAGGTGAAGGTTCTGCGCGACGCCACGGTAGCGGTCTGCCTCGGTTTTTTTCTGATCATCACCAACTTCCTCTATTCGCAAACTATCCCCACGGCGCTGTTCATGGTTGTGGTGATGGTCTGGCTGACGGCCACGCTGGTTGCCCTTCAGGATCGCAACCACACGCTGAGCGCATCGCAGGCGCTGCACACGGCCGCAACGCTGATGCTGCAGGCGGCGCCGCTGACGATCGCCCTATTCCTGCTCTTTCCCCGCGTACAGGGACCGGTCTTCGGCTTCCCGCAGGCCACGTCGGCCGGCGTGAGCGGGCTGTCCGACAGCATGTCCCCGGGCAGCCTCAGCCTTCTCGGTCTGTCGGACGAGGTCGCATTCCGAGTACGCTTCGCTTCGCCGCCGCCTGCGCCTCAGGGTTTGTATTGGCGTGGGCCGGTGCTGTGGGATTTCGATGGCCGCACGTGGACCACCGGAGATGCGGCCACCACGGCGACCGGTGGCGTGCATCATCAATCCAGCTCGAGGGTGGTGCGTTACACGGTGACCCTGGAGCCCCACTACACCCGTTGGGTGTTTGCCATCGATCTTCCGACCGCGGCGCCGCCGAATGCTGTGCTCACAAACGACTATCAGTTGCTGTCGACACGCCCGATACGCAACCGACTGCGTTACGACGTGAGCTCGCAGCTCGACTACCGGTACGGTCTCGACGAGCAGCCCGCGTTGTTGCGCCGGGCGCTTCAAGTCCCTCGCGGCTACAACCCGAAATCCCTGGAGCTCGCGCGCCAGATCCGGCAACGGTCTTCCACAGATGCAGACGTTGCAAGGAACGTCCTCGACGTTTTCCGTTCGCAGCCGTTCTTCTATACCCTCGTCCCGCCTGAGCTGGGGCGCGATTCGGTGGACGAGTTTCTGTTCCTGACGCGCCGGGGGTTCTGCGAGCACTATGCGTCGTCATTCGTGTTCCTGATGCGGGCGGCTGGCGTCCCTGCCCGCGTGGTGGTCGGATACCAGGGCGGGGAGATGAACCCTCTGGGAGACTACATGATCGTGCGGCAATCCGAAGCGCACGCTTGGGCAGAGGTATGGCTGACCAACGAAGGCTGGGTCCGCGTAGACCCGACTGCTG
>JBGPPC010000204.1:0-8472 GCA_041488355.1 Gammaproteobacteria bacterium
AGCTCGCCTTTCAGCTGCTGATTTATCCCTGCACGGCGCCCGAGCCGGAGACCCCCTCGCACCGCAAGTTTGCCGACGGCTATCTGTTGACCCGCAACAACATCGTCTGGTTCTACAAGCAGTACCTGCGGAGCCAGAGCGACATCAAAGATTTTCGCTTCGCCCCGCTAGTGGCCGAGGATCTGTCCACCCTGCCCCCGACGCTGCTGCTCGTTGCCGGCTACGATCCTCTACGCGACGAGGGCGTCCAATATGCGCAGCGGCTCATCGAGGCGGGCAACCGTGTGACGCTGGTCAACTACGAAGGAATGATCCACGGGTTCATTCTCGCGGGCGGAGTACTCGACGCCGCGAAACGGGCTATCGCACAATCGGCGGCGGCTCTTCGGGAAGCGTTTGCCGTTAGGGCGTGACGTTTGGCTACGACATAACCTAAAGGTTAGTGTTCGCCGCAAGAAGCTACGCGTCTTGTCGCGAGTCACGAATCACGAGTCACGAATCACGGATTTTCCAGAGAGGAAACATGAAGAGCCTAGAAGGAAAGATAGCTTGGATCACAGGCGCGGGAACCGGCATCGGCTTGGCCGGAGCTCAGGCGCTTGCGCGGGCCGGCGCAACGGTCGTCATGTCCGGTCGGCGAGGCGACGTGCTCGAGCGCGAGAGCGCTGCGATCCGCAATGCCGGCGGCAAGGCGACAGTCGAGACGCTTGATGTCAGCGATGCCGCCGGCGTGCAGCGCGTCACGCAGTCCATCCTGGCGCGTCACGGCAAAGTAGACATCCTGGTCAACAGCGCCGGGCTGAACAACCCTCAGCGCTTTTGGCGCGATCAGACCGTCGAGAGCTGGGATCAAGTGATCCGCATCAACCTCGACGGGACGTTCTACTGCACAAAGGCCGTGATTCCATCCATGCGGACGCAGAAGGACGGTGTCGTCATCAACATATCGTCCTGGGCCGGCAAGTACACCTCCGCCATGGCGGGCGCCGCCTACAACGGCAGCAAAGCCGCGGTGGTATCTCTGACCGAGACCATCAACATGGAAGAGTGCGCGAACGGCATTCGGGCCTGCGCCATCTGTCCCGCGGAGGTTGCCACCCCGATCCTGGATCGGCGTCCGGTGCCGCCCTCCGCGGAAGAGCGCGCCAAGATGTTGCAGCCCGCGGACCTGGGCGAGACCATACGCTGGGTGGCGGAGCAGCCGCCGCACGTGTGCATCAACGAGATCATCATCAGCCCGACCTGGAACCGCCTCTACGTCGGTACGTGGCGTTGAGGATCGCGGTGCAAAGACTTGTGATCGGTCGAAATCGGAGAACAACGTGAATAAGAGAAAGCTCGGGAAGTCGGGACTCGAAGTCGCGCCGTTGGCGTTAGGAGGCAACGTCTTTGGCTGGACGGCGGACGAAGCAATGTCGTTCAAGCTGCTGGATGCATTCGTCGCGCACGGGTTCAATTTGATCGACACGGCGAACAACTACTCGAGGTGGGTGCCGGGCCATCAAGGCGGAGAGTCCGAAACCATCATGGGTAAGTGGCTCAAACAGCGCGGCGTCCGCGACAAAGTCATCATCGCCACCAAGGTCGGGATGGAGATGGGCGCGGACCAGAAGGGACTCGCGAAGACCTATATCCTGAAAGAGGTGGAGCAATCGCTTAAGCGCCTGCAGACCGACTACATCGATCTGTACCAGTCGCACATCGACGATGAGGCCACGCCGCTGGAGGAAACGCTGGAAACCTATGCGCAACTGGTGAAGCAGGGGAAAGTGCGCGCGATCGGCGCATCCAACTACGGCGGAGAACGGCTGGCGCAGGCGTTGGAGGTCAGCGCCAAGCACGGCTACCCCAGCTATCAGAGCTTGCAACCGCACTACAATCTCTACGAACGAGCCGACTATGAGAGTAAGCTCGAATCGCTGTGTCAGCAGAAGGGGATCGGTGTGATCACCTATTTCTCGCTGGCGCGCGGGTTTTTGACCGGGAAATACCGGTCGGAAGCCGACCTGTCCAAGAGCCCGCGCGGCGGGGGCGTCAAAGGCTATTTCAACGAGCGCGGGTTTCGTATCCTCGAGACGTTGGACAAAGTTGCGAAAGAGCACGGCTCAACGCCCGCGCGAGTCTCTCTGGCGTGGCTCATCGCGCGACCGAGCGTGACCGCTCCGATCGCGAGTGCAACCAACCTCGAGCAATTAAATGACTTGATCGAAGGCACAAAGCTCGAGCTGGATCGCGCTTCCATCGAGAAGTTGAACCTGGCTAGTGCTGCCTGAGAGCGCAGCGTATTCGATAGTCGAAAAACGAAGAGGAGAAACATGTCGATATTCACCAGGCGTCGTTTCTTGCGTACCGCCGGCGCTGCGACTGCCCTCGGTGCGGCAGCGCCGCTGCTGCGCTCGGATCCCGCCCAGTCGGCTGCGTCGAGGTGGGAGCCGGAGAAGGGCGCCAGTCTTCGATTGCTGCGTTGGAAGCGTTTCGTCCAGGGGGACGAAGATCAGTTCATGGCGAACACGCGTCGCTTTACGGAGCTGACCGGCGTCGCCGTCGTGGTTGACAGCGAGAACTTCGAAGAAGTGCGGCCTAAAGCAGCCGTCGCGGCGAACGTGGGAGCAGGGCCGGACATTATTATCGCGACCGGCGAAGACCACCTCCAGTACCCGGGGCAACTGGTCGATCTGAGCGACCTGGTCGAGTATCTGGGACAAAAGTATGGCGGATGGTATGACATCTGCCGAGAGTACGGCATGCACCAGGGCAGATGGGTTGCGCTTCCAACGGGAGCCGCTGGCGCTGCGTTTGTTTACCGCAAGAGCATGCTGAGCGCGGCCGGCTTCGGCGCGGTTCCGCAAGACTTTCCAGGCGTTCTCAAGCTGTGCCAGGCGCTCAAGGCGCGCGGCACGCCCGCGGGGTTGGCGCTGGGGCACGCGACCGGTGACGCGAATGGCTGGACGCAGTGGGTGCTGTGGGGATTCGGTGGCAGGCTGGCCGACGAGAACAGCAACGTCGCGATCAATTCGAAAGAGACGATCGCAGCACTCGAGTACGCCAAGGAGCTGTATCAGACCTTTGCGCCTGGCACCGTCTCCTGGCTCGATCCGAGCAACAACAAGGCCTTTCTGGCCGGCGAAATCAGTCTCACCCTCAACGGCATCTCGATCTACTACGCCGCCAAGACTTCCGCCGATCCGAACATGAGCGCGCTCGCGTCAGACATCCAGCACGCGTTCTATCCGGTGGGCCCCATCGGCAAGCGCGCGAACGGAGCCCTGATGTTCCCGGCGTTCATCTTCAAGTATTCGAAGTATCCCAACGCCGCCAAAGAGTATCTGCGCTTCATGATGGAGAAGGAACAGTACGAGCCTTGGCAGGCGGCGTGCATCGGCTACGTTTCTCAATCGCTGCGGGCCTACGAATCCAACCCCATCTGGACGGCGGACCCGCAACACCTGTTCTACCGGGATGTGGTGAAGACAGCACGGCACGATGGCTATGCCGGGAAGGTCGGCCGGGCCTCGGCAGCGACCGCTGCGGACTTCGTCATAGTCGATATGTTTGCGGAAGTGTGCACGGGGCAGCAGACCGCCAAGGAAGCGGCGCAGCGCGCCGAGAAGCGGGCGTTGCGGCAGTACCGCGCCTAGGCGATCGAAAGCGACCACCATGAACGATTCGCGCGAGATCTCGCGGGCCCCCAAGCTGACCCAGCTCACGGGTCGCTCGGCATTTCTCGGCTTGCTGGAGGCCGAAGGCATCGAGTATCTGTTCGGCAATCCCGGCACCACCGAGCTCGCGATCATGGCCGCGCTGGGCGAGCATCCCGACCTGCGCTACGTGCTCGGTCTGCAAGAAGCGGTCGTCGTCGCGATGGCCGACGGCTATGCGCGCGCCTCGAACCGACTGGCTGCCTGCAACGTGCACGTGGCTCCCGGGTTGGGTAACGCCATGGGCTCCCTGTTCAATGCCAAGTGGTATGGCTCGCCGTTGCTGGTCACTGCTGGCCAGCAGGAGCAGGGGCACGGTTTGACCGAGCCGTTGCTCTACGATGCCTTGGTGCCGATCGCGCAACCGATGGTCAAGTGGGCGATCGAGGCGACGCGATTGCAGGACCTGCCGCGCATCGTGCACCGTGCCGCAAAGATCGCCACCACGCCGCCGACCGGGCCGGTGTTCATCAGCCTCCCAGGCGACATCCTCGACGCGCAGGTAGAGTTGGATCTAGGCAAACCGACGCGCGTCGACGCTGCCAACCGCCCGTCCGATGAGGCGCTCGATCGGCTGGCCCAGCGGCTGCTCGATGCGGATGCCCCAGTGCTCATCGCCGGGCACGAACTGTCAACCTACGATGCGCTGGCCGAGGCCGCCGAGCTGGCGGAGTTGCTGGGTGCACCGGTATATCAACAGACGGTGCCTTACTCCGCGCAGTATCTTTCCGAGCATCCGACGTTTCTCGGCGCGCTGACGCGCAACCAGCAGCAGGTGCGTGCGGCGTTGCAGCCCTACGACTTGCTGGTGTTCTTGGGCGCCGACGTGCTTCGCATGTCCGTGTTCAGCCAAGTGGACCCTTTGCCCGAGGGTGTGCCCGTTGTTCAGATCAGCGAGCGCGACTGGGAGCTGGCAAAGAACTATCCCGCAGAGATCGCGATCAAGGCGAACGTCAAGGAAACCCTGCGTGCGCTGCTGCCCGTGATACGTACGAAGCGTAGTCCCGGGCGTGCATCACAAGCAGCGCGCGCGCTGGCTGCTCTGGAGAGCCAAAACTGGACGGCGAAGCGGCGGCTCCTGACCTACGAGGTGCAGGCCGCCGCAAACGCAGAGCCCATCGATCCGCGCTACCTGATGATGCGGATCTCGGAGACGCTGCCCGCCAATGCGGTAGTGGTGGAGGAGGGGTTGACCTCGACCTTCTCGCTGCTGAGCTTCCTTCCGCTGCGCGACGCGCATTGTTACTACGGGCTGGCGAGCGGGGGCATCGGCTTCGCGATGGCCGGCGCGATCGGCGTCAGCCTGGCGCTGCCGCAGCGACCGGTGGTCGCAATCGTCGGTGACGGCAGCGCGATGTACAGCATTCAGGCGCTGTGGACCGCAGCGCATCTGAAGCTCCCCATTACTTACGTGATCCCGAACAACCGTGGATATCGGATATTGAAGGAGCGGTTGAGAGCGCGGCAAGGCGATGCACGGTTCATCGGCATGGACCTGCGCGATCCCGAGATCGACTTCGTACGTCTTGCGGAGTCGCTCGGCGTGCCGGCGCGGCGCATCAGCGATGCCGCCGACATCGTGCCGGCGTTGCGCGCGGGCATGGCCAGTGGGGGGCCGAATCTACTCGATGTGAGCGTCGCGGACGGGTTTGGAAGGTAGCAGTTCGCAGCTCCTGGCATGGTTGGGCGTCAAAGCAGGGGAACGTACGCTTTCGACCCACAACCCAAATTCACGACAGTACGCTACCAGGCAAGGCAAGCAGGTCTTCTTGGCCCGTCTTCAATCTGGCTCACGGCGCTGCCGTCGTGAAAGTTACTCGTAGACGAGCGTGCCGTCGTCAAGGTTGGCGGCGGGTAGTTGATCTTTCTCGGTCCAATAGTCCTGGGTATGTTGCCATTCGGGCTTGTCGCCTCGCTTGGGCAGCAGGTGCATGCCACGCATGACGTAGCCAGGATTGAAGTTCTCCGAGTCTATCCACGGCAGCAAGGGCATGTCCTTGTCCTCGGCGCGAAGAGTCGGCGTGACCTTCCTCGCGCCTTTTTCCTTCATGCGATTGAGTAACCGGCACACGAAGTCGCCGACCATGTCTGCCCGCAAGGTCCAGCTGGCTCGGAAGTATCCGAAGACCCACGCCATGTTGGGTATGCCGGTGAACATCGTGCCGCGATAGGTGACTGTATCGGAGAAGACCAGGGGTTTGCCGTCGATGGTGAAGTCGATGTCGCCGAGCACATTGAGATTGAAGCCCGTGGCCGTGACGATGATGTCGGCTTCGAGAATCTGCCCGGACTTCAGAAGAATGCCGGTCTGCGTGAACCGGTCGATTTCATCGGTGACGACCGACGCCTTGCCCGCGCGGATCGCCTGGAACAGGTCGCCATCCGGGATGAAGGCGATACGTTGCCGCCATGGCCGGTACCGTGGTGTGAAGTGCGTTTCCACGTCATAGTCGGACCCCAGGTACGCTCGGACCCCCTCGAGCAGTTCCTGCTTCACCACCTCCGGTTCGGTGAACGATCGGCGGGTGAACGCGTCTTGCTCGTACAGGATCTTCTTGCGCACGATTTCGTGGATCCACGTCTCGTCGATGCCCAGCGCCCGCAGCTCGTCGGCAATCGGAATCGCGTTGCGGCCCGTCCTGAAGAACGTCGGCGAGCGCTGCAGCATCGTGACATGGGCGCAATCGGCCGCAATCGCCGGAATGAGCGTCGCTGCGGTGGCGCCGGAGCCGATGACGACGACTTGCTTGCCGGCGTAGTCCAGGTCCTCCGGCCAGGTTTGCGGATGAACGATGCGGCCCTTGAATGTCTCCATCTCGTCCCACTCGGGGGTGTAACCCTGCGAGTGCCGGTAGTAGCCCTGGCACATCCAGAGAAAGTTCGCGGTGAAACGGACTGTTTCCCCGGTGTCCGTCCGGGTGGCGTCGATCGTCCAGAGGTTCTCTTTGTTCGACCAGCGGGCGGCGGCGATTTTGTGCCGATAGCGGATGTGCGGGCCGAGTTCGTTCTCGTCGATGACTTTGCCCATGTAGCTGAGGATCTCGGCTGCAGTTGCGATCGGCGCACCGGTCCAGGGCTTGAAGCGATAACCGAAGGTGTAGAGGTCGCTGTCAGAGCGGATGCCCGGAAAGCGGTGGGTGAGCCAGGTACCCCCGAAGCTTTCCTGGGTTTCGAGGACGACGAAGGTCGTCCCGTGACACTGCCTGGTGAGGTGATAGGCACCGCCGACCCCTGAGATTCCTGCCCCGACGATCACGACGCTAAAGTGCTCGGTCGTTCTTGGTGCGGTCTTTCTGAGTGCGGCTGTCTCGGCCATGAAATCCCGATTCTTTCACACGCGGGCGCCTGCTGTATTCTGCGTGTCGATCCTTGGATCTTTAACGAAGGCACTTACGTTGCATTGTATAAAGATAGAAATTGCAACGGCCCCTGGAGAACATCTTGGGCGCATTGGGAGTGTGGAGAACGGGGGATTCTGATCTGCGGTAAAAGGGTTGAACCATTCGTCGCTTAGGGTCTGGCTTTTCCCAGCAGCTCGTTCATCACTTCGAACGCCTTACCGAACGTCCCGTTCCCAACTGCATCGACCACGTCTTCTTCGCGCCCTTTTGTGACCTTGAACTCCGCGGTCCAGGTGCCGAGCGTCTTGTTGCCTACTGTGACCGGATAAAGCTTGAGCGTCGCGACGTAGTTTTCGACCGGCAGCGGAGCGTCGAGGATGCAGTAGGTCATGGAGTAATCCGCGTCCGACAGCGTAAGCAACCGCTCTCGGATGGTGCCGCCTCCCCCAGCGATGTCGAAGTTGCGGATGCAGCCCACCGTGTCGCTGCGTAACCCGCCTTCGATGTGGCTGCTCGAAAAGCGCGGATGCCAGTCGGGCAGTCCGTTGAAGTCGCGCATCTTGGCCCAGACCTTGTCCACCGGCGCATCGATCACCGCGCTTACGAACACTTTGGTCATTTCATCCTCCGGTTCAAAACTGGACGCTCTTGAAACGCCGCGTCTGCTCAGTCAACGCGACCTCGGTGGGCAGCCGCTCCATGCTGCTGGCACCGTAGAACCCATGGCAGCGGCGGGTGCGCTTGAGAATGTACTGAGCGTCATCTGGGGTTGCAATGGGTCCGCCGTGGCAGAGAACGATTACGTCTTCACGCACCTGCAGCGCCGCCTGGGCGATCTCGTCGATCAACCCGACGCAGGTGTCAAGCGTCTTGGCCGTGGATGCACCGATGCTGCCTCCCACGGTAACGCCCATGTGCGCCACGACGATGTCGGCGCCCGCCTCAGTCATCGCGCGCGCCTCGTCGGAATTAAACACGTAGGGCGTGGTAAGCAGGTCGAGCTGGTGCGCCTGGTGGATCATGTCGATCTCCAGAGCGTAGCCCATTCCGGTTTCCTCGAAACTGGCACGCATGACGCCGTCGAACAGGCCGATGGTGGGGAAGTTCTGCACGCCGGAAAAGCCCATGGCCTTGAGCTCGGCCAGGAACTGCGGCATGAGAACGAAGGGGTCGGTCCCGTTCACGCCCGCAAGGACGGGCGTCGAGCGCACCACGGGAAGAACTTCCCGCGCCATGTCCTTGACGATCTCGTTGGCGTTGCCGTACGCAAGCAGCCCGGCGGCCGAGCCGCGTCCCGCCATTCGGTAACGCCCCGAGTTGTAGATGATGATCAGATCGATGCCGCCGGCCTCCTCGCACTTGGCCGACAGGCCGGTCCCGGCTCCGCCTCCGACGATGGGAATGCGGTGTTCGACCATGGTGCGGAACTTCTG
>JBGPPC010000205.1:0-8461 GCA_041488355.1 Gammaproteobacteria bacterium
AGTACTACGCGAATCTGTTGAGCATCAACTTCACCTACAGCTACTGATGATCGCACTCGGACGGCACTTTGCGATGCTGGCGTGCCTGGTCTCGGCGACCGGGGCGCAAGCAGCGAAGTTGAGCGCGATGGTGTACGGCGGGGACGCGAAGCCCTTGCCGAATGCGGTGGTCGTCGCAGTCCCGGAGGAAGGCAGACTGCCTCCGGTCGGCAAAGCCGTGGAAGTCGTGGACCAGATCGACAAGGAGTTTGTCCCTTATGTGAAGCCCGTGAGAGCCGGTTCCTACGTTCGGTTTCCAAACAAGGACAACATCAGCCATCACGTCTATTCCTTTTCTCCGGCCAAGGCCTTCGAGCTCCCGCTATACAAAGGAACGCCTTCGCAGCCGGTGCTATTCGACAAACCCGGGATCATAAAGCTGGGTTGCAACATCCACGACTGGATGGTCGGCTACCTCTACGTAGCCGAGACGCCCTACTTTGGGAAGACCGCGCGCGATGGCCGCGTCGATCTGGACGATCTACCTGCCGGGCGCTATCAGGTCCGCGTGTGGCATCCACGGATGGAGGGGCCCGAAGCGGCAACGCTCCAGCGCGTGGAGTTGCAGGAGGCGGAGCCTGCAGTAGTCGAATGGACACTGAAGCTCAATCCTGAGTACAGGCCTCAGCGCACACCGCTCCCCGGCGAGCCCGGGTACCGATAGGTGGCGGAGCTAAATCTCCGCCACCACCCGGCCGATAACGGTTCCTGCTTTCAGTTGCTCGAGCGTGCGGCTCACTTCTGAGAGTGGACGCTTTTCGATCGGAATGGGCTTGAGCTTGCCGCCGCGGGCGAGCGCAACCACCTCCTTCAGTTCGGCGACCGTACCCACGTACGAACCTTGGATCGTGATCGCGCGCTGAATGAGCGAGACGAGCGAAAGCGGAATCTCGCCGCCAAAGAGACCGACCAGAATCAGCTTCCCGCCCTTCCGCAGCGCTCCGAGCGCCAGCGTTGCCGTGCTCGTAGCTCCCACCAGGTCTACTGCTCCGTAAATCGAGCCGCCAGTGATGTCCTTCAGCATTTTTGCTGCTTCCGGGTCGCGCCCGTCGACGGCCCCAGCCGCGCCGGCCGCGCGTGCCGCAGCGAGCTTGGCGGCGTCGACATCGACACTGACGATACGCTGGTGACCAGCCGCTTTCAGCATCTCGATGGCCATCAATCCCAGACCGCCCGCACCCATCACCGCCACCCACTCGTCGCTGGGGATCGGATTGAGCTTGGAGACCGCCGAATAGGTGGTCAGGCCGGAGCAGGACAAAGTCGCCGCCCAAGCGGGATCAACGCCTCTGGCATCGACGAGATATTTCGGATGCGGGACCAGGAGATGATCTGCGTATCCGCCGGGACGCTGAACGCCGATGTTGCGCGGCGTCATGCAATAGTTGTCCAGGCCCTCGCGGCAACGCGCACAGGTTCCGCAGCCAATCCAGGGACACACTAGGCGATCCGCGCCGATCGGCACGTCGCCGGCATCGGGTCCGGCCGCAATCACGGTGCCGTACGGCTCATGACCTAGTGTGACGGGCGGTTTCATGCCGCGCTCGGACATGTAAAAGCGCTTGCCTCCGCCGAGCTCAAAAAAGCCCTCGTGGATATGGACGTCGCTGTGGCAGACGCCGCAATACTTCAGTTTGAGCAGGACTTCGGTGCCAGTGGGCTTGGGCGTCTCCCGCGTAGCCTTTTGCAGCGGCTTTCCCCATTCCGTGACGTCATAGCTGAGCATGCTTCCTCCGAGGATTTCTATGCCGAGTGCGGTACTACACGGGCCTGCTTTGAATCAGTTACATCGATTCTACTGCACTGAGCTCGAGATCGTGGAACGCACGAGGGAGCGCGTGTGCAACACCTGTCATGTTACACGCCGAGATAGCGATGCCAAAGGCCGCGATCGGCGGCAAGCTGCGTCGAGGTACCGTGCCACGCGACGCGGCCGCGCTCGATGATCGTGTGGTGGTCGGCCAACGGAATCAGCCGCTCGACATGCTTATCTATCACCAGAATAGTCTGGCCCTCGGCTCGCAGCATCGACAGACAGCGCCAGACCTCTTCGCGGATCAACGGGGCGAGACCCTCTGTGGCCTCGTCCAAGATCACGAGCGCGGGGTTGGTGATCAGCGCGCGCCCGATGGCGAGCATCTGTTGCTCGCCACCCGAAAGCTGATTGCCCATCCGGCCAACACGTGATGCGAGGCTGGGGAACAACTCCAGCACGCGCTCCAACGTCCACGGGTGAGCTGCGCGGGCCCGATTCTCCGCAAACGCCAGCAGGTTCTCGCGCACGCTTAGATTCGGAAAGATCTGGCGCCCCTCGGGGACCAGCGCGACGCCCATGCGCGCGATCTGGTCCGGCCGCCGACGCTCGACCCTCTCGCCGCGGAACGTTACGCTGCCGGCACGCGCAGGAGTGAGTCCGAGTAGCGCGCGAACGGTCGTGGTCTTTCCCATGCCGTTGCGTCCTAGCAGGGTCGCCACCTCACCGCTCCTCAGTTCCAAGTCGATACCGAACAGCACTTGACTGCTCCCATACGCAGCCTCGAGGCCTTCCGCTTTGAGCAGCAGAGGAGCCGAGTTCACTGAGGCATCTTTCACAACGCTGCCGCCTCCTCTCCGAGGTAGGCGCGCTTTACCTCCGCGTTGTTGCGAATGGCCTCCGGCGCTCCCGTGGCGATGATGCGCCCGGAGTCCAGCACCGAGATCCGATCCGCAAGTCGGAACACCGCGTCCATGTCGTGCTCCACCAGCAGCAACGTGATCGTCCCTTTGAGTCTCGCTAACAGTGCAACCATGCGCTGCGACTCCTGCGGACCCAACCCCGCCATGGGCTCGTCGAGCAGCAGTAGTCGAGCACGAGTGGCCAACGCGAGTCCCACCTCGAGCTGACGCTGCTCCCCGTGCGCCAACTGGCCTGCAACCATATTCTCACGCCCGCCGAGTCCGATCTGACCGGCCAGGGCTCGCGCTTCCTCGAACAAAGGATCCTCCTTCGCCAACGGTCGCCAGAATCGTAGGCTCGAGCCAGTCCGCGCCAGCACCGCGAGCGCCAGGTTGTGCACTACAGTACTGCCGCGGAAGATGCTCGTGATCTGATAGGAGCGCGCTACTCCGAAATGCACGCGCTCATGGAGGCTGACCCGCGTGATGTCGCGTCCATCGAAAAAGATTCTGCCGCCGTCCGCACGCAGCGCGCCGGATAGCTGGTGGATCAGCGTAGTTTTGCCCGCACCGTTGGGGCCGATCAGTGCGTGGATCTCGCCCGGCGCTATCGACAGGTCGACGTGATCGGTGGCGATCACGCCGCCGAAATGCTTGAGCAGCCGCTTCACGCGCAGAAGCGCATCAACCACCGGTCGACCTCCTCCCGGGGGCCGGACCGACGAACAGCCCCGCCAGACCTTGCCGCGCGTACAGCACGATCGCGAGCAACACTAGCCCCAGCCCCAGCTGCCAATGCAGCGTGTACGCCGACAGCGCTTCCTCCAGGACGAGGAACACTGCCGCCCCGAGCGCACCGCCGTAGAGGTGGCCGACGCCACCCAGGATCACCATGACCATCAGCGT
Organism: Gammaproteobacteria bacterium; assembly: GCA_041488355.1. GTDB lineage: Bacteria > Pseudomonadota > Gammaproteobacteria > Burkholderiales > SHXO01 > SHXO01. The sequence continues at coordinate 3,601 of JBGPPC010000205.1, forward strand.
GCCGGACTGTGTCCATTGCAGCAGGTTGGGGCTGACGAATCCACTCTGATTCGCCAGCAACGCCCCCGCCAACCCCGCCGCGCCTCCCGCCAGAGCAAAGCAGATGAGCTTGTAACGATAGGTCGGGAAGCCGATGGCTTCCATGCGTGCCTCGTTATCGCGGATCGCTTGTACCACCTGCCCGAAACGAGCATTCAACAACCGCTGCAGAAGGGACAGGCAGGTCACGCCTAGCGCGAGGACGACGTAGTAGAACGTGAGGTCGCTGGTGAGATTCAGACCGAATCCCAGATGCGAGCGTCCGGCCAGGTTCAACCCGTCCTCTCCGCCGTAAGCGCGCAAAGAGATGAACAGGTAATAGACCATCTGCGCGAAAGCCAGCGTGATCATGATGAAATACACGCCGCGCGTTCGCAGCGAGATCGCACCGATCACCAACGCGAACAGCGCCGAGACCATCACGGCCAGCGGCCAGCTCACCCAGGCGCTGCTCACACCCTGCTCCATCAGTATCGCAACCGTGTATGCACCGATGCCGAGGAAAGCGGCGTGCCCGAAGCTCACCATCCCGCCGTAGCCTAGGATCAGATTCAGGCTACTGGCGGCCAACGCGTAGATCAGGATCCGGGTTGCGAAGCTGACGTAGAACAGCTGGTCCCAGTGCTCGGCAGCGAGCGGGAACGCTACCAGCAGCAGGAGGGTGCCGACAACCAGCCGGTTATGCATCGCTTCGATTCCCGTGCGCGACTATGCGCGGGCGGGGAACAAACCCTGCGGCCGCCAGAAGAGGACCGCGGCCATCAGGACGTAGATGGCTATCGACGCGAGGGCAGGACCAACGCCGGAAGCTACGGCAGGCGAAAGGAAGCTCCGCAGTAGCATCGGCAGGAACGCACGGCCGACGGTGTCCACCATGCCCACCAGCAATGCTCCCACCAGTGCGCCGCGGATAGAGCCGATGCCGCCGATCACGATGACTACGAATGCGAGGATCAGAATGCTCTCTCCCATGCCGACCTGCACGGCGAGGAGGGGGCCCAGCATGGCACCGGCAATCGCGCACAGCGCCGCGCCGACGCCGAACACCGCAGTAAACAGCAGCTTGACGTCGATGCCCATGGCGGCTGCCATTTCGCGATTGGACGCGCCCGCGCGGACCCACATACCGACACGCGTCCGCCCGACCAACAGGTAAAGCAGCACGGCTACCGCGAGCCCGACGCCAATCACCGCCAAGCGAAAAGCCGGGTAAGAGAACCCTGGCAGCAGTTGCACGGGACCAGCGAGCGCGGCCGGCATGCTCAACATCACAGGTTGCGAGCCGAAGATGAGCCGCACTATTTCGTTGCAGATCAGCAGCAGCGCGAAGGTCGCTAAAACCTGGGACAGGTGGTCACGGGTGTAGAGCCGGCGCAGCACGGAAACCTCGAGCAACACCCCGATCACCGCAGTGCCCGCCATCGCCGCCAGCACCGCCAGCAGAAACGAACCGGTCGCCTGAACCACCGCCGCAACCAGGTAGGCGCCGATCATGTAGAGCGAGCCGTGCGCCAGATTGATCAGGTCCATGATCCCGAACACCAGCGTCAGCCCGGCGGCCAGGAGGAACAACATCAGGCCGAACTGCAAGCCGTTGAGGGTTTGCTCCAGGATCAGGACGGACATGCCGTCACTTCAGCGGGCACTGCTCGACGTACGCGTCCGGATGGTCTTTCAACACGGTGCTGAGGGTGCGGTTCGTGATACGCCCTTTGGCGTCGCGTTCCACCACGCGCAGGTAATAGTTTTGGATCGGGAAACCGTTGCGATTGATCTTGAACGGTCCACGCACCGATTTGAACGTATTGGCGCGCAGCGCCTTGCGCACCGCTTCGCTGTCGTCGAGCTTGCCTTTGACCTCGCGCACGGCGGCGTCGATCGCACGCGCCGCCTCGTATCCTTGGGCCGCGAAGCCACTCGGCAGCCGCCCATACTCTTTCTCGAACGCGGCGACGAAAGTCCGGTTCTCCGCATTGTCCAGATCGTGGTTCCAGAAGCCGGTGTTGTAGATACCGAGCATGGGTTCGCCCACCGCCGGGATGATGTCCTCGTCGGCGGAAAACGCCGTGGTGATCAGCGTGACCTGCTTGCCCAGTCCCGAGGCGGAGAACTGCTTGATGAAGTTGATCCCCATCCCGCCGGGGAGAAAGAAGAACACCGCGTCGGGCGCCGCCGCACGCATCTGCGCCAGTTCGGCCGAATAGTCGAGCTGACCCAGACGCGGGTAAGCCTCATCCGCGATCGCGCCTTTGTAATAGCGCTTGAAGCCAGAGACCATGTCCTTTCCCGCCGGGTAGTTCGGCGCCAGCAGAAAGATTTTCTTGTAACCCTTGTCGGCGGTGTACTTTCCCGCCGACTCTGGAGTCCCGTCGTTCTGCCAGGACACGCTGAAGAACCATGGGCTGCACTTCTCGCCGGCGAGCAGCGACGGACCGGCGTTGGCGCTGATCAGGAACGTCTTGCTGTCGAACACCACGGGTGCGACCGCCAGCAGGACGTTGGAGAAGACGATGCCGGTCACGAAGTCCACATGATCGCGTTTGATGTACTTGTCGACGATCTGCCGGCCGATCTCCGGGTTCTGCTGATCGTCGGTGATGATCACTTCCGCGGGCAAACCGCCGATCTTGCCGCCGCTCATTTTGAGCGCCAGGTTGAAGCCATCCCGGATGTCGATGCCGATCGCGGCGGCCGGTCCTGACAGCGTACTCATGAAACCGACCTTGACCTGATCGGCCGCCTGCGCAGACGTCGCAAGCGCCAAAGCAAGGCCCGCGGCCAGTATCGATTTGTGCATTCTCGTCTCCCCTCCGGTGGTTGCCGATACAGTGTAGCGCAGCCACGGGGGTGCCACCCGCGTCACCAATCTTCTCTCACCGCCCTCACGACGTCGGTTCCCATGGCATGGCGTCCACTGAGCGCTGCCGTCAGCGTCGCCAGCAGGAGTAGCGCGAGGGCGAGGGCCGCGAGCATTTCCCACGGGATGTGCAAGTCCATGCTCCAATGGAAGGACTGGCGATTGATCACGTGGATCAGAATCAGGCCGATCAGCCACCCGGGAATCAAGCCAACGCAAAGACCTAGCGCGGCGGAGAGCAGACCCTCGGAAGCGAGCATGGCGCCGATCTGCCGCCGGGTCATGCCGATGTGGCGAAGCATTCCGAACTCGCGGCGGCGCGCGGCCACCTGGCCGGCCACAGCCGCAGACAAGCCGAACAACCCAATCAGGATGACGCACACCTCCAGAACGTAGGTGACAGCAAAGGTTCGATCGAAGATCGACAGTGAGAGCTGCCGAATCTCACCCGGCGGGGACAGCTCGATGCGATTGGCACCCGCCAGCGCGTCTCGCAGCTCGGTCTCCACATCCCCGCTCGCCACACCCGGAGCCAGCCACAACCCCGCGTCGGTCGCCAGACGATCCCCGGTCAGCTGGATGTACACGGCTCTGTCGATCAACAAGGCTCCGCTTTGCCGCGCATAGTCGCGCCAGGTACCCGCAACGGTAAAGGCGACATTGCGCCCTGCCAGCGGCACCTCGACGCGCGCGCCCGGGTGCAACCGATAAAGATCCGCAACTGGCTCCGTAATCCAAACCGCAGGGGGATCGACTGGACCTGGGCGGATCGCAGGTGTTACTAGCGGCAACACGGCCTCGGCCCGCACGGCATCCAGATCGCGGGCCAGTAGAGTGACTCTCGGCAACGAAGGATCGAGCACCACTTGCTGTGCCCGCAGAAATTCGACGCGCCGCACGCCGGCTAGCCCCGCGATGGCGTGCTGTGCGGATTCATCCAGAAAGCCGCTATCGCTTCCTGCACCCGCACGCAGGTAGAGATCCGCTGGCAGCATACGATGCAGCCACGTGTCCAGAGAGTCTCGGAACGAAGCCACCATGATCGCCATGGATACCATCAGACCGACCGCGGCGACGACGGCGGCAAGTCCTATGCCGGTTTGTGCGGAGGCGGCGCGCAACTGCGCGAGCGCCAATGCCCCGGGGACACTGCGCGGCAGCGGCAACCACGCAAATACGCGCACCGAAACCCATGGTACGAGCACGACCGCACCGACCAGCAACAGCGCAACGGCGCCGTAGCCGAACAGCGGCAAACCGTCAACGGCGGGAAGCTGAGTTGCGATCCCACCGCCCGCTATCAGCAGCAGGCCCAAGCGCGGGGACTGGATCCGAGCATAGGAGAGCTGCTCGTCGCCGGCCTTGAGCGCCGGTGCAGGTTGCGCACGGACTGCCTCGAGCGCGGGTACCAGGCCGCCTACGAGTGCGGCGAGGATTCCGGCTCCGAAGAACGCCAGCAACGCAATGACGTCCAGCTGGATCTGCGGCTTCACCCCGGTAAAGAATCCCGCGCCGAGATCGGACCCCATCGTTGCCACCGTCGCCACGGCTAGAAGGTGCCCCGCGAGCACGCCGAGCAGCGCTCCGACGGTGCCAACCAGAACGCTCTCGCCCGCAAGCATCCGCAACAGCCGGCTGCGCGTCACCCCGAGCACGCGCATCAGCGCCAGTTCGGGGCGCCTGCGCAGGACAGAAAGAGACTGCGTGGAGAACACCAGCAGAGTGCCCGTGAACAACGCTACCAGCGCGAGCACGTTGAGGTTTGTGCGATAGGCCCGTGTCAGGCGCAGGTTCGACTCGACCGTCGACTGCGGCCGCTGGACGTACACGCCGGCGGGCAGCACTCGTTGCAGCCGTTGCTGGAACGCCGAAACATCGATGCCGGGACGCAGTCGCAAGTCGATCCGGGTCAATTTCCCGAGGCGGCGAAAGCGCCACTGCGCTGCGGCGATATCCATCACCGCA
>JBGPPC010000206.1:0-8459 GCA_041488355.1 Gammaproteobacteria bacterium
GACGACGTACAGTTCACGTCCGATTTTTACAACGCTTTCATCGCCGAGCCCGGCCCCATGCTGGGGGGGCGCATGGCCGAATGGCTCGACCGCGCGGGGCCGTTCAAGACGGTCACCCAGCCAGGAGGCGCGGCCTCCGCGCCTTATGTCCTGGACGCGGTGGTCACCGCACTGTATGGGGACTTTCGACCGGGTCGCCCCCCGACAGCAGTGATGACGGTACAGTTCGCTCTGGTAGATCTGAGGGGCCTGACCCCCACGGTGGTGCTGGAGCGTTTCATTGGCCGGCGCGTGGACATCCCGAAGGCCTCGCCCGACGCGCTAGTGCGCGGCTATGGCAAAGCCCTCGGCGAGATTCTCGCTGAGCTGTCGGCCCAGATCGGCAGCGTGAAATGACGACGTGCTACACGCATCCGAGGTGTTGATGAGCTTGAAGCTTCCCCCAATACGGATACCGCCATGACGTCAGCACACGATCGCAGCGCGCCCGTCCGCTTCCCCATCCTGCAGGGAGTGCTGCCGATCACGGCCGCTCGAATCCCGGCCGAAATCGTTGCCGGTATCACGCTTGCCGCAATCGCCGTCCCAGAGGTGATGGGTTACACCAAGATCGCCGGCACACCGGTGATCACCGGTCTCTACACCATGCTCATCCCCACGGCGCTGTTCGCCGTGTTCGGCTCCTCACGACACCTGGTGGTGGGCGCCGATTCGGCGACGGCGGCCATCCTTGCCAGCGCTCTCGTGGGGATCGCAGCCACCGGCTCGGAGCAATACCTGGCGTTGGCCGGCGTGCTTGCGTTGATGGCCGCGGGTTTCTTGATTGCGGCACGCCTCATGCGCGTGGGATTCCTCGCCGACTTTCTCTCGCGTACGGTGTTAATCGGGTTCCTGACCGGGGTCGGCGTTCAGGTCGCGCTGGGGCAGATCGCCGGCATGCTCGGCCTGGAGCCAGGCGGCCACGGCACGCTGGGGAAGTTCTGGAACAACCTTCAACATCTTGGACTGGTGAACGGCTACGAGCTGATGATCGCGCTCACCGTGCTGGTGGTCATCGTCGGCCTCAAGATGGTTTCGAAGAAAATTCCAGGGGCCCTGATCGCGGCAATCGGCGCCCTGGTTGCAAGTTGGGCGTTCGGACTCGACAAGCAAGTGCACGTGGTCGGAACCGTTCCGGGTAGTCTGCCATACCTGGGTCTGCCCAAAGTCGACTGGAGCTGGCCGGTCATGGTGACATTGATTCCGACGGCGTTTGCGATGTTCGTGGTCATCCTGGCACAGAGCGCGGCGACCTCGCGCGCCTATGCCACGCGCTATGACGAGCCTTTCAGCGAGAACACCGACCTGGTCGGTCTCGCCCTGGCCAATATTGGCGCCGGCCTGTCCGGCACCTTCGTTGTCAACGGCAGCCCGACGAAGACGCAAATCGTCGACAGCGCCGGCGGTCGCAGCCAACTGTCGCTCCTGGTGACGGTGGCGATCGTACTGCTGATCCTGCTCTTCCTGACCGCACCGCTGGCGTACATGCCAGAGGCGGCCTTGTCGGCCATCGTGTTTCTGATCGGAGCCGCCCTGATCGATGTCGCTGGCATGCGGAGGGTCTTCGAGCAACGGCGATCGGAGTTCTGGGTGGCACTGATCACCGCGCTGACGGTCGTCATCGTGGGCGTCCAACAGGGGATCCTGCTCGCCATCGCGTTATCGCTCATCGAGCATACCCGGTACGGGTATCGACCGACGAACGCGGTGCTCGTGCCTGGCGCATCCGGCGGCCGGCAACCGGAGCCAGTGGCCACGGCCGCTCAAGCCGTGCCCGGCCTCATCATCTACCGCTTCACGCACAGCTTGTACTACGCGAATTGCCAGCAGCTCTCGGATGAGATCTCGTTTCTCGCGAACGCCGCGGAGCCGCCCCTGCGCTGGCTCTGCATCGACGCGTCCGCGGTGGGCGATATCGACTACTCCGCGGCGGAAACCCTCCGGGCGGTTCACGCGAAGTTGAAGGCGAGAGGCATACGCCTGGTCGTTGCGGAGGTCATGGAGGACGTCAAGACCAACACACGCTACCGGTTCCGGGAGCTGCTTGGCGCGGATGTCTTCTATGACAGGTTGGAGGACGTCGTGAGGCAGTATCGGCAGCAGTTCAATATCTCAGGCTCCGGGCAAGCCGAGTGAAGTTATGCCTTCCTTCGCAACCCGGTCGATGTTGGGCGTCTTGCAGCCCATCAAGCATGCTAAGTGCAGCGCGCGTCGTGCCGCTCGACGTGCCGTGCTACGATTGGATCCATATACGATCCCTCGGTGTGTTGCTTCACGGGCTGAGGACGAATACTTAGAGCGAAATCAAGATGGGCAGGAAGCACGACCGCATCACGGTGAATCCCGATCAAATGGGAGGAATTCCATGTCTGCGTGGTTTGCGGATTCCCGTGGCAACCGTGGTGGGAATGATCGCCGATGGGATGACCGAAGACGAGATACTCGCTGCGTACCCTGATCTCGAGCACGAGGATATCCGCGAGGCGTTGTGGTTCGCCGCATAAGCGGTGCGAGAGAGAGCTGACCCTCGCCCACGGATGGTGAGATTCCTCGTCGACAATGCGCTCTCGCCGCTGGTCCTTCTGCGTCTGGTCGGGATTGGCGAGAGCGAATCTCCATAGCCTGATCGAGGTGGTCCTCCTTCCCTAAATAGCAACCGAATGGTGGCCGCGTCCGCAGAGTTGGGCACGCGCCGATGTCGAGCCGCATACCCTGCGCATGTCCATCAAGCGGCACGATCCTTGAAATTTCGGTTGTAGGCACCGAGATTTCCATGTAGCGCACTGCGGCCCCCGCGATGACGCGCTCCGCTCATAGCGCGATCGAGGACCTGAAACTCCAGCGACTCTACGTCATTCATGCTGGCGATCATTCCTTCGCGCTGGCCAAGGGCGTGCGAGCCATCGCCATGGCACGACTGTTCGACGATAGCGAGCCGCGCGTGTACTGGGAGGCTTTGGTGGAATCGTTGCCCCCACCCCGCCCCTCCCCCGCCTCGCAAGGGAGGGAGCGCTATGGCCCCTTCCTCGGCTTGCGGGCACGGCACGCGGCGAAGGATCTGGCGACGAACAAAGGCTGGATCGTTATCAGCATGAAGAACGACTGGAAGCGCGTGTTCGCATTCGAGACGTAAGACAGGGGCAGCGGTTTTTGGGGGTCAGACTCAGGCACGCTCCTTAGTCAGACTCGACTAAGCACGGGCGCTGCTCTTAGTTGAGTTGAATCCCAAAAAGATTCCACTGTTTGTCATCAGACCGGGCTGCCGCGCATCAATTGACTGCGCCGCGATCAATCTGTACACTTTAAATGTACAGATGGGGGAACCCGATGAAAGAAGTCAATGTCACGGAGTTGAGGCAAAACCTTCCGGGCTATATCGCCAAAGTGCAGCGTGGCGAGCGGATCAGAGTCACTTCGCGCGGTAAGGTCGTCGCAGAGCTTGCGCCCCCGGCTACGTCGCCCGACATGGTTGCCGCAGCGAGGGCGCGCCTGCGCGGCAGTGTGCTGCGCTATGAACGTCCGCTCGAGCCGGTGGTCGATGCGGGCGAGTGGGATATGAACCGGTGATCGTGCTCGACACCCACGTACTTGTCTGGTGGGTGTCGGGCTCCGGCCGTCTCTCCGTCCGAGCGAAGCGCGCGATCGATCAGAGTTTGCGCCGGGGTCCGGTGATCGTCCCCACGATCTCGGTCCTCGAAATCGTAACGGCCGTCCGCCGCGGCCGGCTGCAGCTCGGATCGCCACTCGACCAATGGCTGGCCGACCTACGCGCGCTGCCTGAGCTGGAATTCCACCCGGTGAGTGCCGAGATCGCGGAGCTTGCCGGGAGCTTCGACCAGGCGACGCCTGGCGATCCGGCTGACCGCATCATCGTTGCGACCGCACTGACACTGCGTGCAAAGCTTGTCACGGCGGACGAGCGCCTGCGAGCGTCGCCGACCATCGTGACGGTGTGGTAGCTGCTCCTGTACGACCAAGGTCCCATATCTCAACGGGCTGAGTCGGTCGATACTGCGATGCTGCCGATCGGCTGGCAGGCAGTAGCGGCCCTTGGCACGGGTATCTAAACGAGGTTTCCCGTCCCATGGGTCGATTGCACGCAGGATCTTTTGCGCATTATTGCCACCCCGCAGCGGCAGGCGCCTCCAGCAAGCTCGCGCGGAATTGCTTTAATTTCCAAATTTTCGGAGACCACATGAATCGACTCGGCAAGTTCTCGATGGTGATCGCCGGCCTCGTAGTCGCGATATTCGCGGCCACGCCGGCGCTCGCGCAAACATCGGGCAAGCAGCCCAACATCGTCATGATCATGGGCGATGACATCGGCTGGTCCAACATCGGCGCCTACAATCAGGGGATCATGGCGATGAGAACGCCGAACCTCGACCGGTTGGCGTCCGAGGGAATGCGCTTCACCGACTACTACGCCGAGGCGAGCTGCACGGCCGGACGCGCCAACTTCATCACCGGCGAGATCCCACTGCGCACCGGCCTGACGACGGTTGGGCAGGCCGGATCGCCGATCGGGATGCCTGCGCAGGCGCCGACTATCGCGACGGCACTCAAGGCGATGGGCTATGCCACCGGCCAGTTCGGCAAGAATCACCTGGGCGATTTGAATCAGTTTCTGCCCACGGTACACGGCTTCGACGAGTTCTTCGGTTATCTCTATCACCTCGACGCGATGGAGGACCACTGCCATCCTACCTACCCGCCTGCCCTGCAAGCCACCATCGGCGCGCGGAATATGGTGCATTCGTGGGCGACGGATGTGGACGACCCGACCGTGCAGCCGCGCTGGGGCAAGATCGGCAAGCAGAAGATCGAGGACGCCGGCGAGCTTTGTCCCAAGCGGATGGAGACCGTGGACGATGAAATCCTGGACAACGCGCTCAAGTTCGTCGACAAGGCGCGCAAGGACGGCAAGCCGTTTTTCCTGTGGCTCAACCCGACGCGGATGCACGTTGTCACGCACCTGTCGCCGAAGTACAACGGGATGCGTAACTCGGACAACAACTGGTCCGAAGAAGAGGCCGGCATGGCGCAGCTCGACGATATCGTCGGCGCGGTGATGAAGTACGTCAAGGACAACGGCATCGACGGCGATACCATCGTCGGTTTCACGACCGACAACGGCGCGGAGAACTTCACCTGGCCCGATGGCGGCCAGACGCCGTTCGCCGGCGGCAAGGGCACGGCGCTCGAAGGCGGCTTCCGGGTACCGATGATCCTGCGCTGGCCGGGCAAGGTGCCGGCGGGCAAGATCCAGAACGGCATCGTGTCCGGGTTGGACTGGTTCCCAACGTTCGTCGCGGCGGCTGGCAATTCCAATATCGTGGAAGAGCTGAAGAAGGGCAAGCAGCTGGGCGACCGGACGTACAAGGTGCACCTGGACGGCTACAACCAGATGGACCTCATCACCGGCAAGGGCCCCTCGGCACGGCACGAGATCTTCTACTTCACCGAGGGCACGCTCTCGGCAGTGCGGATCGACGACTTCAAGTACCGCTTTACCGACCAGCCCAACGGCTGGCTTGGCGCGACTCTGAAGGTCGATTGGCCGATCCTGGTCAACATCCGTCTGGACCCGTTTGAACGGACCGGAATGTATAACGGCAAGGACAACGGCTCGATCTCCTATTACAACTGGTTTGTCTACCAGTTCTGGCGGTTCCAGTTCGTGCAGAAGGAGGTGGCGAGGGCCGCACAGACCATCATCGAGTTCCCGCCGATGCAAAAGGGCGCGAGCTTCAACCTCGAGGCGGTGAAGGCGCAGGTTGAGAAGGCGATGGCGGCTCACGCCGGTCAGTAAGCTCCTCTCGCGAGTCCGCGCCACCCCCGCGCCGTCCGCCTTCAGAGTGGACGGCGCGGCCTTTAATGCCGAGTGCATGCTCGCTCGCACGTCGTGGAACGAAAATAAGAGGCACTGTTCGCTGAGCCCTAGCCCCTCGAGTTTTGGAGCATCCGGTATCCCAGAGCTCCAAACGTATTGTCGTTCGAAACTCGGTGTGGGCTTCGTGTGGAGCCAGCCTTCGGCGACGACGAAGACGGTGTAGCATACCAACGAGTACGTCTTCGAGATGTTCTATACTCTGCAACTCTCGCCCACGAGCCAGCTGCAGCCCGACTTGCAAATCGTCTGGAACCCCGCATTCAACCCGGATCCGGGGCCCGCCGCCGTCTTCCAATTCCAGTTCCTCCTCAAATGGTGACAGATGTCCGGTTGCGTACCCTGGACCACCGGGGCCAGCTCACGGCGCGTGCCGGTGTGAGCGAGGAGCGGTTTCTCAGGTTGGCCGACTCGGCGCCAGTCATGGTCGACCGTAACCGCTGACTCGGAGCCAACGCGAGTTCGCCCCTCACCCCGGCCCATACTGGGCCGCAGGTGCAGCCTCGGCCGGGCAGGATTTGCGCGACCTCTGTACATAGCACTAGAATGATCGGGACTCTGGCTGTTCTTTAGGCCAAGGCCTACGCATTTCGCTTGCCGGAGCTCGAGGGGAGGCTTTGCTATGCGTCCTACTTTGCTGATATTCGCGTTGTTGTTCGCATCGACCGCCGCGCATGCAGACAAGGTCTACAAGTGGGTCGATGCGCAAGGCAACGTGCTATACACGGATCAGCCGCGCAAAGGAGCTCAGCAGATCAAGATAGCAGCAAGCCCGCCGGCCAGCGTGGCGCACGCCCGCGAAGGGGTGTTGCGGCAGCCGGGCTCGTTCTCGTCCCTGGAAGAGGAGCGCTTCAGATACTCGGCGGTGACGTTGAGCGCGCCGACGAACGAGGAAACCATCCGGGATAACGCCGGCAACGTGACAATCGCGCTCAGAGTGGTACCGGAGTTGCGCACGGGAAGCGGCGATCAGATCAGGCTGACGCTTGACGGGAGCTTGCTCGAAGCAGCCTTCAGCCCCCCCGGGATCGTGCTGGCCGGACTGGATCAGGGTTCGCACACCGTGCAGGCGGCGGTGACGGACAAGGACGGGAGAGTACTCATTCGCAGCGATCCCGTCGAGTTCTACCTCAAGCACTGGTCGCTCGATAACCCGATCGGCCCGGGCAATTACCCGGCCACATACCCGCCGCAACCCTACAAGCCGGTCTACCCTGCGCAGGTTTACCCACCCGTCTACCCGCCATCGGGCGCCCCGAAGCCGAGACGATAGAAAGATCAACGTCGTCGAGGCCATTCCTGTTGGCCGTGACGTTGCGCTCGTTGTCGTCCACGGCCCCCTGGGCCGGGGCGACAATGCCCACGCGAGCTGTTAAACGGATGTGCTGCGCAAGCTGATCCTCTCCCGCATTGCTGCCTCGCTATGCTTGGTCGTCGCTTTCGGCCCGGCATTCGCAGCGGACCCGGCTGATGGTGCGCAGCCACCGACGCGGCGTCCCAAGATCGGCCTCGTGCTTGGAGGCGGTGGCGCGAAGGGCATCAGCCATATCGGCGTCATCAAGGTGCTGGAGGAGCTGCATATCCCAGTGGACTACATCGCCGGCACCAGCATGGGTTCACTGGTGGGAGGAGCCTATGCTTCGGGCATGTCGTCCGACGAGATGACGCGGCTGGTGGAGAAGCTGGACTGGGACAAAGTGTTCAGCGACTTGCCGCCGCGCAAGGACCAATCCGTCTACCTCAAGCGGCTGAGCGACGAGAATCTGTGGCCGCTGGTGCTGGGCATCGGGCGCGGTGGCGTGTCGCTGCCAAGCGGCGTCATCGCAGGCCAGCAGCTAGGCTACTTTCTGGACAAGCTCGCAGCCGGCGGCGCCGGCGCCAGGACGTTCGACGAGCTCGAGATCCCCTACCGGGCGGTGGCCACGAACGCTCTGACCGGACGGATGGTGGTGTTCGACCGCGGCGATCTGGCCGACGCCATGCGCGCCAGCATGTCGGTCCCTGGCGCTTTCGTTCCAGCGGAGATCGGGAAGCAGCTGTACCTGGATGGCGGACTCGTGCGCAACCTGCCCATCGATGTGGTCCGCGGCATGGGCGCGGACGTGGTGATCGCCGTCAACCTCCAGTCGCCACTGGCCACGCGCGAGCAACTGGACAGCGCGCTCACCGTGACGGTGCAGATGATCGATATCCTCATGCAGCAGAACGTCGACGCGCAGCTCGCCACGCTCACCGACGCCGATGCCTTGATCCAGCCCGATCTCAAGGGATACGGCTCGACCAGCTTCGACCAGGCCCGCAGCCTCATCCCGCTGGGCGAGAAGGCGGCCCGGGCCATCGCCGAGAAGCTGGAGCGCTACAGCTTGCCTGCGAGCGAGTATCGAGTGCTGCGCGGCGAGCAGCGCGCACGCTACCGGCCGCCGCCACCACTCGAGAAGATTCTCGTGGACACCACCGGGCTCAAGTACGTAAACCCGCAGGCCGTCGAGGCGCGTTTGCGCCTGCCAAAGGGTCAGCCCGTTGACATCGA
>JBGPPC010000207.1:0-8445 GCA_041488355.1 Gammaproteobacteria bacterium
CCTACGGACCCGGAGGACCAACGCAATGAAAACGGCGCCGAACGATGTCATCGCTCACCACCTCACCCCGGGTGGCGCGATCCCCAATCACCCGCGCTGGCCGCTGCTGGTGTACCCAGGCGCGGTCGCGATTGCTGGGGCGGATCCGGCAGCGGCCTTCGAATCCCTGTTCGACCGCAACCGCTGGCCCGCCGCATGGCGCAACGGCGTCTTCCCTTTCCATCACTTTCACAGCAATGCCCACGAGACGCTTGGCGTCTATAGCGGCGAGGTGACGGTGCAGTTCGGGGGCGACGGCGGGGTTGTGGTCACCGCACGGCCCGGAGACGTGATCGTGCTGCCAGCGGGCACCGGCCACAAGAAGCTCTCCTCGCGCGGCGCACTTGGCATCGTGGGGGCTTACCCGGCGGGCGAGCATCCGGACATGTGCAGGCCACCGCTTTCGGATTCCCAGCGTAGCGCCGATGCCGTGGCGCGGGTCCCGCTCCCCGAATGCGATCCGGTCTACGGTGCTGACGGGCCGCTCTTCACGCACTGGATGCGCTGAGCCCCGCCGGGAACAACGCGATAGACAGCGCGGACTATCGTCAGGTGACCTGAATGCGGCGGCATTCCCTCTTCAGAGACGTTCGAACACACCCTTGACGTTGCCGAAGGGCGTGGTCCAGGTTCGGATCGTGCCGAACCCGTGCGCAAGCACCAGGTGCTCGAGCTCCTCGATCGCATAGAGGCAAACGGCCTCGCGAATCCCGTGCTTCGCCTGCAACTCGCTGGCGAGCGGCGCGAAACGGTGCTCGACCGCAACACCAGAGTCAGCGTATCCGGCCCCAAGCTCGCTCCCGAGACCGGACGCCGAGACGAACAGGCGAGCTTTCGCGCAGAGCCGGCCCGCTAACATCCCCAGCAGGTGCGAGGCCTCGTCGAACCGAAGGTGGTGGATGAACCGCTGGGAGTAGGCCACCCCAATGTCCGTGGGGAAGTCTTCCGGCGTCGCCTGCCGGAGGTCGATCTGCCTGAACTCGAGGTTTTGAATACCAAGGGCTTGCTTGATGCGCTCGATGCGCTCGCCGATGTCGACGACGTCGTAGAGGACGGACTTGCAGCCGAGCACGGCGAACCGGATTCCTTGCACGCCGAGCCCGCACCCGAAGTCCAGCGCTACGCGTTTGGGCATCTTTGGCGAGACTACGAAACGAAGCGTCTCGAGATCGAGCTCATCTACCCACTGGGCAGCGATGTCCGCTCCGTGCGCCGCAACGGAGTGAAGGGACTGTTCCTGGTTCGGACCGGATCGAGCGGGACTGGAAATGGGCATGGCGCAGTCTAATCTTGATCTCGCGGAATAGGAGACACACAACCAAACCGCGAACGCTCGCGCGGTTTGCGGATCAGGCTGCTAAGACGAGTCGGGATGCCGGGATCTAACCTGCATTGATGGTCCGGATATCTCGCTAGCCCTGATTCACGAGTTTTGCCGCCGGGTCGTGGACTCTTCCCTCTTCCTCCAGGTCCGCCAGCGGATGGGTTGAACCGGCCCAGGCATCGAGAAAAAAAGCCGCAATCATCTCTTCCGTCACGTCGTCGATTCGCGGCGGGTTCCAGCGCGGCGCATTGTCCTTGTCGACCAGCAATGCCCGCACGCCTTCCCTGAAGTCGCCCTGCTCAAAGCAATGCAGAACCATGCCGAGCTCCATCCGGAAGCAATCCGGCAGGTCCATCGCTCTGCCGTGCTCCAGCTGCCGCGCAGTGACCGCCATCATCAGCGGCGAGCGCGCAGCCATCATCTTGAGCGTGTGCCTTGCCCAATCATGGTATGCGGCACTCGACTCGGACTGCAAAGATTGCAGAATGGCCCGGATGTTTGAGCTAGAGAAATGCGCGTCGATGGCCGGTCGCAAGCTCGCTAGTGCCGGCGCGGGCAACTTCACGGTCGCGAGCGCGCGCACGACGCCGTCGATGTCGGCGGAATGGTCTCGGCTCCAGCGCAGCGTAGCGATAGCGGCGTCCAAGGTGTCGAGGGCCTCGTGGGACAGGTATACGTCAGCCAAGCCGGCATACAGTGCATCCGCCGCGCGAAACTGCGCGCCGCTCAAGCCGAGGTAGATACCCAGCGCACCCGGCAGGCGGGAAAGGAAATAGCTGGCGCCGACGTCCGGGAAAAATCCGATGCCCACTTCCGGCATGGCCATGCGCGTGCGATCGGTGACCACTCGGAGCGAGGCCCCCTGGGCGATCCCCATGCCGCCGCCCATGACGATGCCGTCCATCAGCGCGATATAGGGCTTGGGATAACGATGGATGAAGTAATCGAGCCGATACTCCGAGGCGAAGAAGTCGCGATGCGCGCTGCCCGACGGTGTGAAGCTCGCGTGGACCGCGCGGACGTCGCCGCCCGCGCAAAACGCCTTGTCCCCTGCACCTCTGACCACCACTGCGTAGATGGACGCATCCAATGCCCATTGCCGCAACTGAGCATGCATTTGCAGGATCATCGAAGACGAAAGCGCATTGAGCACAGCCGGCCGGTTCAGCGTAACAAACCCGATTTGGTTGCGGGCTTCGAACAAGATCTCCTTGTCCATCGTCGTCATCGAAGGGGTGTCCTCAGGGTTTTCGATACAAATTGATGATGGCTGAGAAATCCTTGCTGCCGTCACCCCGAGCGCTCATCGCCTGATAGAGCTGTTGCGCCACCTGGCCCAGTACCACGGACTGGTTCGCTTGCTTGGCTGCATCCATAGCCAGTCCGAGATCCTTGAGCATGAGATCGGCGCCGAATCCGCCTGTGTAGCCGCGGGCGGCCGGCACGTTCTCCATTACGCCCGGGTACGGGTTATACGTGTCTGAGCTCCAGCAGCGTCCGCTCGACGTGTTGACGATTCCGGCTAAGACCTTCGGTTCGATGCCCAGAGCCGTCCCCAAGGTCATCGCTTCCGCGACGCCGATCATGCTGATCGCCAGCAGCAGGTTGTTGCAAATCTTCGCGACCTGCCCGTTGCCGGACTCGCCACAATGGACGACGTTCTTTCCCATCTGGGCGAGGACCGGCTCAATAGCTTCGAACAGTCCCTTCGAAGCCCCCACCATGAAGGTCAGCGTGGCGGCTTCCGCGCCGCCTACCCCACCCGAGACCGGTGCGTCCGCCATCGGATTGCCCTGCCTGCCCGCAGCCTGAGCAACCTCGCGGGCGGTATGCGGATCGATGGTGCTCGAATCCACCAGAGGCACAGCACGCCGAACGCCGGACAGCACACCATTTTCCCCGGCATAGACGGCTCGCACGTGCGGCGACGAAGGCAGCATGGTGACGACCATTTCGCCTCTCGACGCAGCCTCTCGTGGAGACGCTGCAGCGCCAGCGCCCACAGCCACAAGCTGGCGCACCGCCTCTTTCTGGATGTCGAACACCACGAGCTCGTGACCGGCTTTTCGGAGGTTGTTCGCCATCGGCGCGCCCATGTGGCCGAGCCCGATGAATGCAATTTTCATTTGGGTCGCTTCAAGTTGGCATTGGAGCGGCTACGGCAGCCAGGTTCGCCGCCATGACACTTCGGGGATAGTATCGTATCGGATCGCGCTACCGCCAGGCCCTCAGAACAGGCTGCGCAGGATCAGCGTGCGCTGGACCTCGCTCGTACCTTCGTAGATCTGCTCGTTCGTGATCACATGGTCGTGGTGCGGTCCAGTGCTGCGGCCGCAAGACGGTCACGCAGCAAGGCAATGCGGTCCGTGCCCCAGAACAGCTCTCCGCGGAAGATGAAAGTCGGAGCCCCGAAAACGCCTTGAGCTTCCGCCGCTTCATAGACGCGGCGGAGTTGCGGCGGGCCTTCGCCGCCAGCGAACGCTCGAAAGCCCTCAGCTGTGGCTCCGGCTGTGACCAGCGCCGATTCGATGTCTTCGCTGCGGTCGATCTCGGCCTCGTGCGTCCAGAACTTTGACAGCAGGCAGTCGTGGTACTGTCGCAGGACTCCCAGGCTCTTGGCGTACAGCATCCCCAGGGAGGCAAGTGTCGGGTCGTAGATCTTTCGCGTTCCCTTGATGATGAGCCCTCGTCTATTCGCCAACCGGCGAACATCCATGTACAAGTAACGAACCTTGCTCCACTCGCGCTCCGTCCGCTGCTCGACAGCGCCATAGACACTTTCGATGTCGATTCCGTACGGATACCAATCAATCCGCACCCGGAAGTCGTCTTCCAGCCGATATGCGTCTTCCTTCGCCAGATAGGAGTACGGGCTGCGATAGTCGACATACAAGATAACGGTTGCGTCAGTCATAGCCGCTCTAAGGCCGTTACCGCAGGCAGCACCCAGAGCAGTGCTGTTGGGGCCCGATGAGTGCAACGGCAGCGAGCGTAAGTGGCCATGACCGATACGTGACCGCAATGACACAGGTGACGCCAATGATCAGCGAAAACCTCGCACATAGTCTGGCGCTGAAAAGATCCAATCGAGCGCGTCGTAGTAGCGCTCCGCTGACCGGCCCTTGTAGATCTCATTGCGCACCAGGCGTTCCACGCCGGAGGCGTGGAACAGCAGACCCAGCAGGCCCGAGGAGATTTGCACGCGCGAAGCGCGTAGCAGGCGAAGACTTTGGTAGCGCTGGAACGCGGCGGGGAAATCGCGATCGGTCTCGCGCGCGCATGCAGCAAGGCACACCGCGTCCTCCAGTGCCATCGCGGCGCCCTGGGCGAAGTACTGCAGCATTAAGTGGGCGGCGTCGCCGAGCAACGTGACCGGACCCTGCGTCCAGTTGTCCACGGGGCGACGGAAGCGCAGCATCCATCTCTGGAAGGTCTTGGGCACGCGCAGAATGCTCATCGGCTTGCCGCAGTTGTGGGCGAATAGGTGCAGCACCTCTTCCGGCGGCGCTTCCTCGTTGTGCCCGCTTCCCGCGTCCTCGCGCACGACGGTCGCGACGACATTGAAGAGCTTCCAGCCACGCAGAGGGTAGTGCACGATGTGTGTGTTCGGCGCGGCCCACAAGGTAGCCGCAGGCCAACGGAGGTCGTTCGGCATGTCTCCTGCCGCAAGCACTGCGCGATAGCACACGTGCCCCGAAATCGGGGGCTCGCCGTCGCCGACGATCTGTTTGCGCACAGCGGAGTTCCAGCCGTCCGCGCCGATCAGGCCCGAAGCCACAAGACGCCCCTGGCTTGCAAGCTCCACGATCACGCCGCGATCGTCGATCTGAAATCCAGTCGCCCGGCTGTGGGTCCGCAACTCGATCAAATCCGGCCGTGCCTTGCATGCATCCAATAGCGATCCGTGGATATCTGCGCGATGCGTCACCGCGTAGGGGTTGCCGTAGCGCTGCCGGAAACGTTCATCGACCGGAATCTCGATCACCGTCTCGCCCGAGAGTCCATCCATCATCAGAAGCCGCTCGATCAACACGGCTTCCCTCTTCACGAGCTCGCCTACGCCGAGCGCGTCGAGCGCCGACCAGGCATTAGGCGCCAGCTGGATCCCCGCCCCGACCTCGCCGAACTCCTGCGCCTGCTCGAGCACGACAGTGCGAAAGCCAGCAGTCGCCAGCCCCAGCGCGCAGGCGAGACCGCCGATTCCGCCGCCGGCGATGACTACAGGTGCTGCGTCGCGCGCCTCGCTCATGGTTCATGCACGGTTCGATACACACGACGGGTGGCGTTGGAAGCGCAGTACCGGGAAAGCAAAAGCTCGTCTCTCCGGCGCGACGCTCTTTTGCTCTGTACCCCGTTCTCCGACCGAATACTCTCGCGGGATTCTTGCCACATCGCAATACGGGCTCACCGGAAGTGTGTTGTATCCAGTGCCATTCTCGCCCCTGGAGTGGCTCAAGGCAATTGCGGAAACGCTGCCATGGGCGGTCGTCGTCGAGTCCGGCAGCACCGAGGTCGAGCGTGTCCGACATGTGCTGGGCGTTCGGATCCGCGCAATAAGCGCGGGAAGTTCTCAAGTTGACGTCAGCTATGCCGTTTTACTCCGCGCACCTCTGAAATTTGCCCGCATTGGAGTCCCCGCCCTTGTCGCCGCTGAAGTTCTACGCAGGACTGTTCCTGGTCACCGCATGCACATTGATGTTGCAGGTGGTGCAGACCAGAATCCTGTCTGTTGTTTCCTGGTATCACCTGGCGTTCTTCGCCATCAGCATGGCCATGTTCGGGCTGACCGCAGGGGCCGTTTGGCTCTATCTTCGGCGGGACCGCTTTACCGAAGGAACCCTATCGTACGATCTTTCCCATTACAGCACCGCCTTCGCAGTGAGCATCGCGGTGAGCCTGATCGTTCAGATGACGCTGGCGCCTATGGTGGTCTGGTCGGTGAGCGCGCTCTGGACCTGGATGGAACTCGCGCTGTGCATCGCGATCCCATTTTTCTTTTCCGGGGTGGTCGTGAGTCTGGCGTTGACCCGCAGCCCGTTCCCGATCGGGCGAGTGTATGGAGTAGATCTACTCGGTGCCGCTACGGGTTGTCTGGGGGTTCTGTTCTTTCTAAATATCACCGATGGGCCCTCCGCGGTCCTCTGGATCGCGACGATCGCCGCAGCGGGCGCGGTTCTCTTCGCCGACTCTGGCTTGGGGACCGCACCAACTCCACGACCGCTTTTCGATGGAATCTTCAAGCATCGCGGTGCTGTCCTCGGCATCCTGGCCGCAGCCGCGGCGCTCAACGGACTGAGCTACTACGGAATACAGCCGCTGGTGGTCAAAGGCTTGTTCGAGGACGGGACCTCTCACATCTTTCGGAAATGGAACACGTTCTCTCGGGTGGCGGTGTACCCCACGGAGACTGGTAGGCCGAGCATGTGGGGTCCGTCTCCGCGTTTTTCGCCGCAGGGAATGCAAGTGACGCAGCGCTGGTTGAATATCGACGGTGACGCGGGGACCATCGCCTATCGCTTCAGCGGAAACCTGGAAGAGGTCGGGTTCCTGAAGTACGACATCACCACGCTCGCCTACCACCTGCCTGGTCGCGAGCGGACGGCTGTGATCGGGATCGGAGGCGGGCGCGACATCCTCTCCGCTGCGGTCTTCGGATCGCACGAGATCACTGGAGTCGAGATCAATCCGACGTTTGTCCGGCTCTTGACGCGGACGCCCGATTTCGCCGACTTCGTGAACCTCGATAAGCTCGAAGGCGTCAAGCTGGTCGTCGACGAGGGACGCAGTTGGTTCGCCCGGACTCATGCAACGTTCGACCTGATCCAGATGAGCTTGATCGACACCTGGGCGGCGACCGGAGCGGGCGCGTTCTCACTCAGCGAGAACGGTTTGTACACCGTGGAAGCCTGGAAAATCTTCCTGGGCCGGCTCAGCAAAAAGGGCGTGTTCACGGTCAGCCGCTGGTACAACGCGAAAGACCCGAGCGAGACAGGTCGCACGCTGAGCCTGGCGGTCGCCGCGCTCATGGAGATGGGCGCGGCCGCGCCCGAACGCCACATCTTTCTGGCGGCGACCGGAAGCATCGCTACGATCATCGTAGCGCGCGAGCCTTTCTCCGCAGCCGACCTCGCCACATTGCGAGGGGCCGCAGCCCACTATCAGTATCGGGAACTGGTCGCCCCCGCCATGCAGCCGGAGTCGGAGGCGCTGCGCACAATCGCGCGCGTCAAGGACCGCGAGGAGCTCGAAGCGTACACCTCGCGTCAGGCGTTCGACCTGACACCTCCGACGGACGATCGGCCGTTCTTCTTCAATCAACTGCCGATGAACAAGCCGTTCGAGGCGCTCTCGATGGCCAAAGGCTTGATGGGGGTCAAGGTGCTAGGTGGTGTGAGGGCGGGCAATCTCGTGGCCACGGCCACCTTGCTGATCCTGTTCCTCATATCTCTCGTGCTGGTTGTGGGGAGCATCGTCATTCCATTGCGCTCCGCCGTCAGAGACGTGGGGCAAAGGCTCGTGCTGGGTGGCACGATCTACTTCCTGCTGATCGGTATTGGATTCATCACGGTGGAGATCGCACTGCTGCAACGCATGAGCGTCTTTCTCGGACATCCCGTCTACTCGCTTAGCGTTTCGCTCTTCACTCTGATTCTCGCAAGCGGTGTCGGCAGCCTGCTCTCCGACAAGCTGGTCCTGGACAGCCGGTGGAAGTTCGTGACTTGGGGGGCGCTCACCAGCCTCTACATCTTCTCGATGCGCTATTGGTTGCCCGACCTGCTGCTCGGCCTCGATAGCGCCGTACTGCTCGTGCGAGCGATGGCGTGCGTGGCGGTCATTGCGCCCGCAGGCGTTTTGATGGGGTTCGCTTTCCCCACCGGCATGCGTTTGATCTCCGCGGTCGACCGGCGGCCTACGCCCTGGTTCTGGGGAATCAATGGGGCTGCAGGGGTGCTCGCGTCGGTGCTCGCTGTTGCGATGAGCATCGCTTTGGGAATCAACGCGACGTTGGCGGTCGGAGCGGTCTGTTATGTATTGCTGATTCCTGCCGCGATGCTGTTGTACGCACCGCGCCAAACGGTCGC
>JBGPPC010000208.1:0-8445 GCA_041488355.1 Gammaproteobacteria bacterium
GATGAAGATCTTTGCGATGATCCCCGGTTCGTCGACCGGGAGGAAGGATTATCCGCCCGGCATTGAACCACGGTTCTGTCGCTTGTAGGGCACTGCACAAGACCGTTGACGCTCCGGCCAGCGGAGCATAGGCTGTAAGATGCCGGTTCAGGGGATCCGGTCGCTTTCCGCAGAGGTGTGCATTCGAGCCATCTGCGGGAGACTTCATATCAGAAACCTTCAGGAGACTGAAATGGATGACGCAAAACTTCAGGGGAACCGCCGCAATTTTTTGGGTCTGGCAGCTACCGCAGCGGCAGCGGGCCTTGGCGCTATGGTACCCGTTGCGGGTGCGGTAGCCGCATCGGACAACCCGAGCACCGACTTCACGCGCTGGCTCGACAGCATCTCCGGCACGCACAAGCAGCTCTATGACATGCCTGAAGTCAACGGAGGGATGGGACTGGTCTGGTCGTGGGCGTTTTTCACGACCGGCGCGCAAGCGTACGGCGTGCCCGAGAGCCATCTTGGAGTGGTGATGGTCCTGCGCCATGACGCCCTGCCCTTGGCGTTCAACGACTCGGCATGGGCTAAATATAAGCTGGGCGAAGTGTTCAAGATCGAAGATCCGGACACCAAAGCGCCCGCTGTCCGCAACCCGTTCTACCTCAAACCGGGGGGCATCCCGGTCCCGGACGCCGCTCTCCAGAAACTCATCGCGCGGCCGAACATGAAGGTCGCCGTGTGCAACCTCGCTATCACGTTCTATAGCGGCATGGTTGCCCAGAAGATGGGCCTGAAGCACGATGACGTGAAAAAGGACTGGACCGAAGCGGTGTTCCCCGGGATCCAGATCGTCCCCTCCGGCGTGGTGGCCTGCAACGGCGGCGTGTCCCGCGGCTGCGTCTACGTTTTCGCGGGTTGATCAAGCAACCGTTCGACTTTTTGTTGCGTACGCACGGCGGCCCGCCGGCCGCTGTGCGCGTGGAATAGGAGGCTCGTATGTCGCGCGCTGCCCACTGCGCCCTGTTCCTGTTCGCGATGCTCCTCGCATGCTCTGCGCCGGCGGCCACCGGGTGGACCTATCGCATCGGCGAGCCCGCTCCGGAGTTCCAGCTCGAGGCGTTGGACGGCAACGTCTACCGCTCGGCGGACCTCAAAGGGAAGTGGGTGGTGGTTAGCTTCATGACGACCTGGTGCCCGTTCTGCAACGCCGCAGCGCCGCACTTCGAAAAACTCAACCAGGAGTATGGCAAGCGAGGCGTCAAGGCGTTCATCGTCGACGTTTCGGAAAAGCCCGATATCGTCTCCGGTTGGGTATCGAAGCAAAAGCTCACCTGCCCGGTTCTCCTCGATAGCAACGGAGCGGTGACGTCCAGTTACGCTCCGCCGCCGGACTTCGTGCCCGACCTCAAGCGCGAGGAAGTGATGATCGCCTCTTTCATGATCATCGACCCCGAGGGCACGATCCGCTTTCTCGCGCTCAACGAGGACGTCGCCAGTTTCGACGCCAGGCTGATTAAGCTACGGGCGATGTTGGACGGACTGCTGCCAGAGCAATAGATGTCTTGGCGTCTCGCGGCGCTCGCGGTTCTCTCAGCGCTCGGCGGCTTACCCGCCAGCGCGTTCGCAATCGATGTTGTGAGGGTCCTGCCACCCTCCGGCGTGGAATTGCAGCCAGGAGCAAGCACGCGGGTCGTCCTCCAGGTCGTCGTCAAGCTCGGCTACCACGTGCAGGCAAATCCCGTGGAAAACCCGAGCTTGATCCCGATCACGCTGAAGATCGATGGGGCAAAAGACATATCCGTGGGAGAACCCCTCTACCCGACCGCAAAGCGCCTGCGGCTCCCGGGCGACGACCAGGACTTGGTCGTCTACGACGGCAGCTTTGCCATCGCCTTCCCGCTCGAGGTTGCACGCGACGCCACGGCCGGCCAGACGGTCACGCTGAAGGGGGGTCTGCGCTACCAAGCTTGCGACGACAGCCACTGTCTGTTTCCGGTCACGCTGCCCGTAGCTCTCGCAGTCACAGTCCGGGAACGTTGACCGGCATACTTGCAATGTCAGCATGAACACGCAAGCGAAACTGCTGCGCGCGCTGAGCATCGCGATCGCAGCGTTGCTGTGGGTCGTTCCGTCCGGACGCGGTTTGGGGGCCGCTCCCGAGGATCAAGTCGCTGGCCTCGAACGTGAGCTCCTGGTTCTGGCGCAGGCCGTGGGACCGCCAGCGGAGAAGAGCCTCGAGGCGCCACCGCAAGCCGTTCAGGCCATTCTCGCTGCGGGAGATTGGGAGTTTGGTCTCCAGTTCGCAGCCAAGATCAGCAACGAGCAAAGCAGGGCCAATGCTTTGGTCGCAATACTCGAGAAGACAGGCGAGGATCAGAACCAGGCACGCACAGCGCTGGGCGGGGTAGCGAGCGCGGCCGACAAGATCGAGAACGACGCGGCCAAGGCACGGGTTCTCGCCGTCTGCGCCACCGCTGCCGCAAAGCTCGGCGAGGGGGTCCAGGTAAACGACCTGCTCACGCGAGCGCTAGTTTCAGCCGGCAGGATCTCCGACGACGCGTCGAAAGCGCGCGTCCTTGCCAGCCTGGCGGAGACAGCGGCCAAGTTAGGCGATACTGGGCAGGGGCATACCTTGCTCAACGAAGCCCTGGGTGCAGCAGACAGGATCACCGACGATGCGACGAAGGCGCTGGTCCTCACCCGCCTTGCGGCTGCGGCTGCCAAGCTTGGCGATGCTGCACAGGGGCGCGGTCTTCTGGTTCGCGCGGTGCAGGCCGCGGACAAGATGGACGACGACTTGGCCAAGGCCGCCGTCCTTGGTGTAGTCGCCCAGGGCGCCACCAAACTAGGCGATCCCGCGCAGGGGCGTGCAGTTCTGGAAGGCATCATTGCGGCAACGGATAACATCGGGAACGATCTCGGGAAGGCACGCGTGCTTGCCAGCGTCTCGGGAGCAGCGGCGGCGCTCGGCGACCCTGCTGAGGGACACGCGGTGTTGACGGTGGTTGTCCGGACGGCAGACAAGATCAGTGCCGAGTTCACCAAAGTGAGGTGGCTCCTGATCGCGCTAGTCGAGGCCGAGGTCAAGCTCGGAAACGCCGCGCAGGCGCGAGATCTGACGGAGCGCGGACTGCGTACCGGGGACATCGTAGATACCGATTTCGCCAGAATCCGGGTGCTGGAGAGCGTCGCGGGCGCTGCTGCGAAGCTCAGCGATCCCGGCCAGGCGAGCGCTCTGCTGCTTCGGGTCCTGCAGGAGACTGACAAGGTCGCAGATCCCTCGCTGAGACCTCGGGTTCTGATCAGCGTGGCGCAGGCTGCAGCAAAGCTCGGTGATCCCGAGCAGACGCGCGCTGTCGTGGACGGTGTGATCCGAGTTGCGGAAACCGGCCGAGGCGAAGCAGAGCTAGCGGCTCTCTTTCTGACTCTCGCTGAGACCGCAAAGAGGCTGGGCGATCCGGTGCAGGCTCGCACGCTGTTGAGCAGAGCAGCGAAGGAAATCGACGGCATCAGCGCTGAGGCGGCAAAGGCGCACGCCGAAGTCGCGCTCGCGGAGACTGCTTTGCAGGTAGGCGACCGCGCTCAGGCACGAGTCTCGCTGGAGGCGATAGGTGCGATGCGAAAAAGCTCCGGAGCAAAAGCTGTCTCCGATCCAGATCTGGTGCGAGCTGTCGCAATCGCGGCAGCGCTGGGCGAGTGGCGATGGGCCACATCCATGGCCGATATGCTGGACAACGAGAACGCAAAGCTCGATGCGTTGTCGCGCATTTTTGCTGCCTCGCCAGGGTGAGCGTCGTAACGACGCGTAGCCTCGGCCAGATCGTCGCACGACTATGACGCTAGCGCCCAGTTTCTGTACTATTTCCACCGTCGGAAGGGGCGACGCTGACGCCGGGCTATCGAGGTGAGGGGGATGCGGGGTCGAGCTGCAGCGGTGCTTGCGTTGACTTTCTTGACCGTTCCGGGATGGAGCGGACAAAGCTGGGGACAGGCGGCGAGGGCACGCGTCGGGGTCCTTACGTTTGACGTTACCGGGGCCTCCGACGAATCGGGCGGACAAACTGGTGCACCGCTCCGCCGGATACTTGCCGGGTACGGCTGGAGTGAAAAGAAAAATCTCTCGCTCGAATTCCGCAAAGCGAGCGGCGACCCGCCGCAATTTGCAGATGCCGCCGCCGAGCTGGTCACGCTCAAGGTCGATGTGTTGTGCGCCGACAGCGCACCGGCAACGCGTGCCGCGTATGCGGCAACCCGCACGATCCCGATCGTAGCGCTCGATTTCACTAACGATCCCGTCGCCGCAGGCTATGTCGAGAGCTATGGGAGGCCGGGCAGGAATCTGACGGGGATCTTCCTCGACGCGCCTGGGTTCGCGGCCAAGTGGCTGGAGCTGCTGAAGGCCATCGTACCGGGGTTGTCGCGGGTAGCGGTGTTATGGGATCCGAGCCCGGGTGCAAACCACCTGCAAGCGCTTCGCGCGGCTGCCCGGAACTTCGGAGTAACGCTCCAGGTTATCGAGGTGCGCAAGTCAGGCGACTTCGTCGGCGCTTTTTCTGCCTTGGGCAAACGTGAGCAAGCCCTGATCATCCTGCCCTCGCCGATGACTTGGGGTCATAGCGCGCAACTCGCCGAGCTGGCGATGAAGCACCGGCTGGTTGCGACGTCGATGGCACCTCAATTCGCCGAATCCGGCGGTGCTCTTACCTACGGTCCTGATCTGGCGAACGCGCTCGAGCGCCTTGCCATACTCGTGGCGAAGGTCTTGAGCGGCGCAAGACCAGCGGACCTGCCCGTGGAGCGACCTGCAAAGTTCAATCTCATCGTCAACTCGAAAACCATCAGGGCGCTGGGCTTCGCGGTTCCGGACTCGGTTTCTGTCAGAGCGGACGAGGTGATTAGATAAGCTCGTATCGCGGCAGGGATCCCGTTGCCCAGTACCCCCTGCACAGATCCCGGCGTGCGCGATTTACGCACCGAGCTCTCCCGGCGCTACCACGGAATCACCTCGTTTGTGACGGGCCAAGAACAGTTCTGCGCCAGATTGGTCGTGCCTGGAAACCTCTACGGCGGGGCGGTGTAGCGGTTTTCGCCGTAAAGCGGCCCCATCCAAACCCAACCTACCGCTCGCCGCAGGGCGGTCATCGGATCACCTCATCGGCGCGCAGCAGAATCGACTCGGGGATGGTGATGCCGAGGGCTTTTGCGGTCTTCAGGTTGATCGCCAGTTTGAACTTCGAAACCTGCTCTACAGGAAGGTCGCTGGGCCTGGCTCCCTTCAGCAGCCGGTCGACATAGTAGGCCGTGCGCTTCCAATTATCGAAGACGTCCGCGCCGTACGAGATCAGGCCCCCAGCTTCGACGATTTGATTGAAGGAGGACATGGTGGGCAGTCTCGCGTCAAGGGCGAGCGCTGCGATACGGGCACGGTGTTCGTAGGAGATGGGGGAGATCGGCAACAAGACCGCGCCCGCCTTTTTCAGCTTGGCCATCTTGAAGGCGGCTTCCAGGCCACTCGGTGCGCGTAGCTCAATCAGCTCAAGTCGGTTGCGATCAGAAGTAGCCCGGGTAAGGCGAAGCGCCACTTAGGGCCAAAAACACAGCTTCCCCGGATTCCGCCACAAAGCGGCTCCATCCAGGCTACCACTGCTACCACCGCTGCGAGGCCATTCATCGCATCACCTCGTTGGTCAAGTCGAGCGCAAGGCAAGGCACGTCTGCACGCTCAGGCCCTCATCGCCTCGAGCAGGCTGTGATCTGCGACGGTAGGCACAATCCGGATCAGCTTGAACCCGGCGCGCGCGAACAGATCGCGGTACTCGGCTTCGGTCCGCTCCCGACCTCCTTGGTTGTGCACGAGCATGACCAGATCTGTGATCTTTCCGTAGTATCCGGTCGGGCCGGGCTGGATCAACTTTTCGGACACAAGTAAACGGCCGTGCGGCGGTATCGCGGCACGGATAGCCGCTAGGATCTTGCCGCAAGCCACGTCGTCCCAGTCGTGCAGGATGTGCTTCATGAAATATGCGTCGGCGCCCGCCGGCACGGAATCGAACATGTTGCCCGCGGCGAGCTCACAGCGATCTGCGACCTCTTGATCGGCGATGCGCGCTTTCGCGTTCTCGATCACGTGCGGCATGTCGTACAGGACGCCGCGCAAACCCGGTGTAGCTTTGAGCACAGCGCACAATGTGCTGCCGTAGCCGCCGGCCACGTCCACGATCCGGCCGAACTGAGAAAAATCGTACGCCTCCGTGAGCGCGCGGTTGACCAGACTGGAGGAGCTGACCATAGCCTGGTCGAACACCTTCGCCTTCTCCGGGTGGCGCGCGTAGTGGTCGAACGCGTGCATGCCGACGACTTGGTTCAAGCCAGCGTCACCGGTTCGCACGCTATTCAGGATCAGACCCCAGGCTGCCCATATATCGTCGTCGCCATACATCAGAGACAGGGCCCGCAGCGATCCAGCAACATCGGAGCGCAACAGCTCGGACATCGGGGTGTTGGAGAACTTCCCGTTCTCGTCCTCCGCAAACACACCCACGCTCGCGAGAGCTCGCAACACCCGGTAGAGCGCGCCTGCATCGGCGCCGCAAACACGCGCCAGCGTTTGCGCATCGCTCGGGCTCTTCGCCAACAGATCGGCAATCTCGAAGCTGCCGGCAGCGTACACGGCACGCGATAGCACGAAGCCGGCGATGAGGTCGCGCAGTCGTGTCGCTGGCGTTTCCGCGCTCGATGAAGCGCGGGACTCGGTTGGATTCATCTACCCTCTCGACTGATTTTTGGGTTATCGACTAACGGCGCGTCTCCGAACGTCATCCCGGAGCCGTCACCCCGGTCCTGGCATCCCCCACCCCGACCCTCCCCCGCTCGCGGGGGAGGGGGCGAAGGGGAGGCTCCAACACATCAGGAAGCAGCGACCTCCTGGACGATCTCGCCCCGCTCGATCGTATAGGTCTGCTTGACGAATTCGACACGCTTCACGTCGGACTCGGCGACCAGGATGGACAACCCGGTTCGTTGCACTTCGCGGATGGTCGCCGCGAGCTTGTCGCCCATTCCAGGCGACAGCCCCTCGAACGGCTCATCGAGCAGCAGCAGCTTGGTGGCGCTCATCAACGCGCGCGCCAGCGCGGCCATCTTCTGCTGTCCGCCGCTGAGTTGCGCCGCCTTCCGAGAGGCGAGAGCCGCAAGGTCGGGCATGAGCCCGTAGATGTATTCGAGGCGACCCGCCGCGTTCGCAGCGCCGCCCGACCACGCCGGCAGCAAGAGATTGTCGGCGACCGTGAGCCGACCGATCAGCCGCCGGTCCTCGGGCATATAACCGATGCCGAGCTGCGCGCGCCGAAACGCCGGGATCTGCGCGAGGTCGACGCCGTCCACGCTGATCCTGCCCGCTATCAGTGCGAGGAGTCCCATCACGCTCCTGAGCGTGGTGGTCTTCCCCGCACCGTTACGTCCCACGAGCGCGACCAGGCCACCGCATGGAACGACGAGCGAGACGCCCCGCAGCACGTCGGCGCCCTGGATGGACACCTTGACCGCCTCGAGGCTCAAGACGGAGTCAGACATGGCCCAGCACCGCTCTGCGCACTTCGGGATCGGCAAGCACGGCGGCTGGCTCGCCTTCGGCGATGACCAGGCCCTGGTCGAAAACCAGAACGCGCCGGCTGTAGCGGAGCACGACGTCCATATCGTGCTCGACGAAGATGGTCGTGATCCCGCTGCCGCTGATCACGCCAAGGAGCGTGTCCATCACCTCGAACTTGTCCTCCGTGCTGACTCCCGCTGTCGGTTCATCCATCAGGAGCAGGCGCGGCCGCAACGCCACCGCCAGAGCGATGTCGAGCAACTTCCGGCTGCCTTCGGGCAGCTCGCCGACGAGCTGCCCGGCGTGTGGATCGAGGCCGAACTGCGCCAACACCTGCACACCCTCGTCGGTCCATTCCGAGCGCTTGAGCGGCCCCCACACGCCGACCCGGCCGGCACGAGCTGCAAGCGAAAGCAGCACGGTTTCGAGCACCGTCATACCGAGGTAGAGCTGCGGGATCTGAAACGAGCGGGCCACGCCGAGCCGGGTGATGGCGCGCGGCGGCAGCGCCGTCGTATCTCGACCCGCAAGCAGAATGCGCCCGCGCTCCGGTTTCAAGTATCCGGTGGCGAGGTTCAGGAACGTCGTCTTGCCGGAACCATTGGAACCGATGATGCCGACCACTTCGCCCGGCTCCACGCGCATGTTGAGGTCTTCCGCGGCGCGCACACTCCCGAAAAACCGCGTCAGGCCGACGGTCTCCAGCAGCGCGCTCATCGGTTGCCCCGCCGCATCGCCAGCGCAGTCAGACTCCACACTCCGCCCGGCAGGAAGAAGATGATCAACAGCAGAATGATCCCCAGCGTCATCTGCCAGGTGTAGGGCGACACTTCGAACGCATAGTTGCGCACGAACTCGAACAGGATCGA
>JBGPPC010000209.1:0-8386 GCA_041488355.1 Gammaproteobacteria bacterium
CCGGTGCCGATCCCCGAAACCAGAATATCGGCTTTGCCCTGCGTGTCGCGCCAGATCTCCTCGGCCGTGGTGCGACGGTGGACCTCGGGATTGGCGGGATTGCGAAACTGATCCGGGATGAAATAGCGCCGGTCGGCAGCAGCCATTTCCGCGGCCTTCTTGATCGCGCCCGGCATGCGCTCCACACCCGGCGTGAGAACGAGCTCCGCGCCATACGCACGCAGCAATGCGCGGCGCTCTTTGCTCATGGTGTCGGGCATCACCAGCGTACACTTGTAGCCCCGCTGTGCGCACACCATCGCGAGCCCGATACCGGTGTTGCCACTCGTGGGTTCAAGAATGATGGTGTCGGGTTTGATGAGGCCGGCCTTCTCGGCCGCCTCGACCATCGACAACCCGATCCGGTCTTTCACGCTGTGCGCCGGATTCTGGTACTCCAGCTTGGCTGTCACCTCGGCTACGCAGCCGGCGGAGAGCCGATTGATGCGCACGAGCGGCGTATTGCCGATAAGTTTGGTCACATCCGTCGCGATCTTCATAGGCTCCTCACTGTCGACGGACCAGAGTACCAAGAACAGCGAGTAACGACAAACAACCGATGCGCTTCCCGACGACAGACTTAACTGACCGCGACCCGCCGTTGAGCAGACCGCCTGGACGAGCTCCCTGCGCAGCGGTTACTTCACGGTATAGCCACGCCCGTCGAGGCACGCGCCCATCGCCCGTTGATACTCCGCGTGCTTCTGTGCTGGAGCCCCTCCAGGCGAAAGCGTTGGATCGTAGCCGGTCTGGCTCACAGCCCAGCGATGACACTCGTAGCGATCGGCTGCCTGTTGTTGCTCGCTTTGACCTTGACGCGGATAGATGAACAGTTGATCTTGTGGCACCTGTGCGACGTTGCTGGGAGGGGGCTGCTCTACAATCACGTTGCTCGGTGGCGGCGCGACGACGGCATAGCCCTGCGGGCCTTGCACGTAATAGACGTCGTTGGCGTAGTAGTAGGGCACAGCGCCCACCCAGACGGTGCTGTAGAACGGCGGTAGCACGGGGACCACGATGCCGATAGGCGGTGCCACAACGACAAAGTGCCCCGGGGCCGCGGGGCGGTACCACACGCCGGCGGCGAAATAGAACTGCACGCCGCCGTGAACCACCAACCGGGGGCCCGGGGGCAGCGCTCCGAACACGTATCCGTGCGGCGGGTAATAGCGATCGTGGTGATAACGCGCGTCCAGGAACTGATGCTCATGGAATTCGTGCTCGCGAAACTCATGCTCGCGATAGCTATGCTCCTGTGCGACAGCCAGGCCAGCCGCGGAAGCAAACAAGAGCGCGAACGCAAAGCGGTTTATGGGTGTAAGACAAGACATCTCTCATCTCCTTGGACTCGAGCCCAGGGGACACGCCCTCGGCGTATCGCCCTGGTCCGCAATACTGCTCAGCTCGGACGCCGCGCGTGCCACCGCAGCAGCTTCTCGTCGGCGATCTGCTGTTGTTCGGGGCTCAATGCTGCATAGAGCGTCTTCGCGGCCTCACCTACCGTTTCGAATGCAGCCGCCCGCTCCTTCATCCATGCCACCCGGCGGTCTATGCGTTCGGGGGCCGTTTGCGCGGAGGTCTTCCTGCCTTGATGCGCTGCTTTGAACTGCTTCATCTGCTGCAGCACTGTGCTCGTAAAGGCCGACCATTGCGGCTCCTGCTCCGCGGTGATGGCGAGCTTGGATTTGAGCCTGGCCAACCGCTGTTGCGCATACGCGACCGGGTCGTTTCGCCTGGCATCGGTTCCGGATGAGTCGGCTCGCGCGCTCGCGATCGTCGCATCCTCCCGATCCGCGTCCGCGGATTGAGCAAAGGTACTGGTGGCAACGGCGGTCAGCAGAACAGGCAGTCCGATCAGAAAAAGCTTTCGCATCGCTTTCATGGCAATCTCCTGTGACGGGTCAAGGCCGGCGCCTCTGGGCGCGGCACGAGTGCTACAGGCTCGATTAGACCAAGCGCGTGTAAGCGCGATATTGCGCGCAGGCGGGTTTTCGTAACGGCGTGTTGCCTTTGTAAGCCAGGCTCGCGCCAATCGCGAGCGGGTAGACATGCAGCGCGCTGCGCAGCAGCGTCAGGCGGCGAAGCGCGCCTCCGGCAAGCCGCGCACGCCGGGATGCGCAGCGAACAAGGCTCCGGCGAGGGGCTCACGCGCCAGCTGCTCAGGGGTGAGGCGCTGCCGCGCGGTGGAGATGTAGAGGGTGTCGAAGTCCTTGCCGCCAAAGCAACAGCACGTCGGGTTGGATACCGGCAGCTCGATCACGCGGTCGATCTTGCCGTCAGGCGTATGACACACGACTCTCGAGCCTCCGTATTCGGCATTCCACAAGCACCCCTCGGCATCAACGCAAGAACCATCGGGTCGCCCGGGCTGATTGCTGCAGTCGGCGAAGACACGCTCGTTTCGCATCGCGCCGGTGGCGAGGTCGAAGTCGTAAGCCCAGATCGTGTTCAAGTAGGTGTCCGCGAAATACATCACGCGGTCGTCGGGGCTCCAGGCGATGCTGTTGGGGATCACGATGCCGCTGCGCAAATTAGCGCAGGACCCGTCCGGGTCCAATCGATACAGCGAACCGGTTGGTTCACGCGGCCCGTCGCTCATGGTACCGGCCCAGAACCGTCCGCCGCGATCGCAGCGCCCGTCGTTGAATCTGTTCCCGGGAATGTCGCGCTCCGGCGCGGCCACCAGCGTCAGCGCGCCCGAGCTCGGATCGAGCATATACAGCCCCGACTTCATGCCCGCGATCATCGTGCCGCCGGAACGCGTCAAGCCGAAGCTTCCGATGGCCTCACGTAGCGATATTGCACGCACTTCCCCATTGGACGGGTTGAAGCGTTTCAGCAAAGGCCCGCGGATGTCCACCCACCACAGAACCTGGTCGCGATCGCACCAGATCGTGCACTCGCCCAGCACGTCCTCATTGCGGATCACGCACTCCGCGACGATTGCCATCGGTATTCCTCAGTTCGCGTCAGTTGCGCGGGGGAACCGTCGCCGCCCACGATCGCAGCGATTATAGCCCCGAGCTTGGCGCGGCTCGAAAGCACCGATTCGAGCGCAGAATTCGATGTCCGAAAATGGCGAGCCACCGAGGCGGGCGACGCCTACAATGGCGCCATGCTGCTCGATGCAAAGCACTGCTATCACGCGCTGCGGACGCACGATACCCGCTTCGACGGGCGCTTCTTCGTGGGCGTGGCGTCCACGCGCATTTACTGCCGGCCGGTGTGTACGGTCAAGATGCCCAAGCAGCAGAACTGTCAGTTCTTCCCCAGTGCGGCGGCCGCCGAGTCGGCCGGCTTCCGCCCCTGCTTGCGCTGCCGGCCCGAGCTAGTGCCTGGCAACGCCAGCATCGATGCCAGCGCGCGACTGGCGCAGGCCGCTGCCGGACTGATCGAAGATGGACTGCTCCACGAGAGCCGTATCGATCATCTGGCTGCGCGTTTGCGCGTGAGCGATCGGCATTTGCGCCGCGTGTTCCAGAGCGAGTTTGGGGTTTCGCCGATCGCGTTCGCGCAGACGCAGCGGCTCCTGCTGGCGAAACGGTTATTGACCGGCACCGCCCTGCCGGTCACGGAGGTAGCGATGGCCAGCGGCTTCGGCAGCTTGCGGCGCTTCAACGCGTTGCTCCGCGCCCGCTACCGGCTTACGCCTTCCGATTTGCGCCGACATGCTGCCGGTGCCCAGCTCTCCGATACCCTCACGTTCCAACTGGCCTATCGACCGCCGCTGGAGTGGGAGGCGTTGCTGTCCTTCCTCGACCGACGTGCGATCGAGGCAGTAGAACACATCGAGGACGGGCGGTACCTGCGTACAGTCCGCGTGCAGCAAGGCGGAAAGCACCATACCGGCTGGATCATGGCCCGGCCGGTCAGGCGCAAACCCGCGATCGAGCTGCAGATGTCGGCGTCGCTCGCTGCGGTCGTTCCGGCCGTGCTGGCGCGGGCGAAGCGGGTATTCGATCTGTCCTGCAATCCCGCCGACATCGCGCTCACGCTTGGGCCACTCGCAGCGCAGAACCCGGGGCTGAGGTTGCCTGGCGCGTTCGACGGCTTTGAGCTCGCAGTGCGCGCAATTCTCGGACAACAGATCACGGTAAAGGCCGCCAGGACGATGGCCGGCCGCTTCGCGGCAGCGTTCGGCGAGCCGATGCAAGGACCGGTCTCCTCGCTGTGCCGCCTGTTCCCTACGGCCGAGCGCGTGGCAGCGCTCAAACCCTCGGAGCTCGGAGAAATCGGCGTGATCACTGCGCGTGCCAACGCCATCGTGTCGCTCGCACGCGCGGTGTCCGCGGACGGTCTGGTACTCGACCCTGGCGCCGAAGTGGAAGCGACGTTGGACCGGCTGCGGACCCTGCCGGGTATCGGCGAGTGGACAGCGCAGTACATCGCCATGCGTGCTCTATCCTGGCCCAACGCCTTCCCGCATACCGACTACGGCGTGTTGAAAGCGATGGGCGAGAAGAACGCGCGCAAAGCACTCGCCCGTGCCTCCGTCTGGCAACCGTGGCGAGCCTACGCCGTCATGCATCTGTGGCAATCGCTGAGGAGAGGAAACCCATGAAACACTACGCGTACACCGACAGTTCGCTCGGACGCATGCTGCTCACGTCCGATGGCCACGCGCTCACCGGCCTGTACTTCGTTGGACAGAAGTACCAGGCAGTGCCCCCTGTAGACCGTGCAGACGAGCCTCGCGCAGAGCCGTTCGCGCAAGTGCGGGCGGAGCTTGCCGGATACTTTGCGGGTGCGCGTCAGCGCTTCGACCTTGCCATGGCGCCGGGGGGCACGCCATTCCAAAGGTGTGTCTGGCGCGCACTCGCTGCGATTCCGTTCGGCGCCACTACCAGCTACTTTGCGCTAGCGCAGTCGCTCGGTGCACCGCGCAGTGTTCGGGCAGTTGCCGCGGCGGTGGGGCGCAACCCGATCTCTGTTCTTATCCCCTGTCACCGCGTGATCGGCAGCGATGGTTCGCTCACCGGATACGCCGGTGGACTGGAGCGCAAGCGGAAATTACTGGCGCTGGAGGCCGCGGCGGAGCCACTACTGCAACACCCGACCCCTAGAAGCCCAGGAGACACTGAACGCGCAGAGCACCGTACGTGAGCTCGCATTCGCATGCGAGACTTGATCAGAGCTTCCCTAAGGCCGCCACTCGCGGTAGCCGTCGATGCGCCCTTCGGGATCCACCGCCTCGAGGCGCACGGGAAACCCCCATAACCGCCCGAGGTGGCGCAAGACCTCGTTGGCCTGCTCTTCCGCCAGCGGGCGCCCGCGAAAAACCGGGCTGCGCAGCGTGAGGGAGCGGTCGCCGTCGCGCTCGTAACGCGCAACTTGAATGTCGGGGAGGAGATTTTCGCGCTTGTACTGATCGGCCATCATCCGACGCACGCGCTTGTACCCATGCTCGTCGTGGATGCTGTCCACCTCCAGCTCCGCCTGGCCGACGTGGTCCGCCACTACGAACAGACGCAGTTCGCGGATCAACCGCGGCGATAGGTACTGGGCGATAAACGATTCGTCCTTGAAGTTGCGCATCGCGAAGTCCATGGACTTGTGCCAGTCGGTACTGGCCAGCTCGGGAAACCAAGCGGTGTCTTCCTCGGTCGGATTCTCGCAGATCCGCCGGATGTCCTGCATCATGGCGAAGCCCAGGGCATACGGGTTGATACCGTGGTAGCCCTCCTGGTCGAACCCGCGCTGCGAGACCACATTGGTATGGATGTGCAGGAACTCGAGCATGAAAGCGTCATCGACGAGCTCCTTCTCGTACAGGCGATTGATGAGAGTGTAGTGCCAGAAAGTCGCCCACCCTTCATTCATCACCTTGGTCTGCGTCTGCGGATAGAAGTACTGGGAGAGCTTGCGGACGATGCGGACCAGCTCCCGCTGCCACGGAGCGAGGCGCGGAGAGTGTTTCTCGACGAAGTAGAGGATGTTCTCTTCCGGCTCCTCGGGAAACACAGCGGCCGCGGCCGCTGTGGCCGAGGCGGGCGCGGGCTGCGGCAGTGTGCGCCACAGGTCGTTGAACTGGCGCCGCTCGTGTTCCTGGATCTCGTTGCGGCGCGCTTCCCTCTCCTTCGCCGAATGCGGCTGCGGGCGCTTGTAACGGTCCACGCCGTACTCCATCAGCGCATGGGACGAGTCCAACAGCTCCTCCACTTCCGCCATTCCGTAGCGCTGCTCGCATTCCATCACATAGCGCCGCGCGAAGACCAGATAGTCGAGGATGGCGTCGGCCTGGGTAAACTGCTTAAAGAGATAGTTGCCCTTGAAGAACGAGTTGTGCCCGTAGCTGGCGTGGGCGATCACCAGCGCCTGCATCATGAGGGAGTTCTCCTCCATCAGATAGGCGATGCAGGGACTGGAATTGATGACGATCTCGTAGGCCAGGCCCTGGTAGCCTTTGCGGTATGCCTGCTCGTGGCGGATGAACGCCTTGCCGTAGGACCAGTGCGGATACCCCAACGGCAGACCGGCGGACGCGTAGGCGTCGAGCATCTGCTCCGAGTTGATGATCTCGATCTGGTTCGGGTAAGTGTCGAGGCCGAACTCCGCTGCGGTCTGCGAGATCGCCTGGTCGTAGCGTTCGAGCAGCTCGAACTCCCACTCCGGGCCATGCGGGAGGAGGTTCAAACCTTCTCCTTCCGGAACAGATCGCGGAAGACCGGGTAGATCTCCTGCGGTTGGAGCACCTTCCGCATAGCGAAGTTGAGGTCGGAGCTGCCCACTTCTTCGTACTCCACCCACAGGCTGCTGTTTCCGGACTGGTTCTCGTCCGGGCACTCGATATAGGCGAAGTAGCGGGTCAGCCGCAGCAGACGCTCGCGCAGAAAGCGCGCGCTCTTCGCTGGGTCGGCCCCGAATGCGTCGCCGTCCGAGGCCTGCGCGCCGTAGATGTTCCATTCCGATTTGGGGTAGCGCGCTTCGCAGACCTGCTGCATGAGCTCCAACGCCGAGTACACGACTGTGCCTCCGCTCTGGGTATCGTAGAAGAAGGTATCCTCGTCCACCTCCTGGGCTTCATCGGTGTGGCGGATGAAGACGAGCTCGACGCGCTCGTACTTACGGGTAAGAAACAGGTACAACAGAGTAAAGAAGCGCTTGGCGAGATCCTTCTTGCGCTCGTCCATGGAGGCCGAGACGTCCATCAAGCAGAACATGACCGCCCGCGCAGCGGGCCGCGGTACCGCGACGCGGTGGCGATAGCGCAGATCGACGTCGTCGAGGAACGGGAGACGTGCTAGACGCCCCTCGAGGTCCAGGATCTGACTCTCGAGCGCCGCGATGCGCGCCTGCGGCTGGCTCGCGCGGGCCGCCGCCTCCAGCGCCTCGCGAATCTGCTCGAGCTCATCGCGCAGCGGACCACCCAGCGCAATGCGCCGCGCCAGCGCCGTCTTCATCGTCCGACCAACGCTGAGATTCGCGGGCGTGCCGTCTTTGACGTAACCAGCCCGCACGAGTTTCTTGTCCTCAGCTTCGGCGATGGCGGTTCGCATCAGATTGGGCAGCTCGAGGTCCTCGAAGAAGATGTTCAGGAACTCGTCGCGCGACAGCGTGAAGACGAAATCGTCTACGCTTTCCCCCGCGCCCCCCTCGC
Source organism: Gammaproteobacteria bacterium (assembly GCA_041488355.1). Lineage (GTDB taxonomy): Bacteria > Pseudomonadota > Gammaproteobacteria > Burkholderiales > SHXO01 > SHXO01. The sequence goes on from JBGPPC010000209.1 coordinate 7,637, forward strand.
TGCCGCCACCGCTCCCGCCGCCACCCTCAGGTCGCGGGATCTTGTCGCCGCGCACGAACTCCTTGTTTCCGGGATGGACCGACTCCCAGTCGCCGCCCAAGCCGTAGCGAAAGCCGGGTTCGGAGATGTCCTTGGCTGGCACCTTGACATCACCGCCCTTCGCCATATCGGTGATGGAGCGCTCGGCGATCATGCCTTTGACCGAGCGCCGGATATGCTCCTTGTAGCGGCGCATGAAGCGCTCGCGGTTGACCGCGCTCTTGTTGCGGCCGTTGAGGCGCCGGTCAATCAAGTAGTTCATGGCGGCGCGGCGCGCGAAGAGTAAGGTGCAGGCTAAGGCACGCGGGCCTCACAGGTCGGACCTGATTCCCGACTCGCGACTGTTGCTGCCCGCTCACGAGGACTTCTGCACCCGCAGGTACCACTCCGACAACAAGCGTACCTGCTTCTCGGTATAGCCCTTCGCCACCATGCGGTCGACGAAATTCTGGTGCTTCTTCTGGTCCTCGGCCGAGGCCTTGGCGTTGAAGGAGATCACCGGCAATAGATCCTCGGTGCTCGAGAACATCTTCTTCTCGATCACTTCGCGCAGCTTCTCGTAGCTGCTCCAGGCCGGGTTCTTCCCAGCGTTGTTCGCACGCGCCCGCAGCACGAAGTTTACGATCTCGTTGCGGAAGTCCTTCGGGTTGGCGATGCCGGCCGGCTTCTCGATCTTCTCCAACTCGGTATTGAGTGCAGCGCGATCGAAGA
>JBGPPC010000210.1:0-8343 GCA_041488355.1 Gammaproteobacteria bacterium
CCATCGCGCTCAAGGCAGCAGGACAAGCGCGTATCACCAACCCGCAATGCTGCGGCCGGGATGTCGACTGGCTCCGCCAAGTCGATACGGCGGAACACGATGCCAGTATTGGCGGCGGCGGGGCGCAGGCTTAAATAGACCTTCTGCCCGGTGTGCAACCCGACTCCCGTGGCACGGACGACGTTCTTCAATGTGCGCTGACGAATCATCTGCGTAACTTAGAAGTCAGACCTAAAGAACTGTTTTGTAAGTATACATAGTTTCACAATCAAACGCTTATGAGGCACATTGTTGTGCCGCAGCAGGTTACACACAAGGCGTTCGCGGTTACAGAGGTAACTCCGGCTAGTCCGCCTGCTTGCGCAAAAAAGCAGGGATATCGAGGAGCTCAACCCCAGACTGGCGCATAGCTTCCACGGTGGACTCTCGGTTCCTTCGTCGCATGACCGCGGGCGCTTCGAGCTGGTTGTAGTCCACCACCTCCACAGCGCTAACGTCAGTACCGGTCTTGACCACTGTCAACGGTTTGGGTTGGGCGCGGTTTACCGCCCCACCCAGACCAGTAGCCACCACAGTGACACGCAGATTGTCCGACATCTCCTCGTCGATCACTGTGCCTACGATCACCGTGGCATCCTCAGCCGTAAATCCGCGCACCGTCGTCATTACGTCATTCACCTCCTTCATCTTTAGGCTCGCGTTGGCGGTGATGTTTACAAGCACGCCGCGCGCGCCAGCCAAGTTCACGTCCTCGAGCAACGGACTCGCCACCGCCTGCTCGGCGGCGGACGTCGCGCGGTGTGGCCCGGAGGCGGTGGCTGAGCCCATCATAGCCATACCCATCTCGGACATTACGGTGCGGACGTCGGCAAAGTCGACATTGATCATGCCTGGGCAATTTATGACTTCGGCGATGCCGGCGACCGCCCCATGTAACACGCCGTTAGCAGCTTTGAAAGCGTCCAGCATACTGACGTCTTCACCCAGCACCTGCATCAGCTTCTCGTTAGGAATCACGATGAGGGAGTCTACGTGCTTGCTCAGTGCCTCGAGGCCTTCCTGTGCCACGCGCAACCGCTTGCCCTCGAAAGCGAACGGCTTGGTGACTACTGCCACGGTGAGAATCCCTAGCTCGCGTGCGACCTCTGCGACCACTGGCGCTGCTCCGGTGCCCGTGCCCCCGCCCATGCCCGCCGTCAAGAACAGCATGTCGGCGCCCTCGATCAGCTCAATGATACGCTCGCGGTCCTCCACAGCAGCCTGCCGCCCGACCTCGGGATTGGCGCCCGCGCCCAAGCCCTTGGTGACAGTGGAACCGAGCTGTAGCAGAGTCTTGGCGCGATTGCGCGAGAGCGCTTGTGCGTCCGTGTTAGCGCAAACGAACTCTACGCCCAGCACACCCATGTCGATCATGTGATCAACCGCGTTGCCGCCACAACCGCCCACACCCACCACCTTGATTACGGCTTCTTGGGGAAGCGTATCCACGAGTTCAAACATGCCAGTCTCCTCTTCGATCATGTGAATGGAACCAAAAAAGCTCTTGCTCTCAACGTTGCGTGCCCGCACGAATGCGCTAAAAATTTCCTTGGATCCAAGTTCGCATGCGCTCGAACACTTGTCTGAAGGAAGCGCTATGCATGCGAACAATCTGCTGGCGCTGGTGTGCGGACACGCCTGCGACCAATAGTCCGACTGCGGTGGAGTAGCGCGGGTTGCGCACCACCTCGGCCAGGGTGCCTGCGTAATTGGGCGCACCCACCCGCACCGGCATGTGAAAGATTTCCTCACCCAGCTCTACCATTCCTTGCATCACACTGCTGCCGCCAGTGATGACGATGCCCGAGGAAAGCAGCTCCTCGAAACCGCTGCGACGCAGTTCCGCTTGTACCAGTGAGTACAGCTCCTCGACCCGGGGTTCGATCACCTCAGCCAGGGTCTGGCGCGAGAGCTGCCGCGACGCACGATCTCCTACGCCAGGCACCTCGACCATCTCGTTGGGGTCGGCAAGCTCGCGCAGCGCGCATCCGAAGCGGCGCTTGATGTCCTCCGCGTCCTTGGTCGGCGTGCGAAGCGCCATGGCGATATCGTTGGTAATTTGGTCACCAGCGATCGGGATGACTGCGGTGTGACGGATGGCACCCAAGGTGAACACTGCGATGTCAGTAGTGCCCCCGCCGATGTCCACTAGGCAAACGCCGAGGTCCTTCTCATCTTCGGACAGTACGGCCATGGCGGAAGCCAGCGGCTGCAGGACCAGATCTTCAACCTCGAGGCCGCAGCGCCGTACGCACTTCATGATGTTTTGAGCCGCCGACACGGCACCGGTCACAATGTGAACTTTGACCTCCAGGCGCACGCCGCTCATGCCGATGGGCTCACGCACGTCCTCTTGTCCATCGATGATGAATTCCTGGTTGAGGATGTGGAGGATCTGCTGGTCAGTTGGGATGTTGACCGCCTTGGCTGTTTCGATCACGCGATCCACGTCGATCTGGTTCACCTCGCGGTCTTTGATCGCCACCATGCCGTGCGAGTTGAAGCTCTTGATGTGGCTACCGGCGATCCCGGTAAAGACCTCGCGGATCTTGCAGTCAGCCATCAGCTCGGCCTCCTCGAGCGCGCGTTGGATCGCGTTCACCGTCGACTCGATGTTCACTACGACGCCTTTTTTGAGGCCGCGAGAAGGATGGCTCCCGTAGCCGATCACGTCGAAGCCGCCCTCTGCTCTGACCTCGGCCACCATTGCGACGATTTTGGAGGTCCCAATATCGAGCCCAACGATGAGGTTCTTGTTGTCCTTTGGTTTATTCATGACCCTTGTGCCAGTCAGGCACCGTGTGCCGCGCTCGGCATGCGCACGGCAAAACCGTTCGAATAGCGCAGATCGATGCGGTACGGCCGATTTGGCAACTGCGCGAACGTGCGACCGTAGGCGCTAACGAACCGCTGCAGCCGCTGCTCCATCTGGCTGCGCCCGAGTTCCAGCACCTCGCCGTCGCTCAGCCTTAGTTCCCATGCACGCCGCGCCGACACGAGCACCTGCACCGGTCTCTTCCCCAGCGGCTCCAGCGCGGCTCGGAACGCCTCGTAGCGCTGTGCGACCTCGGCCGCGGTTCCTTCCGGCGCGATGAAAACTGGCAGGATTTCATTGGTTGCCGCCTCGAACACCTCGCCGTAGGTGTTGATCAGTCCGCTGTCCCGCCAACGTGCGAGCACCACGTGTTCCTCGACGTCTACCTCAAGCCGGTCGGGCCAGTGCCGCCGCAGGGTTGCCCGCCGTACCCAGGGCAGTTTCTGAAACGCCGCTCGCGCTGCATCGAGGTCGAGGGTGAAAAAATTACCCTTCAACTGCTCGGCAACGATAGCGTGCACTTGGTCATGAGTGGTACGGGTGATGCGACCAGTCACTTCCACTTCGCGCAGCGGGAAGACCGGCAATTGCATAACCACCATCAGCAGGCCGTAGAACGTCAGCACAGCGGCCAAGCCGTAGAGTGCATTGGCCAGCCCGTTCAGCAGACGGGTGTTATCCCACATGTGCCGTCTCCAGGATCCGGAGCACCAGTTGCTCAAATGAAATCCCCGCCACCTTGGCGGCCATGGGAACAAGACTGTGGCCGGTCATGCCCGGAGAGGTGTTCATCTCCAGCAACCACACCGAGCCGTCGGCGCGGCGGATCAGATCAGCCCGCCCCCATCCGCTGCAGCCCAGGACCCAAGCCGAGCGCATGACCAGTTCCTGGATGCGACGTTCCTCGGCCGGCGGCAAGCCGCAGGGGCAGACGTATTTGGTCTCATCGCTGAAATACTTGTTCTGGTAGTCGTAGTTGCCGTCCGGGGCCTCGATCCGGATCAAGGGCAGCGCCTGCTCACCGACGAAACCGGCCGTCAGCTCCTCGCCCTGTACGAACTCCTCAGCCAGCACGAGCGGGTCATATTTGGCCGCGTGCCGGTACGCCGTGGGCAGCTCTTTGGCGTGTAGCACCTTCGTCAGGCCGAGTGTCGAGCCCTCGTGAGCGGGCTTGATGATGAGCGGCAGTCCCAGCTTTCCGGCTACCGTAGTCCAGTCACTGTCCGCAGTGATCACTTCGTGATGCGGCGTAGGCAGACCGCTCGCGAGCCAGATGAGTTTCGTTCTGAGCTTATCCAGGGACAGGGCCGAGGCCATGACTCCGCTGCCTGTATACGGAATGCCAAGCAGCTCAAGCGCGCCTTGCACGGTGCCGTCTTCGCCGTAGCGCCCGTGCAACGCGATGAACACCCGCTCGAAGCCCTCCTGCTTCAACTCGGAGAATTCACGCTCCGCCGGATCGAAGGGGTGGGCGTCCACGCCGGCCTTGCGCAAGCCCTCGAGCACGTTGCGTCCCGACAGGAGCGAGATCTCGCGCTCGGCCGATTTTCCGCCAAGCAGAACAGCGACTTTTCCGAACCCTTTGACGCTCACTTTCCTTCGCGCCTCAGCCATCGCTTCAAGCTCTTTCTCCGATGATCCGGACCTCACGCTCGAGTCCGATACCGCAGCGTTCCCGGACCGTCGTCTGCACCTTGTCGATCAGGGATTCGATATCCGCCGCGGTTGCGGCTCCGGTGTTGACGATGAAGTTGGCATGCTTGGGAGAGACCATGGCGCCGCCGATCGCGAATCCTTTCAAGCCGCAGGATTCGATCAGACGCGCTGCATAGTCTCCGGGAGGATTGCGGAAGACCGAGCCGGCGTTGGGTTGGTCCAAAGGCTGCGTCGCAATGCGCCGCTCAAGCAACTCCTTGATAGTCCGGCGCGACTGCTCGCTGTCGCCGGATGGGAGCCTGAACCACGCCGCGGCAAACCACTCTCGAAGGCGACTTGGAATCTGCATCTCTGGGCCCGTCGCTGCACGCGAGCGTGGCGCCACGTAGCGGTAGTCGATCTCGAATTCCTCCGGGCTGCGACGGGCGAGTTCACCGTCCTGGTGCAGCCACAGCACGCTATGGACAATCTCCCAAGTCTCAGAGCCATAGCAGCCAGCGTTCATAGCCAGCGCGCCGCCCACCGTTCCGGGTATCCCGGCGAGGAACTCGGCACCGGACAGTGCATGGTTCGCGGCAAAGCGCGCCACCTTCGGGCTCGCAACTCCGGCTTCGGCATAGACGAGCTGGGCGGCGGTGCCGCTGTCCTCGATCCGGATCTGACCCAGAGCACGGTGCGTGAATATCACCGTGCCGCGCAACCCGCCGTCACGCACCAGCAGGTTGCTACCGAGCCCAACGATGTAGACTGACTCATCGCTCGGTATAGAGCGCACGAACCGCGCAAGATCGTGGAGGTCGCGCGGGAAATAGGCGCGCTGTGCGGCGCCGCCGGTGCGCCAGCTGGTGTGCTTGCGCATGGGCTCGTCCAACCGGAACTCGCCGGCCAAGCCGTGCTGGGCGATGCGGTTGGTCTCAGCCATGTCCATGCGTTGCCGCCTGTGTCTGCTCGGTGCTCGTGCCGCGCGCCAGGATGCCGGGCACCGTGCCGATAGAGCCTGCCCCCATGGTGACTACCACGTCACCGGACCGCGCCACATCCAAGATCGATTGCGGCAGATCGGCTATCTGCTCGACAAAGATCGGCTCGATCTTGCCCGCCACCCGCACCGCCCGAGCCAGCGCGCGACCGTCAGCCGCTACGATCGGCGCTTCGCCCGCGGGGTAGACTTCGACCAGAAGCAACACGTCGACGGAGGAAAGCACCCGCACGAAGTCCTCGAATACATCGCGGGTGCGCGTGTAACGATGCGGTTGGAAGGCGAGCACGAGCCGTCGTCCAGGGAACGCTCCGCGCACCGCAGCCAGGGTCGCATCGATTTCGGCGGGGTGGTGACCGTAATCGTCCACCAGCGTAAAGCCCCCAACGCCAGCCAACTGGATCTCGCCGTAGCGCTGAAAGCGGCGGCCAACGCCCTCGAACTTGGCTAGCGCAAGCGCGATCGCCTGGTCCGGCACCTGCACCTCGAGACCGACGACGACTGCCGCCAGCGCGTTCTGCACGTTGTGAATTCCGGGCAGGTTCAGATCAATTGGCAAGGACTTGACCGCCGACCCGTTGGCCTTGATCTCGACTGTGAACCGCATGCGTCCGCCCTCGTGCCGGATATCGACGGCCCGTATCTGCGCTTGCTCCGACAACCCATAAGTGGTGATCTGCTTGGTCACGAGCGGCACGATGGCGCGCACGTTGGGGTCGTCGATGCACAGCACCGCCATGCCGTAGAAAGGCAGTCGCTGGACGAAGTCCAGGAACGCCTGACGCAACCGACCGAAGTCGTGGCCATAGGTTTCCATATGGTCGGCGTCGATGTTCGTCACCACGGCGAGAACCGGTTGCAGGTGCAGGAACGACGCATCGGATTCGTCTGCTTCGACCACGATGAACTCGCCCTTGCCGAGCTTGGCATGCGAGCCCGCCGCCTCGAGGCGCCCGCCGATCACGAAGGTGGGATCCATCCCAGCATGCGCGAGCACGCTTGCCACCAAACTGGTGGTGGTAGTTTTGCCGTGGGTGCCAGCAACCGCAATGCCCTGGCGCAGACGCATCAACTCCGCCAGCATCAGGGCCCGCGGCACGACAGGGATATGCGATGCCCGGGCCGCGCCTACCTCGGGGTTGTCGGGCTTGACCGCAGTAGATACCACCACGACGTCGGCACCTACTACCTGTGCTGCATCGTGCCCGCGGCTGACACGCGCACCTAGATTGCGCAAGCGCTCGGTCGCCGCGTTCTCGGACAGGTCAGACCCGCTGATCTGGAAACCCAGATTGAGCAAGACCTCGGCGATCCCGCTCATTCCGGAGCCGCCGATGCCGACGAAGTGGACGCGTTTGACCTTGTGCCTCATCGCGAACGATTCATCTCGACGGATGCGTTGCGTCGAGCAGGAACTGGAGGCGCAAATCGCCCAGGTCCTGGCTGCGGGTCGCACGTTCTGCGGGCGGGGGCAGGCGCAGCCGCAGGCGCAGCAGTCCTGCCCGACGCTTGGTTTGCTTATTGGCCTTGGGCTGACTCATGGGCTCTTCCTCTTCGAACTCTCATCCAGCAGCCGCCATGCACACGTCGGCCACAGCGGCCGCAGCTCCTGGCTTGGCAAGCGCGCGCGCGCGGTTGGCCATCTCCAGCAACTGCTCGCGCGTCAGGCTCAGCATCAGATCTGCGAGTCGGCGGGGGGACAGCTCTCGCTGCTGAACCAACAAGGCCGCACCGGCTTCCACTAGAAAGCGGGCGTTGTGGGTCTGGTGATCGTCAACAGCATGAGGAAACGGCACCAGAATGCTCGCCACGCCAGCTGCAGCTAGCTCGGACACGGTAAGAGCGCCCGCACGGCAGATCACGAGATCAGCCCGAGCGTACTGTGCGGCGATGTCGTCAATAAAGGGGACCGCCTGGGCACTTATGCCCGCTTCATGATAGCTGTGACGCAGAGCATCCAGATGCTTGGCGCCAGACTGATGGGTCACCTGTGGGCGCCGTTTCTCAGGCACCAGTTTTAGCGCCAGCGGCACCACTTCGTTCAGCGCCTGCGCGCCCAGGCTGCCGCCGAGCACGAGAAGTTGAAGCGGGTCGCGGTGCGTCGCGAACCTGAGCCCAGGCAGCGGCAGTTGCACGATCGACTCGCGCACGGGATTGCCAACCCATTGCGCCTTCCTCAGTACCGCCGGGAAGCCGGACAAAATGTAGTCCGCCACGCTGGCCAGCACTCGATTCGCCAACCCAGCGACCGAGTTCTGCTCGTGTACCACCAGGGGCCGATTCAACAACGAAGCCATCATCCCGCCGGGGAAAGATATGTAGCCGCCCATGCCCAGGACCACATCGGGGCGGACGCGAAAGATCGCTCTGGCGCTCTGCCAAAAAGCCACGAGCAGATTGAGAGGCAACAATGCGAGCCGTACCAGCCCTTTGCCGCGCAGGCCGGAGAAACGAATCCATTCGATCTGATAGCCGTGCTTGGGGACCAGCGTCGCTTCCATGCCCTGTTTGGAGCCCAACCACACTACCTGCCAGCCGCGGCTCCGCATGCAGTCGGCTACGGACAGGGCAGGCATTACGTGCCCCCCTGTTCCGCCGGCCATGACCAGAATCGTCCGTCCAGGCCGCGACGGGAGCAGCGATGACGACACGGGCGCAACGGGCTCGGGTGTCATCTCGATTCGATGCCACTCGACAGCTCACGCCGGCTGGCGGAGACTTCCCATGTCCCGCCTACGCGCCGCTGCGCACTCTTGGACGCGGCCCGCTCGATTGTTTTTGCGGCCGGCCCCAGCGCCGCGCTCACACCACCACCGCCGCGCATCAGCTGACGGCTCTCCCAGTCGATTCGGAG
>JBGPPC010000211.1:0-8310 GCA_041488355.1 Gammaproteobacteria bacterium
CGAGGATGTGGCTGTAGCCATCAGCCATGCCAACCACCAACGCCGCCAGGTTCTCCGCCAGCGGATGGGCATAACTCGGCGCGTCCGCCACCCTCACTTTCTCGACGCCATGGATCTTCGCGGCCGCCTGCGCCGCCGCTGCGCACTGGTGACCGGCGATCAGCACGTGTACCGGTCCGCCGATCTTGGCCGCAGCCGTAACCGTGTTCAGGGTGCTGGGCTTAAGCGCGGCGTTGTCGTGCTCGGCAACGACTAGAGTGGTCATTTAGGTCAGTTCCTTTGTGTTCCCTGGCCAATCTTCACTGTTTGCATGCGTGGATCCTGGCCTGCGCCAGGACGATCTCGTTCGCCGCGCTTACGAGATCGCTTTCGCTTCGTTTTTGAGCTTGGCCACCAGTTCTTCGACGCTTTTCACTTGCACACCGGCCTTGCGTCTTGGCGGTTCCTCGACCCTGATCGTCGTAAGGCGCGGCGTCAGGTCGACGCCAAGGGCTTCGGGTGTGACCACGTCAAGCGTCTTCTTCTTCGCCTTCATGATATTGGGGAGCGTGACGTAGCGCGGCTCGTTCAAGCGCAAGTCCGTAGTCACGATGGCGGGAAGCTTCACCGCGACGGTCTCCAGCCCTCCGTCGACCTCGCGCGTCACTTCCGCTTCGCCGCCGGCAATTTTCAGTTTCGAGGCGAAGGTCGCCTGGGGCCACGCCAGAAGCGCCGCCAGCATCTGCCCGGTCTGGTTGGAGTCGTCGTCGATGGCCTGCTTTCCCAGGATGACGATTTGCGGCGCTTCCTTCTCCACCAGCTTCTGCAGTGCCTTGGCCACGCCCAATGGCTGCGTCTCGACGCTGGTCTGCACGAGAATTGCCCGGTCCGCACCGATGGCCAGCGCAGTGCGCAGGGTCTCCTGGCATTGGGTCGGGCCGATGGAGACGACCACGATTTCCGTCGCCACGCCCGCCTCCTTGAGCCGCATCGCTTCCTCGACTGCGATCTCGTCGAACGGGTTCATCGACATCTTGACGTTGGCGGTCTCCACGCCGGAGCCGTCCGCCTTGACCCGCACCTTGACGTTGAAGTCGACCACGCGCTTTACTGACACCAGTACCTTCATCGCTGTTCTCTAGTCAACTGGAAAGCCTAGGGGAACTCTCAATCAAGTCGCATGCTCGGCTTGACCGAGCTTCCCTCGGATTTTACCGCACGCCAACGCCAAAACCGAATCTAACGCTACCGGCCTCGGAGTTCGTCAAGTCGGGCAATCTCGAACCGCTATACTTCAAAGCACTTCGCGCGATCCCGAAGTAGCGGTTACGCGCGAACCTGGCCTCGTGTGCTTGCGCTGCAGCAAGGCGCCTGCGCGCGGAGCTCGGAGCACGTCCAGTATATCGTCAGCACCAGGTCGCGGGACTCTCGGGCGCCCGCGCAAGACCCAGAGCGAGGCCGCCGATGGCTGCAACCAAAGCGCAGGACCCGACGGCCGTTGGCCTGGCCCGTGACGACTTGGCAGACGTGTGGACTCGGGTCAGGTCCGCCTATCGCAGCGATGAGAGCGAAACGCTGCGCGCGTTGTGCGTGCGCATTCCGCTGGACGTGGCTGCCACCACACGCATCGACCAGCAGGCGCTCGCGTTGGCTCAGGAGGTCCGCAACGCCTTGAGCGGCGACATCAGCGCCGAGGCTTTCTTGCGCCACTACGGGCTGTCGACTAGCGAGGGCGTTGTGCTGATGTGCATCGCGGAAGCGCTGTTGCGCATACCCGACGCCGCCAAAGCCGACGAGCTGATTCGAGACAAGATCGGCCAGTCCGACTGGGGCCGGGCTATCCCCGATGCCGACTCGCTTCTGGTCAACGCGTCCACCTGGGCGTTAATGTTGACCGGCCGCCTGGTGGAGTGGCGGGAAGCACCCGGCGACGAGCCTCTCACCATTCTCCGACGGATGGTAGGGCGCACGAGCGAGCCGATCATACGAGCGGCGCTGCTGCAGGCCATGAGAGTGATGGCCGAGCAGTTCGTGATGGAACAGACCATCGAGCAGGCGCTGCGGCGTGCTGTACCGCTCGAGCGGGAAGGCTATCGCATGTCCTACGATATGCTGGGCGAGGCTGCTTTGAACACGCTCGACGCCGAGCGCTACTTCGAGCAATACGCCGTCGCCATCGACGCCATCGGGGCGGCGGGCACGCAAGGCAATCTGGCGCAGCGCGCTGGGATCTCGGTCAAGCTTTCGGCCTTGCATCCGCGCTATGAGCCGGCGCAGCGAGAGCGCGTGATGGCTGAGCTTCTGCCCCGCCTGCGCGAGCTGGCGCTGAAAGCAGCACAGGCGAACATCAGCCTGACGGTCGACGCGGAAGAATCCTACCGACTGATGCTGTCTCTGGAACTGTTCGCTGCGCTCGCACGCGACCCGGCGCTGCAGGATTGGGACGGGTTGGGCCTCGCGGTCCAGGCCTATCAGAAGCGCGCGGTCCACGTCATCGACTGGCTGATCGCGTTGGCCGAGGACACGCGGCGCCGGTGGATGATCCGGCTGGTCAAAGGCGCCTACTGGGACAGCGAGATCAAGCTGGCGCAGCAGCTCTGACTGGACTATCCCGTGTTCACGCGCAAGGCGGCCACCGACGTTTCTTATCTAGCCTGCGCGCACAAATTGCTGCAAGCGCCGAGCAGGGTGTTTCCGCAGTTCGCCACTCACAACGTGCGCACGGTCGCGACCATTTTCGAGCTCGCAGGGCAACACCGGGAGTTCGAGTTCCAGAAGCTGCACGGGATGGGCGATCGCCTGTACGACCGGATTGCCGCGGTGTCGGGGATGAGCGTTCCCTGCCGGGTCTATGCCCCGGTCGGCAGCCACCGCGATCTGCTTCCGTATCTCGTGCGTCGGCTTCTGGAGAACGGCGCGAACAGCTCTTTCGTGCATCAGATCGGGGACCGCCGCGTGCCGCTCGAACGGCTGGTTGCCGATCCTGTGGCGATCGTGACAGCGGCACAGTTCGCGCCCCACCCTGCGATTCCCAAGCCACGCGCCCTGTTCGGCGACCGCGTCAATGCCGCGGGCGTCGACCTGTCGGACGAGTCGATCCTGGCGCGCATCGAAGAAGCCGTAGACGCATCTCGTCTGGAAACTGGCCGGCTCGCACCTCAAGACCGGCCCGCCTCCTCCTCGCGGGTTGGAGTCGTCACCGAGCCAGGCAATCGGCGCGCGGCGGTGGGCGCGATCGAGGAAATGGACGAACCCGGTCTGCAACGCGCGATCGAGACCGCAGCGAGCGCCGCACCGGCCTGGGAGGCAACGCCCGCGGTCGAGCGCGCAGCAACTCTGGAACGAGCGGCAGATCTGCTCGAGGCAAACCTGGACCCGCTGCTGGTGCTGTGCATTTGCGAAGCCGGCAAGACCATGGCGGATGCCGTCGCCGAAGTGCGCGAAGCCGTGGACTACTGCCGCTACTACGCGGAGCGCGGGCGCCGCGAATTCGGCGAACCGGAGCGTTTGCCGGGACCGACGGGCGAATGCAACGAACTGTCGCTGCACGGCCGCGGCGTGTTCGCGTGCATCAGTCCCTGGAATTTCCCGCTCGCGATCTTTCTCGGCCAGGTGAGCGCGGCGCTGGCGGCGGGCAACGCGGTCATCGCCAAGCCAGCCGAACAAACGCCATTGATTGCGGCGCGTGCGGTGGCGCTGTTGCACCAGGCCGGTGTGCCAAGCGAGGTCTTACAGTTCACTCCCGGTCCAGGCGAGACGATCGGTGCCCGCCTCGTCGGCGACCCGCGTATTGCCGGTGTGGCCTTCACCGGCTCGGTCGTGGCCGCGCATTCGATCCAGCGTGCGTTGGCCGCGCGCGCCGGCCCGATTGTCCCTTTCATCGCTGAAACCGGGGGCCAGAACGCCATGATCGTGGACTCTACCGCGCTGCCGGAGCAGGTGGTGGTGGATGTGATCGCGTCTGCATTTCAGAGCGCGGGACAACGTTGTTCCTCATTGCGCCTGCTATGTCTACAGCAGGAGATCGCGCCGCGCGTTATCGAGCTGCTCGCGCGGGCCATGCAGGAGCTGCGGATCGGGGACCCGGCCCGGCGCGAAACCGACGTCGGCCCGGTCATCGACGCAGAAGCGAAGCGCACGCTCCAGAACCATGTCGAGCTGCTGCGGCGTACGGCGCGACCGATCCTCGAGCTGGCGCTGCCGCCAGGCTGCGAGGGCGGAGATTTCTTCGCGCCCTGTGCGTTCGAGATTGATCCAGCGCAAATCCCGCGGAACGAGGTGTTCGGACCTATCCTGCACGTCATCCGCTACCCGCGTGAGGAACTCGGGCCGGTGCTCGCTGTTATCAGCGGCACAGGCTACGGCCTGACCCTGGGAATTCATACTCGCGTCTCCCGCTTCGCGGAGGACGTGCGAAGCCATCTGCGCGTCGGGAACACCTACGTGAACCGCAACATGATCGGCGCTGTAGTGGGCGTGCAGCCCTTCGGCGGAGAGGGCTTGTCTGGGACCGGACCGAAAGCTGGCGGACCGCGTTATCTGCATCGCTTCGCGCTTGAGCGCGTCTACACCGTGAACACCGCCGCCGCCGGGGGCAACGCGAGCCTGCTGGCGGAAATCGAGTAGATCTCAGATGGACTTCGCCTGCTCGCGCAGCAGGTTCTTCTGGATCTTCCCGGTCGAGGTCTTGGGCAGCGGACCGAACACGACTTGCTTGGGCACCTTGAAGCCGGCCAGACGCGGGCGGCACCAGGCGATGATCTCCTCAGCCGTCACCGTTCCGACACCAGGCTTCAGGCTTACGAACGCGCAAGGCGTCTCGCCCCATTTCTCGTCGGGCCTGGCGACGACCGCGGCTTCGAGAATAGCGGGGTGGCTGTACAAAACGTCTTCCACTTCGAGGGTGGAAATGTTTTCTCCGCCCGAGATGATGATGTCCTTGGACCGATCCTTGATCTTCACATAGCCGTCGGCGTGGACCACCGCCAGGTCTCCCGTGTGGTACCAGCCGCCGCGAAACGCTTCTTCCGTGGCCCTCGGGTTCTTCAAGTACCCCTTCATCGCGATGTTGCCGCGGAACAAGATCTCGCCCATGGTCTGTGCATCGCGTGGGACCGGCTCCAACGTCTCGGGGTCGGCCACCATCATCGCTTCTTGAAGCGGGTACGTGACACCCTGGCGCCCGTTCAACTCTGCGCGTTCGGCGACGGGAAGGTCATCCCACTCGGGCTGCTTGGCACACACGCTGGCCGGGCCGTATACCTCGGTTAGCCCATAGACGTGGGTGAGGTTCACGCCGATGCGCTCGGCGCCCTCGATCACCGCCTGGGGCGGCGCGGCACCGGCGATCATCCCGTGCACGACATGAGCGATGCCTTCGCGCAGTGCGTCGGGCGCATTGATGAGCATGTTGTGGACCACCGGAGCACCGCAGAAGTGGGTTACGCGATGCTCCCGTATCAGCCCGAAGATGAGGGCCGCGTCCACTTTCCGCAGGCAGACGCTGGTCCCAGCGACCAAGGCCAGGGTCCACGGGAAGCACCACCCGTTGCAGTGAAACATGGGTAATGTCCACAGGTAGACCGGGAAGTGGGGCATGGCCCACGTGACCACGTTGCTCACCGCGTTGATGTACGCGCCCCGGTGGTGAAGAACCACGCCTTTGGGGTCTCCCGTAGTGCCCGACGTGTAGTTGAGGGCGATTGCGTCCCACTCGTCGCCCGGCAGGCCGAACTCGCCTTCTGGATCCCCCGTCGCAAGAAAATCCTCGTATTCCATCTCACCGAGCAACTCGCCGCCGGCCCCTAGCGGGTCGTCGATGTCGATGACAACCGGCGGCCGTTCCAGCATCTGCAACGCCTTGCTGACCGTTCCCGACAACTCCCGGTCGGTGAGCAGGATCTTGGCCTCCCCATGCTTGAGCATGAAAGCCACCGAGCCGGGATCGAGCCGCGTGTTGAGCGCGTTGATCACGCCGCCCATCATCGGAATGCCGTAGTGGGCCTCGAACATGGCCGGAACGTTCGGGGCGATGACCGCCACCGTGTCCCCCGCCGCGATCCCTCGGCGCTGCAGGGCCGAGGCAAGCCGGCGGCAGCGCGCATAAATCTGGCGCCACGTGCGCCGTTGATCTCCGTGAATGACGGCGAGGCGCTCCGGATACACTTCGGCCGCGCGGCGCAGAAACGACAACGGCGAAAGCGGGACATAGTTGGCCGGGTTTTTCTCCAGGCCAAGCACAAAGGATGTCATGGTGTCTCTCCGCCGCCCGCGTACCCGTCTGGACTGGGCGCGTTTACGAGGTATGTCAGCTTTTCGACAGTCGGGCGTGGTTCTTGCTCGAACCGGCTTGGTTTATCTGTGCGTGTCCGGTCGTCAGACGCAGGCGCATGATACTCGATGATAAAAACGCCGCGCAGCGGGCTTGTGCCTGTGCCGGGCCTCCCGAACTCACCGGAGTCGCGGGGACGCGGACACGATTTCCCGAAATTTCCGAACCCCAGCCTGGCCGGTAGAGATGCAGAAGCTGCTCAGATCGCGGCATGCTGATCCGGGGCGTAACCAACACGCCAGCGGCACTCGCGTCGCGCAGCTTCCGGGGACGCCCGATCGGACCAATCGGACTTTCGTCTGCGCCGTCCTGTTTCTGGATATCGTCGACTACTCCAAGAAGCCCGTCTCCGAGCAACTCAAGATCAAAGAACGGTTCACTGCGCGCATCGCGGAGGCGATCCGGGAGATCTTCGTCGACCACCGCATCATCCTCGACACCGGCGACGGCGTAGCCATCAACTTCCTTGATGATCCCGAGGATGCGTTGTTTGTGGCCCTGCGGCTGGCACGAGATTTCGCGTCAACGCCGGAAAGCGACACAGGGGTCGAGGTACGCATCGGCGTCAACCTCGGGCCGGTGCGCCTGATCCGAGACAGCAATGGGCAGCCCAACATCATCGGCGACGGCATCAACGTAGCGGAGCGGGTGATGAGCTTTGCTGGCACCGGCCAGGTGCTGGTGTCGCGCGCATACTACGAGCTGGTAACGCGCGCCTGCGAGGACTACGCCCGGCTATTTGCGTATCAGGGATCGCGTACCGACAAGCACGTGCGCGAGCACGAGATCTACGAGGTCGCCGGTTCCCCCCACGAGGCGTTGGATCTCTCCGCGCGCCGCCGACAGGCCCGGACCGTCGGACGTCGCGGTCTCGTCGCTCTGGCGGAGCGGACTTATGCAGCCGGCGCATCTCTTCGCGGGCGCTGGCTCGCGAACCGAGCTCTAGCCTACGGGGCAGCGACGCTCTCCGTAGCCATCCTGCTCAGCGCAATTGCCTTCCAAATGAGCGAGCCGGGAGACAAAGCCGCCCCCAGGGCAGTGAGACCCGTGATCGCGAAACCGGTAAAGCCTCCTGAGCCTCCACCGCCGCCTGTCGTGGCAGAAGCGCCCGCCGCCGCCCCCACCGCGCCGGAACCTGCGAAGCCCGTCAGCCAACCCCGGGTGCGGAACGAAAGCGCCGCACGAAAGCCGTCCCGTGTAGAACCCAAGGTCCACAAGCCTAGTTCGCCCAAACGCGCTCCCGCCGCTCGCACCGAGCGTGCGAACACGCCCGAGCCGCCGACGCCACCGAAGGCGGCAGTGGTGGAGGAACGACCCGTGTTTTCGCTGGCTGGCACGCCGAGGGCACCGGCTGGCCCCACCGCCCTGGTCATGTTCGCCATTTCGCCCTGGGGCGAGATCTTCCTGGATGGCAAGTCGGCGGGGGTCAGTCCGCCACTGTCTGAACTGGAGCTGGCACCTGGCCATCATCGAATCGAGATTCACAACGGCAGCTTCAAACCCTATCTGGAGACTTTCGAGCTTGAGGCCAACCAAACCGTTAGAATTAAGTACAAATTCAAGGAAAGGTAGGGAAGGCCGATGCTGGGTTCGAGTGGCCGCGCGCTCATGCTAGCGGTCGCGGTTCTGCTCGCCGCTTGCCAGAGCAAGATCGTGCAGGAATTTCCGCTGACGAAGTTCAAAGCCGAGAACATGCTCGACCAGGGGATCCGTGCCTACGACGACGGCGACTACAAGGTCGCAATGCGCAACATCCAGGGCGCGCTCGACGCCGGCCTCACCACGCACTCGCAAGCCCGTGCGCACAAGTACCTCGCCTTCATCCAATGCAGCTCGGGTCAACAGGTGCAATGTCGCGAGGAGTTCAGGAAAGCCCTGGAAATAGAACCCGACCTGGAGCTGAAGACTTCGGAGGCCGGCAATCCCATCTGGGGCCCGGTGTTCCGCAGTGTCAAGGCGGGAATGCACGCTAAGCAGTAGCGCCCCGCCGTGAGCGCCTC
>JBGPPC010000212.1:0-8310 GCA_041488355.1 Gammaproteobacteria bacterium
CAACACGGCACCGAACAGATAGAAGGCGAAGAACGATCCCTGACGTCGCATGCGCTAACTCCGAAAAGACCTCTAATGTTGTGGGAACTCGCCGCGCGCCTCGGCCTCGAAGCGTTCGTCGAGCTCATGCAGCGTGGGTGGACCCTTGCGCAGGAAGGTATATACCACCGGCACGACGAACAGCGTCCCGAAGGTGGCGAGGGCCAGCCCGCCTATTACCGCGCGGCCTAGCGGCGCATTCTGCTCGCCCGCTTCGCCCAGGCCCAGAGCCATCGGCACCATGCCGATGATCATCGCAAGAGCGGTCATAAGGACGGGGCGCAGGCGCGTCTTGCCAGCTTCAACCGCGGCGTCGATCACCGTCATGCCAGGATTGGACACGCGGATGTCGTTGGCGAAGCTGACCACCAGAATGGAGTTGGAAACCCCGATTCCGACCGCCATGATAGCGCCCATCAAGGACATGACGTTGATGGTGGTCCCAGTCAGCGCCAGCATCCACAAGATACCAATCAGCGCGCCCGGGACCGCCATCATGATGATGAATGGATCGACCCAGGACTGGAACAACACCACCAGCAGCGCGTAGACGAGGACCACGGCGAGCACCAGCCCCAGCAGCAGGCTGGTGAAAGAGTTCTGCATGAGCTCGTACTGTCCGCGCACGATGATCTTGACCGCCTTCGGGAAATCAGGCGCGTTGACGATCTCTGCGATCTTCTTCTGAATATCCGTCACCACGCTTCCCAGATCGCGGCCATCTACGTTCGCCGCGATGTCGATCACGCGCTGAACCGTATAGTGGCTGACCGACTCGAAGCTCGTCTCAGGCCGCAGCGTGGCCAGATTGGACAAACGCGTTACGGCTGCGCCGGGCATCGCGTCGAGCCGTGCGGAAAGGGTACCGTCGATGACCGGAGCAGTGGTCGCCGTGACAGCAGTCGCCATCAGGTCGTCGACGCTGGTGATCTTTTCGATCGGGGTTTGCACCACAACGGCGTAGTTCACGCCATTGGGCGCAAGGAAATAGGACGGATTGGTGAGCGAGCTCGATGACAGCGTGGTGAGGACGCTGTTGGCCACGTCACGCTGCGTGAAGCCGAGGCGCGCTGCGCGCAGCCGATCCACCTCGACTCGCAGTCCAGGATAGTTCAGCACCTGCAACTGTCGTATGTCGACGGCGCCCGGCACTTCTTCGATCGCTTTGCGCAGCCGACCGGCGTACATCTGGCCGCGTTCGAAGTTGAAGTCCTGCACCTGGACGTCGATCGGCGCCGGCAGGCCGAAGTTCAGCACCTGAGTCACGATATCGGCGCTCTGAAAATAGAAAGTCGAACCCGGAAACTTGGGCGGTACGTGTTTGCGGATCTCGCGCATGTATTCCGCGACCGGACGGTGCGACGGCTTGAGCGAGATCAGGATCTCGGCATCCATGCCGCTGATGTTGTCGGTAGGAACGAAGGCGAGGTTGAAGAAAATCGGTACCCCGACCATATCGTTGATGCTGGCGAGCTCCTGCTGCGGGATGAGCTTGCGGATCTCGTCTTCGACCTGGAGCACAAGCTTCTCGGTCTCCTCGATGCGCAGGCCGACCGGGGCACGGTAGTGAAGCTTCATGATGCCAACATCCACGGGCGGGAAGAAATCGGTCCCCACCACACGTACGAGCATGAGGCTCACCGCCCCGAACGCCGCCATCAGCAGCAGGACGAACACGCGGTGACGCATCAACAATCCGAGGATGCTGCCGAAACCTTCGCGCATTCCATCCAAGATGCGCTCACGCGTTTGATTGAGGCGATCCGCCACGCTCATGCGACCGGAATGCCCGCCATGATCGTGCTCCTCGCCCGCCAAGAGATACCGCGACAACATCGGGACCAGCGTAAACGACAGGAAGTACGAAGCGAGAAGTGAGAACACCACGGACAGCGCCAGCGGGGTAAACAGATACTTCGAGACGCCGAACAGGAAAGTCACCGGGAAAAATACGATACAGATCGCCAGCGTAGCCATTGTGCGCGGCAAGGCCACTTCGCGCGAGCCGTCGATAATGGCCACGGTAAGCGGTTTGCCCAGCGTGCGGTTGCGGTGGATGTTCTCCACCGCCACGGTGGCGTCGTCCACCAGGATACCGGTGGCAAGCGCGAGCCCGCCCAGCGTCATCAGATTGATGGTGTTGCCTGTCAAGTACAGGCAAATGATCCCGGCGCCCATCGAGCAGGGGATAGACGTAATCACGACGATGGTGTTGCGCCAGCTACCGAGGAACACGAGGATCATCAGGGAGACCAGCAGCGCCGCGATGATGGCTTCAGACTCAACGTTCTTGATCGCGGCACGCACGAACACCGACTGATCGAAATCCAGATAGATGTCCAGGCCTTCGGGCGCGGCCGCGCGGATCTCGTCCAGCATTTTGCGCGCCGAGTCCACCACGTCGAGGCTGGACGCGTCGGCCGCCTTGAGAATCTGCAGATAGGTGGCGCGGCGCCCGTTGACATGCACCATATTGTTTTGCACCGCAAACGAATCGTGAACCGTAGCGACGTCGCCAATCAGGACCGGCACACTGTTCACGACCTTGATCGGCATCTGGTTGAACAGATCCACCGACGGCGGGCTCGAGTTCATCATCACGTTGTAGTCGATCTCGCCGAGCCGGGCGGTGCCCGCCGGAATGAGCAGGTTCGACGTGACCAGCGAATTCACCACGTCGTTGGGCGAGATTCCCTTCGATTGCATCAGCGTGGGATTCAGATCGACTTGGATCTGGCGCAGCTTGCCGCCGAAGGGCGCCGGCGTCTGCAGGCCCGGAATCGTGAACAGCTTGACGCGCACGAAATTGAGCGTGTAGTCGAAGATCTGCTCCTCCGACATCGTCTTGCTGCCGAGGATCATCTGCACGATAGGAACGGTGGCCGGATTGAACCGGATCATCACCGGCGGCGTGAGCCCCGGCGGCATGATGCGCAGTGCGGTGCCGTTGACGGCATTGATCTGCGCGATCGCCGCCCCTATGTCGGCACCCTGATGAAAATAGACTTTGACCAGCCCGGTGCCGGGAATGCAGTAGGACTCGATGCGCTCGATGCCGTTGACCGTGGTCGAATATGCGCGCTCGCTGATGATCACGATGCGGCGCTCCATCTCCTCGGCCGACAGACCGGGGTAGTTCCAACCCACGAACACGATCGGGATGTCGATCTTTGGGAAGAAGTCTTTGATCATCCGCTGCCACGACAACGACCCCAGCAGCAGGATCAGCAGCGACAGGACAGCAATCGTATAAGGGCGGCGCAAAGCGAGCCGCACCAGACCCATCATGGCTAGATAACCTCCTCGCCGGACAGCGGAAATGACGCAGACGGCGGCCTTGATCGCAGACGTTCAGCCGCCGCTGAAAACAATAATGATAAACACTTCATGCCAAAATCAGAAGTGCTAAGCGTCCATAAACCGGACCGGCCGGCCGGAAACCCGCACCAGGCGCGGACTTTCGAATTTCGGAACGGGGCGTCTCAGTATCCGGAATCAAGAATCAAGGATCAGGAATCAGGGGCCAACCCCGCTTGACGCGAGATTCAAGCAGGGAAGGTATGCAGGCTTAAGGGCAAGCTGTGGATACGTTTGCCGGTGATTTGGAACAGAGCATTGGCGAGCGCGGGCGCGGCGGGCGCGGTGCCGGGCTCGCCTGCGCCGCCCGGCTTTTCCTCACTCGGAACCAAGTGCACTTCGATTTGTGGCGATTCGTTCATCCGCAGCACAGGATAATCGTCGAAGTTGGTCTGCTCCACTTTGCCGACCTTGAACGTAATGCGGCCGTAGAGCGCGGCCGACAGCGCAAAGATAATGGAGCTCTCCATCTGTGCCTTGACCTGCTCCGGGTTTACCGCGCGGCCACAGTCCGTGGCGCATATCACGCGGTGTACGCGCGCCCTGCCGCCCTCGACCGAAGCTTCCACCACCTGCGCGGTCCAGCTACCGAACGCTGCCACGCAAGCAATGCCGCGACCCATCCCCTTTGGCAGAGGCTTACCCCACCCCGCACGGTCGGCGGCCAGTTCCAGCACCGAGCGCAGGCGCGGCTGCTTGTCCAGCAGCTCGCGGCGAAACTGATACGGGTCCTTCCTGGCGAGCGTTGCGAGCTCGTCGATGAACGTCTCCGTTACGAAGGTGTTGTGACTCGCGCCAACCGAGCGCCAGAACCAGATGGGTACAGCGAAGTCGTGCTTGACCCACTCAACTTTGATGTTGGGGATGTCGTAGGGCATATCGGCCAGGCCCTCGACCGCGACGCGATCTACACCATCAGGCCGGACCAATCGCTTGAAGCCGGTTGCCTCGGCGAGCGACGGCACGACGACCTTCGCCTGGAGCATCACAGCATTGCCCGTCGCATCCACGCCTCCGCTGATCTCCGTGTAGGAAATGGGCCGATAGTAAGCACCCCGCATGTCGTCTTCCCTGGAATAGATCACCTTCACCGGCGCGCCCACCGCCTTGGACGTCTCCACCGCGGCGATCACGAAGTCCTGCGCCGCACGCCTGCCGAAGCCGCCACCCAGGAACAAGGTGTGCACCTTTACCTGCTCCGGCTCGACCCCAGCGGCTACCGCGGCGCTCTGCTGGACTGCAGTCTGCGCCTGACTGCCGGTCCAGACTTCGACCTCGTGCGGTTTGACCCACGCGGTGCAGTTCATCGGTTCCATGCAGGCGTGCGCCAGGTAGGGCAGGTGATAACCGGCCGAGGTGGTTCTGCTGAGCTTGAAGGTCCCGACCTCTCCTTCTCGCCGCGCGATCAGGCCGTCGAGCTTGGCGGCCTGCTCGAGCGTCGCGCTCAGATCGTCCGAGGAGCGGCCGGCGAGCGCGCCCTCGCCCCAGTCAACCTCCACCAGCTCGGAGGCCTTGCGTGCGCGCCAGTACGTGTCGGCCACTACTGCCACGCCGTCGGAGATCGGCACCACGGCTTTCACGCCGGATGCTGCTCTGGCCTTGGCGCCATTGAACCGGGTCACTTGAGCGCCGAGCGCCGGCGCTTTGATGACCACCGCGGTCAGCATCCCCGGTACGCTTACGTCGATCCCGAATCTCGCCGAGCCGTCCACCTTGGGCGGAGTATCCAGGCGCTTGAGCGACCTGCCGACGATCTTGAAATCCTTCGGAGACTGAAGCGGAGGATCTTTCGGAACGCTCAACGTGGCGGCCTTGTCGGCCAGCTCCGCGTAGGTCAGACGTTTGCCCGCAGGGCCGATCACCATGCTCTGGTCGGTGCGCAGTGTTGCGGGGTCAACCTTCCAGATCTGAGCAGCGGCGCCAACCAGCATGGTCCGCGCGCTGGCGCCCGCCTTGCGCAAGACTTCCCAGTTGGAGCGCACCGACGATGAGCCACCGGTGAGCATGATCTGCAACCCCGGTCGGTTGTAGTCCGAATGCGCGGGCGCTTGCTCGCAGCGCACCTTGCTCCAGTCCGCATCCAGTTCCTCCGCTACGATTTGCGACAGCGAAGTGAGCACACCCTGTCCCATCTCCGAGCTACCGACGATTACGGTCACCACGTTGTCCTTGGCAATGCGGATGAAGGCGTTGGGCTTGAAACCCGCAGGCTTGCCAGGCTCGTCGGCCGCGGCCCGGATCACGCCCGGGAGGCAGAACCCGAGCATTACCACGCCCGAAGCGACAGCGGAGCCCCGCAAGAAACTGCGCCGATCCGGATTGTCGATACCGTTCATTCGGTTCCCGACTACGGCGGGTTGCGCTCAGTAGGAGCGCGGCAGACCCAGCACGTGTTCGGCAATATAGGCGAGTATGAGGTTGGTGGAGATGGGCGCGATCTGATACAGCCGCGTCTCGCGGAACTTCCGTTCCACGTCGTACTCGTGGGCAAAGCCGAAGCCGCCGTGGGTCTGCAGGCAGACATTGGCCGCTTCCCAGGAAGCGTCGGCAGCCAACAGCTTGGCCATGTTTGCCTGCGCGCCGCACGGCTGCCCGCGGTCGAACAGCGTGGCGGCCCTGAAGCGCATCAGGTCAGCGGCCTCGACGTTGACGTGTGCACGTGCTATCGGGAACTGCACGCCTTGGTTCTGCCCGATCGGGCGGTCGAAGACCACCCGCTCCCGGGCGTAAGTCACCGCCTTTTCCAAGAACCAGCGACCGTCGCCGACGCATTCCGCAGCGATCAGGATGCGCTCGGCATTCATGCCATCCAGGATGTATCGAAAGCCCTTGCCTTCCTCGCCGACCAGGTTGTGCGCCGGCACCTCGAGGTTATCGATAAACAGCTCATTGGTCTCGTGGTTGGGCATGTTACGAATCGGCCTCACCGTAATGCCCTTGCCCACTGCCGCGCGCAGATCGACCAGGAACACCGACAGACCTTCGGATTTCTTCTTCGTCTCTGGCAACGGCGTGGTCCGCGCCAGCAGCAGCATGAGATCCGAATGCTGCACGCGCGAGGTCCACACTTTCTGGCCGTTCACGACATAGCAGTCGCCCCGGCGCACCGCAGTAGTCTTGAGTTTGGTGGTGTCGGAACCGGTGGTCGGCTCGGTCACCGCAAAGGACTGCAACCGCAGCGCGCCGGAGGCGATGGCGGGCAGGTAGCGTTGCTTCTGCTCCGGCGAGCCGTGGCGCAGCAACGTACCCATGATGTACATCTGAGCATGGCAGGCCCCCGAGTTGCCCCCCGAGTGGTTGACTTCTTCCAGGATGACGGAGGCCTCCGTGATGCCCAGCCCCGAGCCGCCGTAGGCCTCGGGAATCAACGCCGACAACCAGCCAGCTTGCGTCAGCGCCCGCACGAACGCCTCCGGATAGGCACGCTCCTCGTCGAGCTTGCGCCAATACTCGGGCGAGAACGCGGCGCAAAGGGCGCGGACCGCTTCTCGTAACTCGACGAAACTTTCGCCGCTATCGGAGTTCATCGGACTGTCACACTTCGGGACTCTAGGTTATGCCGCACGCTGCCAGGTACGACTAACCAGGAACGGCGCCATGCTGCAATGGCAAACGGCCGTCGTCAACTCGCGCAACGCCCCCTTTTCCGGGCGGCCGCACCGGAAAACGGCACACGGCGTGAATTTCTCACACTCGCGCCCGGCAATAGTTCGCCGAGAGAAGAAACCCTCCCCGGTACAGTGGTGACAACACGAAACGCATTGCGGAGGACCGAGAAAATGACGACCCCCAAGATCCTGAAGAACCTGCTGATCGCGGCGCTGCTGGCTTCCGCCACCGCTAACGCCGCCGACCAGACCCCGGTCCAGGTCGCCATGGACGACGGCAAAACCATCGCGCAGTTCAAGATCGGCGATTCGAACTGCAGGCTGATCGAGGGCCAGATCCGCTGCACGTTAAGCACCAAGTAATCGACGACCCCAGAGCCAATAGACCAATGCCAGCACACTGTAACGCGAACCGCGATCCCGAGACTCCAGACCATGGCGACCACCGAAATGCTGAAGAACCTGATGACCGCGGCGCTGCTGGCCCTCCCGGAGCCTTGGCCCTATGTGACCACATGCCTCGTTTTCTTGCTGCACGAAACGAAAAAGGGCTGGCAACGGCCAGCCCTTGGGCAATAATGGAAAGCGTAATTTACTTCGCCAGGATCTTCTTCAACTCTCCGCTCTGGTACATCTCGCGCATGATGTCGGTGCCACCGATGAACTCGCCGCCCACATAGAGCTGCGGGATGGTGGGCCAGTTGGAAAACTGCTTGATGCCTTGGCGGATGTCCGCGTCGGCCAACACATCGACCGTCGCCACCTCGTCTGCGCCACACGCCTCCAGCATCTGCACGGCTGATGCGGAGAAGCCGCATTGCGGCGCCTCGGGCGTCCCCTTCATGTACAGCACGACTTTGTTCTCAGTAACCTGCTTGCGGATGCGTTCCTGGGCGTCCATCGTTCACCTCAAAGCAGAGACGGGGCTCGAGTTCAAAAACAGAAGGGTATCCCGCTATTGGAATACCCTTTCAACGTGGAGTCCATGGTAGCCGTTTCAAGCCCGTCCTTCAAGGATGCCGCCCGCCCGCGACACGCGGGATACCCGCAAGGTCAGTGCGGGCAATAAGGCCGATAAAGCCCGCCGCATCGAGCAGTCGCGCTACCGCCTCAGCCTGGTGGTAGCCGTGCTCCACCAGCAATACTCCACCAGGCATGAGATGTTGCGGCGCCTGTGAAATGATCGCCCGCAAGGCCTCCAGGCCGCCCGGTCCTGCAACCAGAGCAAGACTCGGCTCCGCGCGCAGATCGCCCTCCAGCAGATGCGGGTCGTGCTCCGCAACGTATGGCGGGTTCGACACAATGA
>JBGPPC010000213.1:0-8304 GCA_041488355.1 Gammaproteobacteria bacterium
CCCTGTTCCTGGAGGAAATAGGCAAAGACTACGTGCGTACGGCGCGCGCCAAGGGCCTGTCGGAGACGCGAGTTCTGTTTCGGCACGTGCTGCACAACGGGCTGATTCCAGTGCTGACGGGCGTCGTCGTTGCGATCCCCACGTTGTTCATCGGCAGCCTGGTCATGGAGTCCTTCTTCGGCATTCCCGGGCTCGGCAGCTACACCATCGAGGCGATCCGCAGCCAGGATTTTCTGGTGGTGCGCGCGATGGTATTTCTGGGTGCCGTGCTGTACATCGTCGGTCTGATCCTCACCGACTTTTCGTACACGCTCGCCGACCCGCGCGTCCGACTCCAGTAGATCGAGATGCCCTTCAAGCCCGTCATTCTCTGGACCGACGCCCTGGTTTTCGTGCTGGTGGCGGTGGTGATCATGAGCGCCTGGTATATCCGTGGGCAGGAGCATCTGCGCGCGCCTTGGCGGAAGGTGTCTCGCAGCCGGTATGGCATGTGCTCGCTGGTGATTCTAAGTGTCTTCGTCGCGATCGGGCTACTCGATTCATTGCACTATCGCCCGCGTCTCGAGGCGCGCACGCCGGAGGGCAAAGCGGCCTACGCAGTCGAGGTCAAGAGTGTGTTCGACGCGCTCGTCGCGCCGCTCGGGAAGCGAGTGGAGAAAACCTACTCGGCGCCCTTCGCCGCCTATTCCTATTCCAAGGAAACGATCGAAAAACCCGACGGCACCCAGGTGCGCGCTTTTCCGCGGCTGAAGTACGGAGGCGCACATCTCAAAGATCCGGCACGGGATCTTCTGCCCGACGCGCTGCGCGGGCTGCTAGGCGCAATAGGCGTTGCGGCCGTGTTGTGGATCGTAGTGACCATGATCATCGCGGCCTGGCTGGCCGGGGTGTACAAGTCGGACTTCAGCCACATGCTGTCCGCCATCATTCACGGGGAGACCAAGGTGCCTTGGCGTGCCATGTTGCTGACAGTGGGCATGGTCCTGGCGGTTGCCGTGCCGCTCGCGCTGTTGGGTGCGCGCTATCACGTGATGGGTACCGACAAGGTCGGTCAGGACGTCTTCTACGAGGTGCTCAAGAGCATTCGGACCGGACTTGTCATCGGCACGCTGACGACGCTTGTCATGCTGCCGTTCGCGCTATTGCTGGGAATCATGGCCGGGTACTTCCGCGGCTGGGTGGACGATGTCATCCAATACATCTACACGACTTTGAACGCGATTCCGAGTGTGCTTCTGATTGCGGCGGCGGTGCTGATCAGCCAGGCGTGGATGGACCTGCATCCGGAGATGTTCGAAACCGTGAGCGAGCGTGCGGACGTAAGACTTCTGTTCCTTTGCCTGATTTTGGGTGTGACGAGTTGGACCGGGCTGTGCCGCCTGCTGCGCGGCGAGGCGCTCAAGCTGCGCGAGTTGGACTACGTCGAGGCCGCGCGCGCGTTCGGGGTGTCGAACTGGCGGATCATGACCCGGCATCTGGTGCCCAACGTTATGCATATCGTGTTGATCACAGTGGTGATGGAGTTCAGCGGATTGGTGCTGGCCGAGGCCGTTCTGTCCTACATCGGCGTTGGAGTCGATCCCTCGATGATCAGCTTCGGCACGATGATCAACAGCGCGCGCCTGGAGCTCGCGCGCGATCCGATCGTCTGGTGGTCCCTGGCGGCTGCTTTCGTGTTCATGTTCTTGCTGGTGTTGTCGGCCAATCTCTTCTCCGACGCGGTGCGCGATGCGTTCGACCCGCGCGTTCGCTCCGGCGGCACTGCTCGCTTGGACTTACTGCGCCTCAAGCCTACCTGAGATGAGAGGAGTGGACCGGCGATGAGCGCAAATCCCGCCTTGTTGGAAGTCAGTCAGCTACACACGTGGCTGGCAAGCGAGGATTCCGTGGTGCGGGCGGTGGAGGGCTTGTCGTTCAGCATCGAAGCGGGCGAGACCTTCGCATTGCTGGGCGAGTCCGGCAGCGGGAAGTCGATTACTGCGCTTTCGATCATGCGTCTGTTGCCGGACGCCGGCCGCGTCGTGTCGGGCATCGTTCGGATGGACGGCACCGATCTCCTGACGCTTCCCGAAACCGCGATGCGCGGCGTACGTGGGCGGCGTATGGCGATGATCTTCCAAGAGCCGGGGACGAGCCTCAATCCGGTCATGACGATTGGCGCGCAGATCGTCGAAGTGCTCGAACGGCATACCGCTCTGCGTGGAGAGGCGGCGCGCAGGCGCGCGCTCGAGCTGCTGGAATCGGTCGGGATTCCAGACAGCCAACGCCGTCTCGACGAGTACCCGTTTCAGATGTCGGGCGGAATGAAGCAGCGCGCCATGATCGCGATCGCGCTGGCGTGCAGTCCGGCGCTGCTGATCGCCGACGAGCCGACCACGGCATTGGACGTCACCATACAGGCGCAGGTTCTCGACCTACTGAAGGTGCTTCAGCGCGAGACGCGAATGTCGGTGCTGTTGATCACTCACGACCTGGGTGTCGTAGCGCAAATGGCGCACCGTGTTGCCGTGATGTACGCGGGGGAAATCGTCGAGCTTGCGCCCGCCGAGGCCTTCTTCGCTCGCCCCGCGCATCCCTACTCGCAGAAGTTGTTGCAAGCTGTCCCGGACGTGGCTGGGCGCAATCGCACCCTGGCTGTCATCCCAGGGACTGTACCGTCGTTGTCACAGGAGTTTGTCGGATGTCGCTTTGCCGGCCGCTGCGACTTCGCCTGGTCGCGCTGCCGGGAAGAGGCCCCCGCGGCAATCGAGATCGGAGGCGGGCACGCGGTGCGATGCCATCTGTACGACTCCAAGGACCAGGAAGCAGGAGCAAGGAGGCAAGAGACGGCCGTCGTTGAGGCTGGCCCCGACTCGGCAGGTTCTGTCGAGCGCCCTTCTGATTCCTCCGCGCTGCTCGCCGTGAAGGATCTGCAGGTCTATTTCCCGATACGAAAAGGCATCTTCCAGCGCGTAGTCGCGTGGGTGAAAGCGGTAGACGGCGTCTCGTTGGACATCCACTCGCACCGTACGCTTGCTCTCGTGGGCGAGTCCGGTTGCGGAAAGACCACGGTGGGCAAAGGCATCCTGCAGCTCGTTCCGGTCACGGGCGGAAGCGTGGCATTCGAGGGTGTTGACCTCGGTAGTCTCACAGCGGGCGCGCTGCGGCCGATGCGCAAAGACTTCCAGATCGTGTTCCAGGACCCCTACAGCTCGCTGAATCCACGTATGCGGGTGGTGGAGATCGTCGAGGAAGGTATGGCGGCACTCGGCGTCGGTGCCGGCCCGCGGGAGCGTCAAGAGCGAGTGGACGAGCTCCTGGTGCAGGTCGGTCTGTCGCCGGACATGAAGTATCGCTATCCGCACGAGTTCTCTGGCGGGCAGCGGCAGCGTCTGGCGATTGCGCGCGCGCTTGCAGTAGAGCCCAAGCTGCTCATCTGCGACGAGCCGACCAGCGCGCTCGACGTCTCGGTGCAAGCGCAGATTCTGAACCTGCTCAAGGATCTTCAGCAGCGCCTCGGGCTGGCGTACTTGTTCATCACCCACAACATCTCGGTAGTGCAGTTCCTGGCGCACGAGGTCGCGGTGATGTACCTGGGTCGGATCGTGGAGCAGGGTAGCGTCGAAGAGGTGCTCGGCGCACCGCGTCATCCATACACCCGCGCGCTGCTCTCCGCCGTCCCCGTCATCGATCCGGCCGGCCGGCGCGAGATCATCCGGCTGCGAGGCGAGCTTCCCTCACCGGTGAATCCGCCTTCGGGCTGCCACTTTCATCCGCGGTGTCCGAACGTGATGCCTGAGTGCCGCGAGGCTTATCCGGGGGTAACGAAGGTCTCAGCGACGCACGACGTTCGCTGCTTTCTCTACGGCAAGGGAGTGTAGCGGGTTCGGTTCCTGCGCCGACCGCCGGCGCAGGGTGGACAGTCAGTTGCTGACGCGCTGGACGTGACGCCGATGGGACGAAGCGCGTCGTGTCGGATGGGAATCTTGATAGATCACCAGCTTCTGGCCCGCATGCAGTTCATTGCTCTTGAGGCTGTTGATGGTCTTGATGCGTGCGACGCTGGTGTGATGCCGGCGCGCGATGCTCGAGAGCGTGTCACCGGAACGTACGCGGTAGCGTACTGAAGCGGCGTATTCCTCGGGCGAGGCCTGGAAATCGCGCAGCTGGTAGGTTTCGTCGAGATTGGTCTCAGCCTCTTCGCCCTCAAGCGGGACCAGCAACATCTGGCCAGGCTGAACGCGTTTGCGGCCGCTGAGGCCGTTTACTTCGCGCAGGCGGTCGTCCTCGATGTTGAATTTGGCGGCAACCTTTTCGAGCGTCTCGCCTTTCTTCAGCGTGTAGGTCTGCCAGGTGACCAGGGGATCGGAGTTTTGCTCGAGGTTAGCGTTGAACTCGTCCACCTTGTCCACGGGCAGCAGAATCTGACGCGCGGTGGCGTGGATGATGACTGGGCGGTTGTAAGCCGGGTTGAGCGAACGGAACTCTTCCACCGGCATGTCGGCAAGCTGTGCCGCCTTCAAGACATCCATGTGAGCCGGAGCATCGATCACGGTGAAGTAGGGCTGGTTGGTAACGGCTATGAGCTCGAAGCCAAGCGTGTCCGGATTGGAAATGATGTTCTTCACCGCCTGCAGCTTGGGCAGGTAATTACGCGTTTCTTTCGGCAGCTTGATGTTGAAGTAGTCGGTGGGCTTGTGCCTGGCGCGGTTGCGGGCGACCGCTCGCTCGACGCCGTTTTCGCCGCAGTTGTAAGCGGCCAGCGCCAACTCCCAGCTGCCGAAGTTGTCGTGCAGGAACTGGAGATAGTCCAGGGCCGCGCGCGTCGCCGCCAAAACGTCGCGTCGGCCGTCATACCAGAAGTTCTGCTGCAACCCATACCTTCTTCCGGTCGAGGAGATGAACTGCCACATGCCGGCCGCGCGCATGCGCGAGTAGGCCTGCGGGTTGTAAGCGCTTTCGATCATCGGCAGCAGCGCGATCTCGGTAGGCATGCCGCGCTTTTCCAGCTCTTCGACCACGAAGTAGAGATAGAGCCGGCTGCGCTCGATCATGCGCTGGACGTACTCGGGCCGGTTCAGATACCAGGCCTCGTGGCGCGCGACCAGAGGGTTATCGACTTCCTGCATGGTGAAGCCTGACCGTATGCGCTCCCACAGGTCGCGATACTTCGGTCCCCGGGGTGGCGCGAGAGCCTCAACTACGGGATCGACGATGACTTGCGCGTTGCCGATGAGGGGTTCGGAATTGTTGGCAGGGGTGGCCAGAGGCACCAGAGGAACGGGGTTTGCCGCGGCCGGCGCTACGGGCGCTGGCGTTGCCTGTGTTGGAGTGACCGCCGGCGAAACGGGTGCTGGTGCGACAGTCGCCGGCTCGACCGAGGCCGCTACCGGGGCGCTCGGTGCGACGGGGGCAGGCCGCTGCGATTGCGCCGAGGGCGAAATCCGGCTCCACTCTGCGGCCGACACGGACCAGGTAACGAGGCAAGCGATAGCAGCTGCGAATGCGGGTTTAAATACCATCGAAGGTTTCTTGGTTATTGTGCTCGTTGGAATGCTAGTCTTAGATTCTTTTTTCGGTCAAGGACTTATTCGATAGACGTGACGTTTACTTGACGTTCTTGGCCGCACGTGTTGACGTAATGCAAGAAACAGGCCGCTGCCTTGGAAGCCCTTCCGCAGCTCTGAGAGTAAGAGAGTAACTGATCGTTCGCCCGGGCACCGGTCAGTGCCCACACGCAAACTAAGGTGCCTGATGTTCTGGATGGGATTAGTTCAGGTTAGAAGCTGTTCCTCCGACCGTACAAGCCTGCGAAAAGCGTGTCCCGAGGGACGCCGCAGCACTGCTCAAACCGCGCATTCGCCACAAAAAACAGGCTTTCCCCCATAATAGGCGCCGTATTTACCGGAGCAGCTGCGGCGCAGACACCGGACGCAGTTTTGTAGCCGAGCGATCCCGTTACCTTTCGAGTTGGCGCCCACGATGTCCAATGGTTCGTTGACCACGGATTTGCAGATGTGGTTCGAGACCCCGCTCGGTGCCTATCTTCTGGCGTCCGAGCAGGCCTATTTCGACCAGGAAGTCGCTGACGTCTTCGGCTTCAACGCCCTGCAACTGGGCCTGTCCCGGCAGGATTTCCTGCGCGCGAATCGCATGCCGTTCCACTGTCATCTCGGAGCGCTGGGCCCCGATGACCAGGGTCCGGCCAAAGTGCGCAGCGATTTTCACGCGCTCCCGATCTTGAGCAACAGTGCCGATCTGGTGCTGCTCCCCCACGTGTTCGAATTCAGCGACAGTCCCCACCAAGTCCTGCGAGAGGTCGTGCGGATTCTCAGGCCGGAGGGGCACGTCATCGTTTCCGGTTTCAATCCTTGGAGCCTGTGGGGAGCGCGCCAGGCATTCGACCGCAGTCGCGAGCAAATCCCCTGGTGCGGCCAATTCATCAATCTGCCGCGGCTCAAGGACTGGATGGCTTTGCTCGGCATCGAGATCGCGGCGGGCCGTATGTGTTGCTACATACCGCCCGTGGTCAGCGAGCGGTGGATCGAGCGGGCGGGTTTCATGGAAGCGGCCGGCGATCGCTGGTGGCCATTCGCGGGCGGTGTCTACTTCCTGCATGGCGTAAAGCGCGTGCAGGGTATGCGCGTGATCATGCCGCAGTGGAAGGCCACGCGCGCCAGCAAGCGCAAGGCATTGGCGACAATCCCGCAGCGCGTGCAGGACGGTGAAGAACAATTGGCGGCTCGTTCCCGCGAGCGCCACGACACGTGAGCACGCTCGTCGAGATTTTCACCGACGGTGCGTGCAAAGGTAATCCGGGCCCAGGAGGTTGGGGCGTGGTGCTTCGCATCGGCTCGCACGTAAAGGAGTTGTACGGTGGCGAACCGGCGACTACCAACAACCGCATGGAGCTCACGGCAGTGATCCAGGGGCTGAGCGCGCTGACGCGCCCATGCCAGGTCCGCGTCTGCACCGATTCGCAATACGTGCTGAAAGGGATCAGTCAATGGATCGTCGATTGGAAGCGGCGCGGCTGGCGCACGGCCGACAAGAAGCCAGTCAAGAACATCGATCTGTGGCAGCAGCTCGACGCACTGGCGACCAGGCACGAAATCGAATGGGTGTGGGTCAAAGGCCACACAGGCCATCCCGAGAATGAACGCGCGGATGAGCTGGCCAACCTCGGGGTTACGAGTGAGGAGTCCGGCGCTGGCGGTCAGCAGTTTGGCAGCAAGAACCCGGTTCCTCGACGCCGCAGCGTGAAGGCCGACGCGTGAGTTTTGTTGCACAGGTCCAGATGTTTTGGTTCGATGTTCTTCCCTTGCTTACGCCCTACACCTGATCGTTGATGCGGCAGATCGTCCTCGATACTGAAACCACGGGCCTCGAAGCATCGCTTGGCCATCGGGTCATCGAAATTGCCGCGGTGGAGATCGCCAATCGCCGCCTGACTCGGCGTCATTTTCACAAGTACATCAATCCCGAACGGGATATCGAAGGCGGTGCGCTGGAAGTCCACGGACTGACGCTGGAGTTTCTCCAGGACAAGCCCCGTTTCCGGGAGATTGCGCTGGAGTTCGTCGAGTTCGTGAGCGACGCCGAACTGATCATCCACAACGCGCCCTTCGACGTCGCCTTTCTCGACAACGAGCTCGCGCTCGCCGGGTTGGAGGCGGTCGCGTCGTACTGCCCGATGGTCACCGACACGCTGCGCATGGCGCGCGACCTCCATCCGGGCAAGCGCAATAATCTCGATGCGTTGTGCGAGCGCTACCAAGTCGACAACTCCGCCCGCACCCTGCACGGGGCATTGCTCGACGCGGAATTGTTGGCCGAAGTCTACCTCGCCATGACGCGCGGCCAGGAGACGCTCATCATGGACATCGGACTGCCCGAACGAAGCGCTTCCGATGTCGATTTCGGCGAGGTGATCGCCGAGCTTGTGGTTGTTTCGGCTACGCAGGAGGAGCTGGCCATGCACTGGCATCAGCTCGATGACATCGACAAGGCCACCAAGGGCGGTTGCCTGTGGAAGCGCTTCGAGGTCGCGGCAGTGGAGGTGGTGGGCGGTACTGGGATCGAACCAATTTAAGCAGCATTGAACAGGACCCGGCAGTAGAGATATCAAGTCCTTAAGAGCTCCAAGTCCTGTCGGATCCCGTCGAATCCTGCAATTTCGCCCTGAATTGGGCCCAGGGATGATCCGTCCATTACAGGAAGAACTGACCTAGTGATCACGCTAGCATCCCTGTCCAACAGTTGTCCAATAGATGGTATGAGCTGAGCTGGGAAGTGCATGGACGGGGGTGGTGAAAACGGTACACG
>JBGPPC010000214.1:0-8164 GCA_041488355.1 Gammaproteobacteria bacterium
GAGAATCTGCAACAGATTCTCGCCCGTGATGCCCTTACGTCTGTCCGCCTCCGCGTACACCAGGCGGAATTGACGCTCGAGCACCCCGTAGATGCGTCGCACTTTTTGCTTCTCCCGCAGTTGCGTCGCGTAGCCCGAGGGCCGCGACTGCCTCTGGCCATGCTGGCCAGGTGCATAGCTGCGGCGTTCCACCGGACACTTGTCGGTGAAGCACTTCTCCCCCTTCAAAAACAGCTTCTCGCCTTCACGCCGGCACTGCCGGCACTTTGCGTCGAGATTCCTGGCCATATGCGTAGACTTCCCTCGTCAGATGCGTCGCTTCTTGGGCGGGCGGCAGCCGTTGTGCGGGACCGGGGTCACGTCCGAGATGCTAGTGATCTTGAACCCAACGTTGTTGAGCGCCCGGACCGCGGACTCGCGGCCTGGTCCCGGACCCTTGATCCGCACCTCCAGATTCTTCACGCCGCAGTCCTGGGCCTGGCGCCCGGCCTGCTCAGCCGCCACCTGGGCAGCGAACGGTGTGCTCTTGCGTGAGCCCTTGAAGCCAGAGCTGCCAGAGGTGGCCCATGCAAGCGCGTTGCCCTGCCGGTCAGTAATGGTGATGATGGTGTTGTTGAAGGAGGCGTGAACGTGAGCGATGCCTTCGGCCACGTTCTTCTTGACCTTCTTCCGAACCCGGGTAGCTGCTTTTGCCATGTGTGCTGGATCCTCGCGCTGTGCGCGAAATCACTTCGTCGGAGTGCCGCCGCCAGCCTTGATGGCCTGTTTGCGCGGCCCCTTGCGCGTGCGCGCATTGGTGCGGGTGCGCTGGCCGCGCACGGGAAGCCCGCGGCGGTGGCGCACGCCGCGGTAACAACCGAGGTCCATCAGGCGCTTGATACTCATCGATACCTCGCGCCGCAGATCGCCTTCGACCGTGAGCTTGGACACATGATCACGCAGCCGGTCCATCTCGGCGTCGGATAGATCCTTGATCTTGGTCGAAGTCCGAATGCCAGCAGCGGTGCACAGCCGGCGCGCCGTGCTGCGGCCTATGCCGTAGATCGCGGTGAGCGCGATTTCGGCGTGCTGGTGGTTCGGGATGTTCACCCCGGCGATACGAGCCATAGTGTCCTCAGATGGTTGTTACGCAATATCAAGAGCTCTGCTTCACGTGCGTCCAAGCGCGTGCGCGTGTGCACCCAGCCGATACCGCGCACGCGTAGCGTTTCTGAACTCATCTCAGCCTTGCCGCTGCTTGTGACGAGGTTCGGAACAGATGACCCGCACTACGCGGTTGCGCCGGATGATCTTGCAATTGCGGCACAACTTCTTTACCGATGCCTGAACTCTCATGTTGGTTCCTTCTGCATTCACTTGGCGCGGAAGACGATGCGCCCGCGCGTCAGATCGTAGGGCGTCAGCTCTACAGTCACCTTGTCCCCCGGCAGGATGCGGATGTAGTGCATCCGCATCTTTCCGGAAATATGTCCCAGCACCACGTGGCCGTTTTCCAGCTTGACTCGGAAGGTCGCGTTCGGCAAGGTTTCCAGAATCTCGCCTTGCATCTGTATCGTCTCTTCCTTCGCCATGCGTCTGGGTCTTACCTCGTCGGGAATACGCCGCCCTTGAAATTCGCCTTCTTGAGCAAGCTTTCGTACTGGTGAGACATCACGTAAGCCTTGACCTGAGCCATGAAGTCCATGGTCACCACTACGATGATCATGAGTGAGGTACCACCAAAGTAGAAAGGTACGTTCCACTTCACGATCAGGAATTCTGGCAGCAGGCATACCAGCGTCACGTACACCGCGCCCGTCAAGGTCAGCCGCAGGATGATCCTCTCCACGTACTTCGCAGTCTGCTCGCCGGGTCGAATCCCCGGCACGAAGGCGCCCGACTTCTTGAGGTTCTCCGCCGTTTCTTTCGGGTTGAACACGAGTGCGGTATAGAAGTAGCAGAAAAATACGATCGCCGAGGCGTACAACACCACGTACAGCAGTTGCCCGGGGTGCAACTCAGCGGCGATGTCGCGCAACCAGTAGGCGTTCTCGCCCGTGCCAAACCAGCCGGCCAGCGTGGCCGGGAACAAGATCAGGCTGGATGCGAAGATGGGCGGGATCACCCCCGACATGTTCAGCTTCAGCGGCAAAAACGAATTCTGCCCCCCATACACCTTGCGCCCAACCTGGCGCTTGGCGTAGTGCACCGGCATGCGCCGCTGTCCACTCTCCACGAACACCACTAGGGCCGTCACCAGGATCGCTCCGGCAAACAAGAGCAGCACGAGCGGGATGGAGAATGCCCCGGTGCGAACCAACTCGAGCGTGCCGCCGACGGCCCGCGGCAGACCTGCTGCTATGCCTGCGAAGATGATCAACGAGATGCCGTTGCCGATCCCCCGCTCGGTGATCTGCTCGCCCAGCCACATTAGGAACATGGTGCCTGTGACCAGAGTAACCACCGTGGTGAAGCGAAACAGCAGCCCAGGATCGATCACGAGCCCCCTCTGCCCCTCCAGTGCGATGGCGATCCCCAGCGCCTGGACCGTGGCTAGCGCCAGCGTTCCGTAGCGGGTGTATTGCGTGATCTTGCGCCGCCCGGCCTCGCCTTCCTTCTTGAGCGCCTCCAATGTCGGCGAGACCACCGACATCAACTGCATAATGATGGAGGCGGAGATATAGGGCATGATCCCGAGGGCAAAGATGGTAAAACGCGACAGGGCGCCGCCCGAGAACATGTTGAACATGTCCAGGATGCCGCCGCGCTGGGCGCGGAACAGTTCCGCCAGCCGCGCCGGGTCGATGCCCGGCACCGGGATGTGGGCCCCGATCCGGTAGACAATTAGCGCCCCGAGCAGGAACACCAGCCGGCGCTTCAGATCTGTGAAGCGCCCTGCCCCGCCTAGTAATCCTTCATTGGCCAAAGCTCATTTACCTTTGTCTTTCGCGCTGCCGCCTTTCGCAGTGCCCTTGCTCTTTCCGCCGCTCTTCGCACCCGCACTCCCCTCAGCTTTTGCTCCGCCAGCAGTTGGGACACCGCTGGCTGATTCCGCTTTCTCGCTAGCTTTGGTTTTCTTGCCGCCCGCCGCCTGAACCTTCGCGGCAGGCTCGACCTTCGCGGCGGCCTCGACCCTCGCAGCCACCGCCTTCGCCTTCTCGGCGGCCACCTTGGCTTTTTGGCTCCTCTTGCCGCCAGCCGACTCCCCTCCTGCGTCCTGAACGGGCGCTACCACACTGCCGCCCGCAGCCTCGATCGCCGCACGCGCGCCCTTGGTGGCGAGCACTCCCTGCAGCTTGACGGCGCGCTCGATCTTGCCCGCGAGGATCACCTTCGCCCGCAAAGCCGCGTGCGGCACGATGCCAGCCTGCTTCAGACTGGCCAGATCGACCGTCTCCGCCGCGATGCCGTTGACCTGGAACAACCGCACCTCAACCGTCAAACCGTCGCTACGGGAGACGAATCCGCGCTTGGGCAGGCGCCGCTGCAGCGGCATTTGCCCACCTTCGAAGCCGACCTTGTGATAACCGCCTGAGCGCGCCTTCTGGCCTTTATGACCGAGTCCCGCAGTCTTGCCGTGACCGCTGCCGATGCCGCGGCCCACGCGCTTGCGCGAGTGTTTGGCCCCACCCGCCGGTTTCAGGGAATTGAGCCGCATCTAATCCTCGAGCCGCAAGAGATAGCCGACCTTGTTGATCATGCCGCGCACGGCCGGCGTGTCCTCCAGTTCGACAGTGTGATGGAGCCGGCGCAGGCCAAGGCCGCGTACCGTAGCGCGGTGGCTGGCCTGCGTATTGATCGGGCTGCGCACGAGCGTCACCTTGACGGTTTTGCCCGGATGGGTCTTCACCGGTTTGCCCTTGGCGGCGCCCTTCGCTTCCTGCTTTGTCGCCATGTCATTGCCCCATGATCTCTTCGACGCTCTTGCCGCGCTTGGCGGCGATCTCCGCCGGCGTGTTCATAGACGTGAGCGCATCGAGCGTGGCGCGCACCACGTTGTAGGGGTTAGTCGACCCAAAGCACTTGGCCAGCACGTTCTGCACACCCATGACCTCGAATACCGCACGCATGGGCCCGCCCGCGATGATGCCGGTACCGTCCGAGGCCGGCTGGATCAGCACCTTGGCGGCGCCGTGTTCGCCGATGACCGAATGGTGCAGCGTGCCGTTCTTGAGGCTGACCTTGACCAGTCTGCGGCGCGCCTCCTCCATTGCCTTTTGGACAGCAACCGGCACTTCGCGTGCCTTGCCCTTGCCCATTCCGATACCACCGTCGCCATCACCCACCACCGTGAGCGCCGCAAAGCCCAGGATGCGTCCTCCCTTCACGACCTTGGTCACGCGGTTGACAGAAATCATCTTCTCGCGCAACCCATCGCTGCGCTCCTCGCTCTGGGGTGATCTGCTCTGCGCTGCTCTGGCCATGGTCTTAGGATCCCTCAGAACTTGAGGCCGGCTTCACGCGCGGCCTCGGCCAGCGCCTTCACGCGGCCGTGATACTTGTATCCAGAACGGTCGAAGGCTACTTTTTCGATCCCCTTCTCGCGCGCCTTTTGAGCGATGCGCTGGCCGACCAGCGCCGCTGCCTTCACGTTGCCTCCGTTCGGCATCTGCCCACGCACTTCCTTGTCGAGCGTCGAAGCACTGGCGATTACGTTCGCGCCCGAGGCGTCGATCACCTGGGCATAAATGTGCAGATTGGACCGGTGCACGGTCAGCCTCACCGCTCTCTGTTCTGCGATCCTGGCGCGGGTCTGCCGCGCCCGACGCAATCGCGATTGTCTCTTGTCGATCATCCCTTCACCTGTCCGCTCTCGCTCCGACCTTACTTCTTCTTGGTTTCCTTGATGATGACCACCTCATCCGCGTAGCGCACACCCTTGCCCTTGTAAGGCTCCGGCGGACGATAGCGGCGAATTTCGGCGGCCACCTGGCCGACCTGCTGCTTGTCGATACCCTTGACCAGAATCTCAGTCTGCGTCGGCGTCTCGACTTTGACGCCCTTCGGCATGTGATGCACCACGGGGTGGGAAAATCCGAGGGTCAGGTTAAGCCTATCTCCCTGCGCCTGGGCACGATACCCAACTCCGACCAGGTTGAGCTTGCGCTCGAATCCCTTTGTTACACCTTGCACCATGTTGGCGAGCAGCGCCCGCAGCGTACCGCTCATGGCATCGGCTTCGATCGACTCACCCACTGCTTCCAACAAGACCTCGGCGCCTTCGCGCTTGATGGCAACGTTCCGGCTAAGCTGCTGCTTCAGCGTTCCCAGCGGCCCCTTGACCGAGACCTCGGTTGCGCCGACGGTTACCTCCACGCCACTAGGTACCGGGACAGGCTTTTTTCCGATTCTGGACATCGTCCTACCTCGTTATGCTTCTAGCGCCCAAACTCGCGACGTCACCGGCGTCACGCCACGATGCACAGCACTTCGCCGCCCACGCCGCTAGCTCGCGCCTTGCGGTCGGTCATCACGCCCTGGGACGTGGATACGATGGCGATACCCAGGCCATTCATCACCGGTGGGATATCTCTGCTGGCCTTGTAGATACGCAATCCAGGCCGGCTCACCCTCTCGATCTTCTCGATCACCGGGCGGCCCGCGTAGTACCTCAGCCCGATCTCCAGCAACGTCTTGGGGCCTTCCTGGGTGAACTTGAAATCCTCTATATAGCCCTCGTCCTTGAGTACCTTGGCGATGGCGGCCTTAATCTTGCTGGACGGCATCACCACAGACGTCTTCTCCGAAGCCTGCGCATTGCGTATGCGCGTCAGCATGTCGGCGATCGGGTCACTCATGCTCATGCATACCTCCTGCTACCAGCTGGCCTTGATGACGCCAGGGATCTCGCCACGCATGGCGATATCGCGCAACTTGTTGCGCGCCAGACCAAATTTACGGAATGTGCCGCGCGGCCGCCCGGTGAGGGCGCAGCGGTTGCGCAGCCGCACCGGGCTGGCATTGCGCGGCAATTGCTGAAGCTGCAGCCGCGCCGCATAGCGATCTTCTTCGGACAGCTTCGGGTTCAGAGTCAAGGCGATGAGCTCCGTCCGCTTCAGAGCGTATTTCTTCACGGTAGCGCGCCGCTTCTGTTCGCGATTGATCAGTGCCAGCTTGGCCATGCCGATCCCTTCAGTTTCTAAACGGGAAGTGAAAGGCCGAAAGCAACGCTTTGGCCTCGTCGTCAGACTTCGCAGTGGTGGCAATGCTGATGTTGAGCCCACGCACCGCATCGATCTTGTCGTACTCGATCTCGGGGAAGATGATCTGCTCCTTGACCCCGAGGTTGAAGTTCCCGCGCCCGTCGAAGGATCGAGCGGAGATCCCGCGGAAGTCGCGGATGCGGGGAATCGCGATCGAGACCAGGCGGTCGAGGAACTCGTACATGCGCGTCCCACGCAGCGTCACCATGCAGCCAACCGGATAATCCTTGCGGATCTTGAAGGTTGCGATCGACGTGCGCGCGAGCGTGACGACCGGCTTCTGGCCGGCGATCTTGGTGAGGTCGGCTACCGCGTTATCCATGATCTTCTTATCGCCGACTGCCTCCCCCACGCCCATGTTGAGGACGATCTTCTGGATCCGCGGCGCTTCCATGACGGACTTGTAACCGAACTTCTTGATCAGCTCCTGGATCACCACCTTCTTGTACTGTTCCTGCAGACGCGCCATGGTTAAGGTCTCCGCACCGGCCCTCAAACGTCGATCATCTCGCCGCTGGACCTGAACACACGTACGCGTCGACCGTCATCCAGAACCTTGATGCCGACACGGTCCGCCCGCTTCGTGCCCGGGTTGTAGATCGCCACGTTAGACAAATGCAGCGGCATCTCCTTGTCGACGATGCCGCCGGTCGCACCCTTCATCGGGTTTGGGCGCTGATGCTTCTTCACGACGTTGATGCCCTCCACCAGGAGGTGCTCGGCGTCCACTACGCGCAGCACTGCGCCGCGCTTGCCTCTGTCTTTTCCGGCGATGACGACCACGTCATCGCCTTTCTTGATCTTGCGCATAGCCCCGATTCTCGAAGTGGCAGCTGATCCCCAGGCGGTCCGGTTACAGCACTTCCGGTGCGAG
This sequence comes from Gammaproteobacteria bacterium, assembly GCA_041488355.1. GTDB lineage: Bacteria > Pseudomonadota > Gammaproteobacteria > Burkholderiales > SHXO01 > SHXO01. The sequence continues at coordinate 7,057 of JBGPPC010000214.1, forward strand.
AGATACGATCTTCATAAAGCGCTCAGTGCGAAGCTCCCTCGTCACCGGCCCGAAGATGCGGGTGCCGATAGGCTCGAGCTTGGTATTGAGCAGGACAGCGGCGTTGCTGTCGAACTTGAGCAGCGAGCCGTCCTGGCGTCGCACCCCACGGGTGGTTCGCACCACCACCGCATGGTAGATCTCCCCCTTCTTGACGCGTCCCCGAGGCGCGGCATCCTTCACGCTGACCTTGATGACATCCCCGATGCCGGCGTAGCGGCGCTTGGAACCGCCCAGCACTTTGATGCACATGACGGAGCGAGCGCCGGTGTTGTCGGCCACGTCGAGCATCGTCTGCATTTGGATCATTTTGTGTTCTTCTCCAACTTCCTCCGCCGGCCTGGTGGGCCTCTAGCGGCCAGTCTTGGACCCCGTCGGGGTTAGCAGCCGGCCCACCGCTCATGGCCTTTGGTCCGGCTATGAAAAACTGCGCATTCTAGAGCGTACAGACCACCAGCGCAAGGCGCAGCGGCGTCCATGGGGTCAGCGATCTATTCCTCGCGCGCCTTCTCCACCAGCTTGACGACGCGCCAGGCTTTCGTTTTGGCCACAGGCCGACACTCCTCAATCATGACCAGATCGCCGGTGTGGTATTCGTCCTTTTCGTCGTGGGCATGATACTTTTTGGACCGCGCCACGAACTTGTTGTAGAGCGGATGCGGCACGCGCCGCTCCACCAGGACGGTGACGGTCTTCTCCATCTTGTCGCTCACCACCCGTCCGGTCAGCCGCCGGCGCATGCCGGTCTGCTGGGTCGTCGCAGCCTCGCTCATGCCCGCCTCGCTTTCTCTGCCAGAATGGTGCGCACGCGCGCAATCGCGCGGCGCGTCTTGGACAGCTCACTGGTGTTGGTCAGCTGCTGTGTCGACTGCTGCATACGCAAGCCGAAGTGTGCTTTCAACAATGCGCCCAGTTCTTCCTTCAGTCCGGGCTCGTCCTTGGCCCGCAATTGCTTCGCGTTCATGCTTTACCCCAGCTGTCTCGACACAAATGTGGTGGCGATCGGAAGCTTCGCCGCCGCCAGCCGAAAGGCTTCTCGCGCCAACGTCTCGTCCACCCCATCCATCTC
>JBGPPC010000215.1:0-8138 GCA_041488355.1 Gammaproteobacteria bacterium
GAGCGTGCGCATGGTTTCCATGCGCGCCTTCATGGTATAGCCGAAATCTCCAAAGGTTTCGTGGAAGATCACGCCGTGGTAACCGCGCGACGGTGTCGTCATCCCCGGAAATTTGCCGTTTCCCCAAGGAAACTTTCCCGACTCGACCAGCACGCCGCCGATCGTGGTGCCGTGGCCGCCGATGTACTTCGTGGCCGAGTGCACAACGATGTCCGCCCCAAACTCGATCGGACGGCACAGATACGGGGTCGCGAAGGTGTTGTCGATCACCAGAGGAATCCCCGCGTCCTTGGCGATGGCAGCAACCGCCTCGATGTCGAGCACGTTGATGCGCGGATTTCCAGCCGTCTCTGCGTACAACAGCTTGGTTTTGGGCGTGATCGCACGTTTGAAGTTCTGCGGATCATCCGGATCGACGAACTTCGTGTCGATGCCGAACTGGCGGAACATGACGTCGAACTGCGAGTAGGTTCCGCCATACAGTGTGTTGGCCGACACGATCTGATCGCCGTTTTGGACCAGTGTGAGCAGCGCGCACATCTGCGCCGCCTGCCCCGACGCTGCAGCCAAAGCGGCACGGCCGCCCTCCAGCGCCGCCATGCGCTCTTCGAACACCGACACAGTCGGGTTTGAAATACGCGAGTAGACGTTGCCAAAAGTTTGCAAGTTGAACAGGCTGGCCGCATGGTCAGCCGAGTCGAACACGTAGGAGGTGGTCTGATAGATCGGCACCGCCCGCGCGCCTGTCGCCACGTCTGGGATAGCGCCGGCATGTAGACACAGGGTGCCGAATCGGAATTGGCGATCAGCCATTGGTCGTGACTCGTGATTCGTGACTCGTGATTCGTAGGCTGGCGCGCGAGGACAGGCTTTGCCCTCGTCGCCGCCGGCCGCGTCAGTACGGAAGGTAATTAGGGCGTTTGGCGGAGATCACCCGCGTGTTGACCCCGCACCAGTTGAGGCCGCCGAACAGGCGGCCGTGCTCGATCTTCATGCAGCGGTCCATCACGACCTCGAGGCCGGCTGCTGCTGCCTTGCGCGCGGCTTCCTGATGGATCACCCCGAGCTGCAACCACAGCACTTTGGCGCCGATGGCGATAGCCTCGTCCGCGAGAGCGGGGATCTCCTCGCTCTTGCGAAAGCAATCGACCACGTCCACCTTGAACGGAATGTCACGCAGCCTCGAGTAGCATTTTTCCTTCAGGACCTCCTGGTATTGGGGGTTCACCGGAACGATGCGGTAGCCGTGCTCCTGCAGGTACTTGGCAGCGAAATAGCTGGGCCGCCACCAGTTGGCCGACAGTCCCACCACCGCGATGATCTTGCTCTGTTTGAGGATGCGCCGCAGCGTGTTGATGTCTTCGTCCATGAGCCCGTTCAAGTCCGGCCAAAGGCGGAGAAGTTTAGCATCAAACCCCTCCGGCACCCTCGCGCCGCCGCACCGCCTCGGGAATCCGGCGTAAGTCTGGCAGGCGACGTCCGCCGCGGGTCATACCAAGCGGTCCTGCGTCGGAAGTCATATGCCTAATGGGCAATGCCCTCCGCTGATCGCGCGCGCTACTCTGGCCGTGGGCGATCAGCTGTTGCCCGTTGAAGGAGCAAAGATGGGCGGTATGCGAACCATGAGGGGTATCGGGGCGATCTTGAGCATCGCCGCGCTACTGGGCTGTCTTTCGCTGGCGCAAGCGGTAGACGCGAGAGCAACCCAGGTCGCCAGCCTGCGCGATTCCGTGGTGCCGATCGTGGTGGTCGACGCGCCATCGCAAGAGTCCGCCGTCGGTGCAAAGCGCGCTGATGACCAGCCCATTGCGAGAGCAAACGACGCTGCGCCTGGTTTCGATATCGCGGTCGACGGTCCAGCTGACCTCTTGACGCCGCTCGCCGACGTGCCGTGGACGGCTTGGCTCTTGCTCGGGACGTGTGTCCTATGTGCGCGCTTGGGCCCTCGCGCTCTGCGGAGATTCGAAGACGAAGCGGAAGAGCCGACGCCCGCCGGACCTGATCAAACGCGGAGTCTTAACCAGACCAGTCTGACTCGACCGCGGCGGTCAGCGGGGTGACGCCGGCAGTCGACGTGCGCCGGCGCGAGTATTTACGTCTGGACCCCGGCTTTCGCCGGGGTGACGCCAGCGGGCGGCATGCGCCGGCCGAGTAGTTGCGTCTGGATCCCGGCCTTCGCTGGGATGACGCCAACGGGCGGCATGCGCCGCCCTCTTGGCGTCAATTTTTCAGGAGGGGATCGATGACTTCCTGGAGTTGGGCGTACGTGACGCGGCCACGTTTCATCCACGCAACTTTCCCGCTCTTGTCGACCACGTAAAGCGTCGGCGTTCCGATGATGTCACCAAAGTTGTCGTCGGTCTTGTCGTCCCAGCGCCAGGCAATAGGGAAGCTGAAGCCGCGCTCCTTGGAGACCTGCCTCAGCAGTTTCTCGTCGTCGTCTATGCTGAGCGCGATCAACTCGAAGCCCTTGCCTTTGTAAGCATCGTAGAGCTTCTGCCATTGCGGCATCTCGACGCGGCAGGTCGGACACCAGGTGGCCCAGAAGTTCACCATCACCACCTTGCCCTTGAGCTGGTCGAGCGAGACCGGTTTTCCGTCCAGCAGCACCGTCTTGAGCTTGGCCGCATCGCCCACGTCGGCGCGCGCCGGAGACATGAGACTCACTGCCGCCAGGGCAGCTAGGAAGATCACCCGCGCTCGGTTGCGCAGGGTTATATGGCTGTTCACCGCTCGCCTCATGAGAAATTGCTAGGAGATTAGTGTACTCGCAAGCTGGTATGGTGGCACGCGAGACGCGTGCGCAGCGCTTCGCGGGAACTTTGTACGAGCAGCACGAGGAACTCCTCGGGCGCCGAGACATCAGAGGGAAATCGCAAACCAACCAGGGAGTCGATCGATGGCAAAACAGACCGGCGGTTCGCGCAACTGGCACCGGCTGATGCCGGTGCTGGGTCTCGCTATGCTTCCAGCGTGGGCGGCGGAACAGCAGCCGGGTCCGTTGCCGAATCCGATTTCGGCTCCCGGAGCACCGTGGGCTTTCGATGGCTTTGTGGTGAACACCCCGGCCGACGATGAGTGGTACTCACTCGCCAAGGACGCTCACTATGCCGAGCTCACAAAGGAGTTCTCGGCTGGCATGCAGGCTTCGGCGATCGTCGACGCGCGCCGCACGGATGAAGAAGTAACCAAGGATGCGGAGCTGCTGGCGCTGTTACGGAAGACCCAGACGGCGGCTCCGGATGCGGCGACGATGACATTGGCGAGCTATTCGGCCGAGTCGTTCGTGGCTACCGGCGCGTTGTGTGCCCGGTTCTTTGCCAAGTTCGACGACCGACGCGCGAGCTATCCTACACCCGGGATGCTGATCGTACGCGGGGTGAGCTGCGTCCGACCGAACATGCCGAATTGGGTCATCACGCTGAAGTACACTCAACGCAGCGCGGCAGTGGATCTCCTCCTGGAGTTAAGCAAAGTCGGCGACCCATTTCTCGTCAGCCTGCGCTTGTCGCCTTGGGACCCGTCGGTGCTGCGCAAGGCGCGCGTCGCGGTCGGTCAGACCCCGGAGGAATCGATCCAGTTGCTTACCCCCCAAGCCGAGCGCGGAGATGGCGAGGCTGCGCTGCTTCTGGGCAACATGTATTTGTACGGCCGCGGCGTCGCCCGCGACTACCCGCCAGCCCGCAAGTGGCTCGACGTAGCCGCCAAGGATGGACACCCCGACGCGTTGTTCAACCTCGGCGCGATCTACGACAAGGCGCTTGGCGTCGACCGCGATGCTCCGCAGGCCGTCAAGTGGTTCACGCTCGCCGCAGACCAACGCGACGGCGAGGCTCAGCTCAACCTTGCGCTGCTCTACATCAAAGGCGACGGCGTTGCCAAGGATATCGCCACAGCAGAGCAGTGGCTGCGCCGATCCGCGGACAACGGCAACAGCCGGGCCCGGCGCATCCTTACCGAAGGCAAGTACAAGCAGCAGTGATTGCGGAGCCTTAGCCGCGCGCGGCGTTGAGAGTCGCGAGCTCCGCATCGCGTTGCGCCTGGGGCAGAGCGGCTATACGCTTCACCTCAGAGTAGAAACGCTGGAGGTCCCCGCCGTTGTCTTGCAGGATCCGTTCGAACGCGGGCACGAGCTGCGAATAGATGGCGACGGACGCGAGCTGGGCGTTGCTCAACGGCTGCTCGAACCACCAGTCGTAGCCGGTAAATCCATCCCAGCTCTGTTTCATGTGCCCATACTCGGCGCGCATCTGCGCCAGCACCTCCTGCTTGCGGCTGCGCATCGCCTCGGGATCGAGGGGCTCCGCGTACAGCTCAGCGAGGCGGGATCGATACTTCGCCACCAGCTCAGCGAAAGCCTCGCCACGCGCCCGTTGCTGGTCGAATGCGCGCCGTTGCAATTCGGTCCCATGCGCAACGAGCCAACGGTCGACACCCTGCCGTTCGACGGTAACGGCGAAGGACTCGTTGAACGTGCTGTCGCCCTTGACATAGACCGTCTGGTGCGCAAGCTCGTGGAACATCAGACGTGCAATCTCCGCGTTGGGATAGTCGACGAAGGTGTTCAAGACCGGATCATCGAGCCAGCCCAGCGTAGAGTAGGCGGGGACTCCACCCACGAACACATCGTAGTGCTGCGCGCGCAGCTCGGCGGCCAGCTGCTCGGCCCCGGCTTTACTGAAGTAGCCCTTGTAGCCCACGCATCCGGCAAACGGAAAGCACCATTGCCTGGGCTGCACCGAAAACTCGGGCGCCGCGAAAACGTTCCACACGACGTACGGACGCCCGATATCCGCGTAACGGCGGTAGCTCCCGTTGTTCGGAAGATGCAGCTCCTGACTGGCGAAGTCGCGCATCCGCACCACCTCGCCGAGCTTGGCCTTCAGCGCAGTTGAGGTGGCAGGATCGGCCATCACCTCGGGAATCGGGCGCGCTTTGCGCGTCAGCTCCATTTGCCCATTCAGCGCCTGAAAATAGTAGCCGACGCTCGAACAGCCCGTGGCCGACGCGATGGTCAACGCGAGTGCAGCTACAGCTTTCCACCCAGCAGGATGTTGAAGAAAGGCGGTGGCCCTCGTTTGGCTGTGTCGGTTCGTGGCCTCTCGCTCAACCAAACGCCTGCGCGCGAGGGCGCTCGCGAAGCAAGCCAGCAAACGCCTACCGCGCAAAATAGCCCAGCTCCAGAAAGCTGCAGATCTGACGCGTCACGCGCGAAGACACGATCATGCCCGAGTGGCTCACCGGCATCGTCAGGTGGTCTCGCAGTCCCGGCATGCAAGTCTCGTCGAGACAGACCACGCCGTCGTTCGGCAGCGGCAGCTTGGCGAAAAATCGGCCCACGCCGAGCCGCCGGGTTCCCGCGATCATGCCGACCTCGAAGCGGGCGGCGACGTCGGCGCCGCGCCCGGCGCGCCAATCCAAGAGCGCCCGTCCAACCAGCACCCGGCCGGCGCTGGACTGCGTGATCTGTTCGGCAGCGCGCGAGCCGGCGACGGGACTGCCCAACAGCACGACCCGGCCGGCGAGCGCCAGTGCATCCAATGCAAGCATGTTGAGCACCACCAGGCCGCCAAGGCTATGGCCCACGAAATGGGGGCGCGGCACATTGAGCCCCGCGACAAATCGCGCCAACCGTGACGCGATCTCATCCAACCCCAGGCGAATCGAGGGATACGAAAACATCGCGACGCGATAGCCGTGCCGCGCAAGCCATACCCGCTGCAACGTGAAGACCGCGCCGGTCATCCACAGCCCATGCACCACGACCACGGTTGCGCGATCCGATCGCCGTTCGCCCTGCATGCGTAGCACTCTTGCTCCAATCGCGATTGATTATAGGGCCAATGCCCAGCCCTGGAAGGCGAGCATCTGCGCCGACCATGCTTTTGAAATCGGAACCGGAGAGCGGGGACAGCGTTTGCCGTTGTAGACTCACACACATGGTCTTCGGTTGGGCCGAGATCGCACTTGCCCCCCTCGTCATCGTCGCCGCCTACATTGTCCTGGCTGTCGGCGGCTTCGGGTCAGCGCTCATTTCGATCCCGCTGCTTGCACTTCTGCTCCCCGTAAAACTGGTCGTTCCGGCGGTGCTGCTCGTGGACTTAACCGCAACGCTGGCAACCGGGATGCGATTTCGCCAAGATGTGGCCTGGGCTGAAATCAAACCCATCATTCCAACCATGCTGATTGGACTGATTGCGGGTGTGACCTTACTGGTCAAGCTTCCAGCGCGCTGGGTGCTGACGTCCTTGGGGTTGTTCATCCTGGGCTACGGCCTCTATAGCCTCGTGTATCACGAGCGCACGCGCATGCACTCCAGGTGGTGGTCCATCCCAACCGGGGTTGTCGGCGGGGTCATCAGCGGCCTGTTCGGGATGGGCGGCCCGGTCTACGTGATGTATCTGGCTGGGCGGATCGTCGACCCCTCGCGCCTGCGAGCGACCTTGTCGGCGATATTCTCTACCAACACTGCCGCGCGCCTCGGGCTGTTCCTGTTCTCTGGACTGCTGGTCCAGAAGCAAGTGTGGACCACCGCGGCTTGCCTGCTGCCGTTCATGGCGCTAGGGCTGTTCATCGGCCATCGCCTCCATCTCAGACTCAACCGGAGCCAGATCGGCAGGCTGATCAGCCTGCTGCTGCTCGCTACCGGGGCGGGCGTATTGTGGAAGGCCGCGTCGTCGGGCTGACGCCTCCCTTGCCCGCCCGACGACGCGGCGCTACCATGCGTCTTCGACTCTCGAGGCGGCACATCGACCGCTTCGGCCGCCCGCTACAATCTCCGCCCGCCGCATGGCGGCGCCCTGGATTCCGAACTCGCTGCAAAACGGAGGAACGATTGGAAACAGTCACGAAGGACAAGCTGATCGATGATTTGAAGGTTGTCGCACACGACGTGGAAGAGCTGCTCAAGGCGACGGCCAGCCAGACCGGCGAGAAGATCGCCGCCGCCCGCGCCCGCGCGGAGGAATCGCTGCGCGGCGCGCAGAAGCATCTGTTCGAAGCCGGCGATGAGGCCGCTGCACGTGCCCGCGCGGCAGCCGACGCTGCAGACGATTACGTGCGCGACAATCCTTGGCAAGCGGTGGGCATCGCCGCGGGCGTCGCGTTTATCATCGGCTATCTCATCGGGCGCCGCTGATGGTCGAGGAGCGTTCCTCGAGGCGACCCGGACTGGGACTGTTCGATTCGGCGAAATCCCTGCTCGCGACGCTGGTCGGCATAGTCCACACCCGCCTCGAGCTGCTGTCCACCGAGCTGCAGGAAGAGGTCGGGCGGGTCGCGCTGATGCTGCTGTGGGGGGCGGTGGCAATGTTCTTCGTGTTTCTCGCCATCGCATCTCTAGGCCTGCTGATTCTGATCGCGTTCTGGGACGACCACCGTCTGCTGGTAGCCGCACTGCTGGCGGCTTCATTTCTGATCCTGTCGCTGGTCGCAGGCTTCGCGGCGCGGAAACAGATCGCGGCCAAGCCCCGCCCGTTCGACGCCAGCCTGAACGAGCTGGCCAAGGACCGCGAAGAACTCACGCCGAAGCCATGAGGACGCACATGAAAGATCTCGCCTTGCGCCGTCAGTTACTGCTGGCGCGGGCGGCCGCGCAACGCAGAGTTGCTGGCGAGGCAACCGCCGACATCCAGCGCGGCCTCGCGTCCGTCGAGCGCGCTGTGGGCATCCTGCGCTACCTCGGACGCAAACCTCTAGTGGTCGCTGCCGCAGCGGCCGCCGCTGCGTTGCTCATCGCGAAGCCGCGTCAGACGGCGACATGGCTTGGCTACGCCATCACGGCCTACACGATGTTCCGGCGCGCGCGTCGTGTGCTTTTTTCGCCGGGTGTGAGCTGAATCGCGCGCTGCTGCGCAGGCTTCGGAACCAGCGCCGCACGCCTGGGCTCATCACAAGTTGGAACGGCCGCTCGCGCGGCCGTTCCAGTTTACAACCTGGTGAGACGATCTCTCACCGCCAGGGTCAGGATGGGTCAGTTGCTCTTCGCACCTTCGATGCCAGCCGCCTTGGCCTGGCCCGCGTCCCCGCCCGTGCGCTGCATGTTGGTACGCGCCGCGACATCCGCGTCGTAGGTTACGCCCACCTGGTTATGAGTAGCCTGCGCCCGTGACATGTTGGTGCGAGCAGCTACGTCCGCA
>JBGPPC010000216.1:0-8124 GCA_041488355.1 Gammaproteobacteria bacterium
GGAAGCGGTCGGCCCGCAGCGGATCGTGGGTATCGGCGTCATTGTCGTGGGGGTGTATCTGGTTGCGAGAAGTTGAAAGGCCGTGAAAGGCCGTAAGGGGCCGTGATTCGTGAACGGCCGTCAACGGCCGTGATTCGTAACGGCGCTGCTGTTGGGGTTTACGAATCACGAGTCACGGCCTTTCACGGCAGTTTACGAGTCACGGCAGTTCACGGCGCTTCACGGCCTTTCACGAATCACATATGCAATATTTGCCATTCGCTAGACCCACCCTCGACGAGGAAACCATCGCCGGCGTGGCCGACGTTCTGCGCTCGGGCTGGATCACGACGGGCCCTAAGGTGCAGGAGTTTGAACACGCCCTGTCGAAGTACCTGGGTGGACGGATTGTGCGCACGTTCACCTCCGCCACCGGGGCGCTCGAGGTGGCACTGCAGGCTTGCGGCATCGGGCCCGGAGACGAGGTGATCGTGCCAGCCATGACTTTTGCGGCGAGCGCCAACGTCGTGGCCCGCGTTGGCGCGCGGCCGGTCTTCGTGGATGTCGACTTGAACACCCGCAACCTCGATCCGGCCCTGCTCGAGGCAGCCATCACGCCCCGTACTCGCGCCGTCATGCCCGTGCACTTCGCGGGGCTGGCGGTCGATATGGAGCGGATCTACGAGGTCGCCACACGGCACAGGTTGCGCGTGATCGAGGATGCGGCGCACGCTATCGGGACGCGCTGGAAAAATCGCAGGATCGGCAGCTTCGGTGACCTGGTCTCGTTCAGCTTCCATCCGAACAAGAACATGACCACGATCGAGGGCGGAGCATTGAGTCTACCCTCCGAGGCCGAGCTGAAGGCAGTCGAGCTGCAGCGCTTCCACGGCCTGGAACGCGACGCCGAAGGCAACGCAGACGTGCTGCTACCGGGAGGCAAATACAACCTCAGCGATGTCTCCGCGCGCATCGGGCTGTCTCAGCTTGAGCAACTCGAAGGCTTCAACCAGAAACGCCGGCAATTGGTGGCGCGTTATTTCGAGCGTTTGACCACAGAGCCTCCCTGCCTGCTGCCGGCCGGCGGTGATGAGGGACACAGCTGGCATATCTTCGCACCCTTGCTGCCGTTGCAACGGGTGGAGCTGACCCGCAGCCAGTTCATCCAGGCAATGCACGAACGCGGTATCGGCGTGGGCGTGCATTACCCGGCCCTGCATCTTTTCTCCGCCTACCGCAAGCTCGGATACAAGGAAGGAGACTTTCCGAACGCCGAGCGGATAGGACGCGAAACCGTGACTCTGCCGCTGTTTCCGTCGATGCAGCTTTCGGATGTGGATCGGGTATGCGAAACAGTCTCCGATATTCTTCGCTCTGCGAACAAGGCGCACCGGTAGGCTAGAATACCCCCATGCAGACGCCGGACCTGTCGGTCATCATTCCGGTCTACAACGAAGAGGAGGGGCTGCCGGCGCTCTTCGCTCGTTTGTACGCGTCGCTGGACGCCCTGCGCCTGACTTACGAGATCGTGTTCGTCAACGACGGCAGCCGCGACCGCTCCGCGGCGCTGCTGCGCGAGCAGTTCCAAAAGCGCCCCGACGTCACACGGGTTGTCCTGTTCAATGGCAACTTCGGCCAACACATGGCGATCATGGCCGGCTTCTCCCACGCGCGCGGTCATCGGGTGGTCACGCTGGACGCCGACCTCCAGAACCCGCCTGAGGAGATCGGCAACTTGATGGCCGCCATGGACGAAGGCCACGACTACGTGGGCACGATACGTCGCGATCGGCAGGACAGCGCGTTCCGGCGTTACGCCTCGCGAGCGATGAACAGAGTGCGCGAGCACGTCACGCGCGTAAAGATGACCGACCAGGGCTGCATGCTGCGCGCTTACAGCCGCGACATCGTGGACGCCATGGCCACCTCACGCGAGGTCAACACCTACATCCCGGCGCTGGCCTACACTTACGCCGCGAATCCGATCGAGATCGAAGTCGCGCACGAAGAGCGCGCCGCCGGGGAATCGAAGTACTCGTACTACCAGCTTCTGCGGCTCAACTTCGACCTGATCACCGGATTTTCTGTGGTGCCGTTGCAGATCTACTCCATCCTCGGCTTTCTGGTGTCGCTTCTTGCCCTGGGCTTTTTCGGAATCATCTTGTACCGGCGGTTCCTGTACGGCTCCGAAGTCGAGGGTCTGTTCACTCTGTTCGCCATCGTCTTCCTCTTGCTCGGGGTTGCGCTGTTCGGGATCGGGATGCTGGGCGAGTACGTCGGGCGCATCTACCAGCAGGTCCGCGAACGGCCCCGCTATCTGATCCAGGCCATCTTGGAGACCGGCGACGAACCGGAGCTCAAGAGCGAAAAACAAAGGCAGGGGTCGGAGCCCTCTTCTCGCTCCTCGCTGCTGACGCCCGATTCTCGCTGATGCGGGCTGTCGTTTTTGCCTATCACAACGTCGGCGTCCGCTGTCTTTCGGTCTTACTCGCCCACGGTGTCGACGTCGACCTGGTCGCGACCCACGACGATGAGCCGGGCGAGAACGTCTGGTTCGAGAGCGTCGAGGATCTCGCCCTGCTGCAGGGCCTGACCGTGGTAAAGCCGGCGGACCCCAACACGCCCGAGCTGATGCGGCAGATCGCGAGCTTGCGACCGGATTTTCTATTCTCGTTTTACTACCGAAAGATGCTCGCGCCCGGACTGCTCGAAGCGCCGGCGCGAGGTGCCTTGAATATGCACGGCTCGCTGCTGCCGCGCTATCGCGGGCGCGCGCCAGTCAATTGGGCGGTCATCAAAGGCGAGCGAGAGACCGGGGCGACGCTGCACTACATGGTGGCCAAGCCCGATGCCGGGGATATCGTGGCGCAGCAAGCCGTCCCTATTTTGCCCAACGACACCGCGTTCGAGGTCTTCAGCAAAGTCACTCTAGCCGCGGAGATGGTGCTGGACCGCGCGCTGCCCGACCTGCTTGCCGGCACCGCACCCAGGAACGCGCAGGACCTTGCGCGAGGCTCTTACTTCGGGGGACGCAGACCGGAGGATGGCCGCATCGGCTGGGAGCTGAGTGCAGCTGAGATCCACAATCTGGTCCGCGGGGTGGCCCCGCCCTACCCTGGCGCCTTCTGCCAAGTCGGAAGGAAGAGCGTGCGCGTGCTGCGCACGCTCTTGCCACGCGAGAAGCCACCCAAGCTCGGGTTTCCTGCCTTGTTCTGTCGCGCTGGACGTTGCTACGCGGAATGCGGCGACGGCAGCGCTCTGCGCATCCTCTCCATGCAAGTGGACGGTAGAATGCTCGATGAGCGCAGCTTCCAGCGTGCCGGTACGACTCCGCCCGTGCGGCTTCCCACCCAGACCCTCGCCCAGCCATGAAACGGATCTGCATCCTCGGCGTCAACGGCTTCATCGGTCACCACCTGTCCAAGCGCATCATCGACACCACCGACTGGGAAGTGTACGGAATGGACATGCAGACCGAGCGGGTGGCGGATCTGATGGGTCACCCGCGCTTCCGCTTCTTCGAAGGCGATATCACCATCAACAAAGAATGGATCGAGTACCACATCCGCAAATGCGACGCGGTGTTGCCGCTGGTGGCTATCGCCACCCCTGCCACGTATGTAAAGGAGCCGCTGCGGGTGTTCGAGCTCGACTTCGAGGCCAATCTCCCGATCGTGCGGTCCTGCGTGAAGTACGGGAAACGCATTCTGTTCCCCTCTACGTCGGAGGTGTACGGGATGTGTGGGGACGCGGAGTTCGATTCGGAGGCCTCGGAGCTGGTACTCGGCCCGATCAGCAAGCAGCGCTGGATCTACTCGTGCTCCAAACAGCTCATGGACCGCGTCATCTGGGCCTACGGCTCGGAGGGACGCCTTGACTTCACTTTGTTCCGGCCGTTCAACTGGATCGGCGCGGGATTGGACAACATCCACACGCCCAAGGAAGGCAGCTCCCGGGTCATCACGCAGTTCTTCGGCCACATCGTGCGTGGCGAAGAGATCAAGCTGGTGGACGGTGGCACCCAGAAGCGCGCTTTCACCTACGTCGACGACGGCATCGACGCGCTGATGAAGATCATCGAGAACCGTGACGGAATCGCAACCGGAAAGATCTATAACGTCGGCAACCCGCGCAACAACTACTCGGTGCGCGACCTGGCGCAGATGATGATCGACCTGGCGCTCGAATATCCAGAGTATCAGGCGCAGGCGAAGCAGGTGAAAATGGTGGAGATCAGCTCGGGAGCCTACTACGGCGCCGGCTATCAGGACGTGCAGAATCGCGTGCCCAAGATCGACAATACGCGCCGCGAATTGGGGTGGGAACCCAAGGTGGCGATGCCTCAGGCTCTGCGCAACATCTTCGACGCCTATCGGGGCCTGGTCGCCGAGGCCCGCGGCCTGGTGGACTAACGCCGCCGCGAACGACTTTCATGAATCTCGCCCTGAAGATCGACGTAGACACCTACCGCGGGACGCGCAACGGGGTGCCGCGGCTGGTTGAACTGCTGAAGAAGCACGATGCCGGCGCGACATTCCTGTTCAGCCTGGGCCCCGACCACACCGGCCGCGCCATCAAGCGCGTATTCCGGCGCGGATTCATGGGCAAAGTCCGGCGCACCTCGGTAGTGTCGCATTACGGTGTGACCACGCTGCTGTATGGCACCGTGCTGCCCGGTCCGGATATCGGCCGCCGCTGCGCCGCCATCATGCGACAAGTGCGGGACGAGGGATTCGAGGTCGGCATCCACACCTTCGATCACGTGCAATGGCAAGACCACGTAAGCAACGAAGACGCCGCATGGACGCGGCGCCAGATGGAGATGGCCTGCGAGCGCTTTCGCGAGATCTTCGGAAGCGATCCCAAGGTCCACGGCGCCGCCGGGTGGCAGATGAATCGTCACGCCTACCGCCTCACCCAGCTGCTCGGCTTCGGCTATTGCTCGGACACGCGTGGGGCGCGACCTTTTGTACCGGTCTACCAGGCTGAGCTCATCGCCTGTCCGCAACTGCCGACCACGCTCCCCACCCTCGACGAGCTGATCGGCGTGAACGGCGTAACGGTCGACAATGTCGCGCAGCACGTGCTCGAGCTCAGCCGGGATCCTCTACCCAGCGGCCATGTCTTCACGCTGCACGCCGAGCTCGAAGGCCTGAAGCTCGCCCCCGTGCTGGAGCGTCTGCTCGAGGGTTGGCACGCGATGGGTTATGACCTGATGTCACTCGGGGAATACTTCGATTCGCAGCCCAACAAGAACCTCCCACGCCATGAAACCGCCGTGGGCGAAGTCGCCGGACGCACTGGAACTCTGGCCGTGCAGGGGCCGGAGTTCCTGGTCTGAACGAATCCTCCAAACAGACTCTAAAACTCAACGCAGGAGACCGCACTCATGCTCGAGAACCTGGCCGTCCCCGACTTCGAGGCGCCCTCCACTGACGGCAAGACCTTCCGGCTGCACGACGTCCGCGGAAAACCAGTGGTGCTGTATTTCTATCCGAAGGACAACACGCCCGGGTGCACAGACGAGGGGATGCAGTTCCGCGACCTGTACCCCGAGTTCGAGAAGCTCGGTTGCGCCGTGTACGGCGTCTCGCGGGACAGCCTCAAGTCGCACGAGAGCTTCAAAGCCAAGATGACCTTCCGATTCGACCTGCTCTCCGATCCCGACGAGCGCGTGTGCGAGATGTTCGGCGTGATGAAGATGAAGAACATGTACGGGAAGCAGGTGCGCGGTATCGAGCGCAGCACGTTCGTCATCGACAAGGACGGCTATCTGAGGAAAGAATGGCGCGGCGTCAGAGTCCCCGAGCATGCGCAAGCCGTGCTGGACTTCGTCAAGACCCTGAGAGCGTGATTCGTGGCTCGTGAAAAGCCGTGACTCGTGAACGGCCGTGATTCGTAACTCGTGACTTCGTATCACTTCCTGACTCCTGTTACCTGACAACTGACAACTGATGGCCCAGCGCAAACCCGCCTCCGTCACTCGCCTGCATCCGGGCACCAAGCTGTTCGTGCTCGACACCAACGTCCTGATGCACGACCCCACCAGCCTGTTCCGCTTCCAGGAGCACGACATCTACTTGCCCATGGCCACGCTGGAGGAGCTGGACGCCAACAAGAAAGGCATGTCCGAAGTGGCGCGCAACGCCCGTCAGGTCAGCCGCTTTCTCGACGAACTGCTCAACCACGCGGAACATGACATCGATCATGGGATCGCGCTCGAATTGCACGGGGCCAAGGAGGCGACCGGCCGCCTGTTCCTGCAGACCAACGCGATCAACGGCGAGCTTCCCGCGAGCCTCGCCACCAGCAAGGCCGACAATCAGATCCTGGGCGTGGTGCGGCATCTCGCCGAAACCCATTCCAAGCGGCAGGTGATTCTCGTCAGCAAGGACATCAACATGCGCATCAAGGCACGCGCGCTTGCCCTTGCCGCCGAGGACTACTTCAACGACAAGGTTCTCGAGGACACCGACCTGCTCTATACCGGCGTCAGCGAGTTGCCGGCGGATTTCTGGGACAGTCACGGCAAGGAAATGGAATCCTGGCAACAAGCCGGACGGACTTTTTACCGGGTACACGGCCCGTTGTGCTCCAGCTGGCTGGTCAACGAGTTCGTCTACCAGGAAGCCGAGCGCCCCTTCTACGCCCAGGTCAGAGAGCAGTCCGGCAAGACCGCCGTCCTGCAGACGCTGATCGACCACGCCCACCAGCGCAACAGCGTCTGGGGCATCGTCGCGCGCAATCGTGAGCAGAACTTCGCGCTGAATCTGCTGATGAACCCCGACATCGACTTCGTGACTGTCCTCGGCCAGGCCGGCACCGGCAAGACGCTGCTTACGCTCGCCGCCGGCTTGATGCAGACGCTGGAGGACAAGACCTACTCCGAGATCATCATGACTCGCGTCACGGTCCCGGTGGGCGAAGACATCGGCTTTCTGCCCGGGACCGAGGAAGAGAAGATGACG
Source organism: Gammaproteobacteria bacterium (assembly GCA_041488355.1). GTDB lineage: Bacteria > Pseudomonadota > Gammaproteobacteria > Burkholderiales > SHXO01 > SHXO01. Next base: position 6,948 of record JBGPPC010000216.1, read on the forward strand.
CCCTGGATGGGCGCCTTGGAGGACAACCTCGACGTGCTCAACAAGACCGACGAGGATGCCGGCGAATGGGGACGCGCCGCCACGCGCGATCTGATCCGTTCCCGCATCAAAGTGAAGTCGCTGAACTTCATGCGCGGCCGCACCTTCATCAACAAGTTCCTGATCATCGACGAGGCGCAGAACCTCACGCCTAAGCAGATGAAGACGCTGATCACCCGCGCGGGCCCCGGCACCAAGGTGGTGTGTCTGGGCAATATCTCGCAGATCGACACGCCCTATCTAACCGAAGGAAGCTCCGGTCTGACTTACGTGGTCGATCGCTTCAAGGGTTGGGCACACGGCGGCCATGTGACACTGATGCGCGGCGAGCGCTCGCGGCTCGCCGATCGCGCGGCCGAGATTCTATAGAAGCCGCTGTCGCGCAAAGAACTTGTGTAGTTCCGTTCGGTCTGAGCTTGTCGAAGACCGGACATACTCAAAGCTCTCCGTGGTTCGACAAGCTCACCACGAACGGGACACCTAGGTGGGCGCCTGCTGGTGCCACCAGTGCGCGCATGGATCGGAGTACAAGATCGCCTCGATGGTTTCCCGTGATACCTGCGGGAGGCCACTGTTCGCCACGACCTGGTTGACGTTGCACAACCCCTCGATCGACTCGCCGACTTCCGAGAACGGGAAGTCCGTGCCCCAGAAAATCTTGTCGCGGTCCGTAATGCGGTACTCTTCCGCGCAGCGCAGGACGTTGTAGAACTGCCAGGGCCTGTAGAAGATCGCCGAAACTTCGCAATACACGTTGGGCTGCTTGCGTGCGACGATGATGCACTCCTCGTACCAAGGATGGCCCATGTGCGCCATCACCATCTTCAAGTCGGGATGCCGCCGCGCCACGTCGTCGACGTAGATCGGCCGCCCGAGCTCCGCGGGTGCATTTCGGGCGAACGTCGTCCCCATGTGCATCGTCAGCGGTAAGTCGCGAGCGACGCAATACTCGTAGATCGGCTCCATGCGCGAGTCGTTCAGGTGCACGCCGTTGTAGATGGGCCCGTACTTGACGCCTCTCAGACCTAGATCCTCGACCGCGTGCCGCAGCAGCTCCATGCAGTCGGGACGGCGCGGATCCACGCAGGCGAAGCCGACGAACTTATCCGGATACTTCCGCACGGCCGCCGCGGTGACC
>JBGPPC010000217.1:0-8104 GCA_041488355.1 Gammaproteobacteria bacterium
CTAAATCCGGCCTGCCGATGAGCTCAAGCTACCAGAAGCCCGGACTGGCAGGAATACGGAAAATCTTGATTCGGTTCAGGAGAGCAACGCAGCAAGCCCGGCCGGCGCCGGCGTTCGCAGCAGAAGATTCTTCAACTCCCAGGCCTGCTCCGGCTCGAGCTTCTCGAAATACTGGACTTCGCCGGAGACCAGCGCGGCCATCGTGATGCCATCTCGGAATACCACGCGGTTGGAGTAGAGCGCTGGAACCTTGGGACCGGGCAGCAGAATCCCGGCGAGGTTGAGCGGGTCGGCGCCGCTGATGGCGCTAAGCTTGCCGGCCTTATCTTCGTTGCGCGTTCCGCGCAGGACGCCCACAGCCTCGGGGAGCGCAAACTGCTCTCCAGAAAACCCCGCGACGAAGCGCCCGCCGCGAATCTCTCCGCGTGCCTCGAGGCGCCGCAATGCCATCAGCAGCTCGCGCCAGGGCGGCAGCCATTCGGCTTCGCGAGCCAGCAGCCTCCAGAACACCACGCCATAGCGTTTGAGGAGCGTGCGCGCGATCTGCTCGACCATCTCGCGTGGCAGGTTGTGGCCGATGCCGTCAGCGGGCACTGCGTGGCGGATCAGCGCCCAACGTCCTGCGTCTTCGACTCCGAGCAGCGCGGTGCGCCGCCGCCGTCCGCCCCCCATCGGCTTGCGCCGCTCCGAGGGGAGCAGTAGCGCGCGCAGCCCGCTGAAGCCGTCCGAGTTCACCAGGCCCACCGCAACCAGCTCGCCCAGCGCTTCCTCTACGAAGGTGCGGGGCAGGTCGAGGCCCTGCACGATGTCGTCAAAAAACGAGGCCCCTTGCCGCCCGAGAAAGTCCGCCACCGCTTGCGCCCGCGAGCTCAACCGCAGGTCCTCGGCGCTGGAGGGTTTCACCAGCGCCGCCCACACGGGCAGATTCTTGCGCGTGATCAGCGTGACCGGTGTGCTGCGCACAGGACTGGGGCCTTGCGTGCGATCGCCGCTGATCCGTGGCGCCTCCAGGCGCGTCCAGACCACGCGACCGGCCAGACACAGGTCGTCAAGCCAGGCCGGATCGTAGCTGGACACGCGCGCGGGAAGAATCTCGGCTTCCCAAGCCGACGCGGCTGCTTCGAACCCCTCCAGCTGCGAGACGATCGCCGCCACTGCATCGGGGCCTTCCATGCGCTCGTCGGGAGCGGCGTGCTGCCAATCGATCAGAAAGCGCATGAAATCGGCCGCGCCCACCGGCTCGATCTCGTTGCGCAGGCGCTTGACCGTGTAGCGATTGATGCGCGCCAGCAGCCTGCGTTCGCACCACTCGTTCTGGTCGGCGCCAGCGGTGTAGCTACCGCGCATGGCAAATCCTTCCGCTTCAAGCGCGAGCAGCGCGAGATCGACGTCGAGAAGGGGCACACCAATTGGCTCGGCGAGAGTGCGTGCAGTGACGGGGCCCAGCCCCTCGAGTCTGCCGCGTACGATCTCTCTCAACGCGTCTTCGCGAGTCCAGGTCTTCGCGGCGTAGTCCTCCGGCGCCTTTACAGCGGGCTCCAGGATCGCGCCAGGATGCACGGCCTGGAACTCCGGCAGGCGTTCCGCGGCGATCCAAAGCCCAGATGCCTCCGCTGCTGAGAGGATACGCATTTGGGCTGCTCGGCCCGCGCTGGCGAGCACTGCCAGCATCGATGCCCAGGCCGCGTTAGCCGTGACCTCCGCAGCGGTGACGTAGCCGAGCCACAGCAGCGCATCGTGCAGCTCGTCCGCATTGTCGGCTTGGGGCCAGGCCTCTTCGCGCACGCGCGCGATGGCCTCGGGATCGAGACGGCCGATGTCCGCGGCACTCTCCGGATCGAGCCAGCGCCGGCTGACCACCGCCTGCGTGCGGCGCTCCTCCAGCGGGGCATCGTCAAGAAACGCATAGGGGCGCGCACTGAGAATCTCGAGAGCCAGAGGCGAGGGCGTGATCAGGTCGCGACCCGTCACGCGCACGTCGCCGCTCTCGAGACGGCGCAACAGGCGCTCGAGTCCGTCGATGTCCATCGCCTGATGCAGGCAGTCCGCAATGGTCTGCTGCACCAGCGGATGGTCGGGAATCTCGCGATCGCCGACTACGTTCTCCTGGCACGCGAGCTGATCGGGAAAGATGGCGGCAATCAGATCTTCGGCTTCCATGCGCTGCAGCTGAGGCGGCACCTTGTTGCCGCCCCGGAACCGAAGCAGGGCGAGCGCGATCGCTGCATTCCAGCGCCATCTGGTCATGAACATGGGCGCGTCCAGCAACGCCTGAAGGAGCAAATCGCGCACGGTCTTCGCGTTCAGATAGCGGGCGACCTCCTCGAGCTGGAAGCTGTGCGTAGCGGTGAGCGACAGGATGATGGCGTCCTCGGTCGCCGCGGCCTGCAGCTCGAAGTTGAACTTGCGGCAGAAGCGCTTTCTCAGGCTCAGACCCCACGCCCGATTGATGCGGCTGCCGTAGGGCGAATGGATGATGAACTGCGTGCCGCCGGTTTCGTCGAAGAAGCGCTCGAACACGAGATTGCGTTGCGTGGGCAGCAAGCCCAGCGCCGCCTTGGCTGCGGCAAAGTAGCCCACGATCTGAGCCGCCGCCTCCTCGGCTACGCCGACCTGGTCTACCAGGTAGCGTAGCGCGAGATCCGCCGATGTCAGGCGTGCGTCGACCTCCTCGCGCAGGCGCGACACCGCAGCGGACACCTCATCGGTCCGCGCCGGCGCCTCACCCAGCCAGAACGGGATCGTCGGAGACAGCCCGTGAGCATCCTCCACGCGCACGCGCCCGGCTGCTACGCGTTGAATGCGATACGACGTATTGCCGAGCTGGAACACGTCCCCCGCCATGCTCTCCACAGCGAAGTCCTCGTTTACCGTGCCGATGATCTGCTCCTCGGGCACCAGTACGACGTTGTAGTCGGCGGTGTCGGGGATCGTTCCGCCGGAGGTGATGGCGGTCAGGCGCAGGCCCTGGCGCGGTCGCAGCTTGCGGTTCACCGCATCGCGATGCAGGACGGCCTGACGTCGCCCGCGACGCGTCGAGTAGCCATCAGCCAGCATCTGCACCACGCCCGTGTACGCCTCGCGGGTCAGCTCTCGGTACGGCCAGGCACGGCGCAGCAGCTCGTAGAGCGCGTCCTCGTCCCACTCGCCGCACGCCACTTCGGCGGCGATCTGTTGCGCCAGCACGTCCAGCGGTTTGTCGGGTATATGCAGCCGGTCGAGCTCCTCGCGCCGGACAGCGTCCAACAGCGCGGCGCACTCCACCAGGTCGTCGCGCGAGAGCGGGAAGATGCGGCCCTTCGGCAGGCCACCCACCGCATGGCCGGAGCGGCCGACCCGCTGGAGCAGAGCTGAAATCGAGCGCGGTGTGGCGATCTGACACACCAGATCCACATGGCCGATGTCGATGCCCAGCTCGAGGGATGACGTGGCGACCAAGGCCTTGAGCTCGCCGCGTTTCAGTTTCTGCTCGGCGTTGAGGCGCTGCTCGCGCGCCAGGCTGCCGTGATGGGAAGTGACTTGCTGCTCCCCCAACCGCTCCGTCAACGCGCGCGCCAGCCGCTCGGCCAGCCGGCGTGTGTTGACGAATACAAGCGTAGAGCGGTGTTCTTGAATCAAGCTCGTCAACCGCTCGTACACCTGGCCCCAGACCTCGCCCGACATGACCGCTTCCAACGGCCCTTCCGGCACTTCGATGGCGAGGTCGCGCCGGCGCACGTGGCCGGTGTCGACGATGGCGCAAGCCGGCGGGTGTGCGGCACCGGCGTCGGCGCCTTCCTCGAACAGGTCCTTTGCGGGGCGGCCGCCGAGCCCGACCAGAAAGCGCGCTACCTCGTCGATCGGCTTCTGAGTCGCCGACAAGCCCACCCGCGTGAGGCGTTTGCCGGTGATGTGCTCGAGGCGCTCGAGCGAGAGCGCGAGGTGAGCCCCGCGCTTATTGGGTGCGAGCGCGTGGATCTCGTCGACGATGACGGTGCGGGTGTTGGCCAGTGTCTTGCGGCCGGATTCGCTGGTCAGAAGAATGTAGAGCGACTCCGGTGTGGTCACCAGGATATGCGGCGGTTTGCGCCGCATCCGGTTGCGGTCGGCCTGAGGCGTGTCGCCGGTGCGCACGAGCGTTCGGATCTCGACCTCCGGAAATCCCAGCGCCGCGAGCTCCTGGCGAATGCCGGAGAGCGGCTCCTCTAGATTCTTGTGGATGTCGTTCGAAAGCGCCTTCAGCGGCGAAACGTACACGACCTGGGTTTCGTCGCGCAGTTGGTGGCGCACGCCCTGGCGCACCAGCGCGTCGATGGCGGCTAGAAACGCAGCCAGCGTCTTGCCAGAGCCGGTGGGTGCTGCGATCAGCACATTCTGTCCGGACTGGATCACGGGCCAGGCTTGCAGCTGTGGTTCGGTGGGCGCCGTGTAGGTACGCCGGAACCAGTTCGCTACCGCCGGATGGAAGTTGTCGAGTGGGTTCATATGACCGACATTTTGCCAGCCAGGGCTGGCTCGTGGGATGAGCTACTCCAGCCCGCCCTGGTCACACGCGCCGACCTTCAGCGCCGCCAAGGATTTCCAAGTACGGGGACTTCTAAATGCGGGCGCTACGGCTGGACCACGACGAGCGGCACCGTCATTTCTTCCGTGCTCAAGCCGCCGTGCACCCCGATATGGCGGTGCCGCTTCTCGCACGGCATCCAGTCCTTGAGCGTCCAGTTGTCTCGCATCACCAACGTGTAGTCGCCGACGCGCTCCTTCAACCTCGCGTGGGGCGGCCCGGGACCGAACCAACCCTCGGCGATCAGAGTTTCACTCGAGCACAGCCGCACTTGCTCGGCGAGCACGTCCTGCACGTATCGTTCGAAATCCCGCGCCCTTTCAGGATGGACGTAGCAGTACGCTGCACGACGCTCCCCGCACAGGGGCAGGCGCAGCGTCGCTTGCAGGGCAGGGTGGTCATCGAGCTCGATCAGTCGGTCTGGCGGCGAATCGATGAAACCGTGGTCGGCGGTGACGATCACGGTTGCGTCCAGGCCCGCGGCCTCTGCCAGGAACGCCGAAAATGAAGCGTCGAAGCGGCGCATCACGAGATCGGCCTGGCGGCTGTGGGCCCCATGCTCATGAGAAATGGAGTCGAAGTCGGCGTAGTAGGCGTAGATGTACCGGCGATCCCCGGCAGCCCGCAGGCAGCTCAGGATCGAGTCGAACAGCTGCTCCAGCGAACCGTAACCGCGCCGCTCGGCCCTGCCTGAGTGATGTCGGTTGAACTCCGAGTGCACGATCCGCTCGGGCGACACCACGAAAGAGCGAACCGGCAGGCGATCGAACAGCGATGACTGATCGAAGAAGCGCGATGGGACCAGCCCGAGGGCAGTCAACGGTCTGTTGGGTGCACGCGTGCGCAGAGGCAGCACCGCGCCAACTGTCGCGACCTCGGGGATGTACATGTGCCACCCCGTGATGGCGTGCTGGGCGGGCGCGAGTCCGGTCAGGAAGGCCGTGATAGCGGTCGCAGTGGTGGAGGGAAATACAGAGGTCAATGTCCCGCGCAAATGCCGGCAGAGGCTGCTACCCGGATGGCCTCGCGTCAGATAGCCATGCCCCAGCCCATCCACTACGATCAGCACGGTCCGTTCGCGGCTGGCCAGGAGTGGGTCGAGGTCTGGCTGCCGAACGCCAGGATAGGGCCCGGGGGGTGCCCCGAGCGCCGTTGCGATGGTCGTGACGAGATTGAGAATGCTGCCCCCGGAGTAGTCCGGGAGGCTTTCTGTTGTTGCCAGAGGCGTGCCCACGTCGCATGTTATCAGCGCTAGAAACGAAAACCCCGCCACGCGGGCGGGGTCAGTCACGACTCTGGTTTCGTCTTTGTCTTCTTTCTTATCTCTAATCTTTTTTGTCAGTGCAGATTGCGCTGTCTCGCCCAGCCTATCCCCACGAAGGCTAAACTCAATAGTGCCAGGGTGCCCGGTTCTGGAACGGACAAGACCCTACCTGCAACGGACACGACCGTGCCTGCTCCTGGGAGGCCTGGAGCAATGACGACCTCGCCACCTGACTCGCCACCTGAAAACTCAAGGCTGGTGCCGCCGCTCAAGCCGTTGCTGCCCCCCTCCCCAGTAACGTGCGAGCAGCCAATGGAGATGGTGTTGGTATCCATCGTCACCGGACCAGGGGTTTTGTTCAAGGCTCGCCCGCAGTCAATTGTGGCGCCGGTTTCCAGGGCGATTTGGCTGAGTGCGAGAATATTTCCTTCGAACGAAGTGTACGTACCGATGGTCGCGGCACTGCCTACCACCCAATACACGGCGTCATTGGCACCGGGATTGATAATTTGAACAGCCGCGTTACCCGGGCCGCTCGCGGTCGTAAGCGTACTCCCGATGTTGAAAACGAAGAGCGCATTGGCGACGCCCCCGGCGTTGAGCGTGAGTGTTCCGGTCAAGTCAGCCGAGCTAGCGAAAGAATAGACGCCCGGCGCGAGGATCTTTCCGCCAAGATTCTGACCAGTCAAGTTGAGACCCGACAGCCCTTGGAGACCACCGTATGCGGTGGTGAGATCAGTCTGAGCCTGAGCCGCAACCGCATCAGTTGGGTGTGGCGTCCCTGTGAGGGTAATGCCCGTCATAGGAAGCGAGCTACCTGGGGAGACACCATAATCTCCAGTGATGGTAGTCGCGCCGGTGTTGGTCGTCGCCGAGCCGCCCAGGACCGCGAAGGCTTCCGACGTGCCCAAGATTGGCGCGGCCAATCCTTGGGAGGGGCCGCAAATGGCTCCGAGCACTGAAATTGTCAATGGTAATAGGCACTTCGGCGCATCCATGGCGTCTCCTTTATTGTCACCGCAAAGCGACACATCACTGAGATTCGATCTTCCCCCTTGCTCCAGGGTCTCGCTGTACGCTATCGCACATAAGGGAAAAATTTTCCCGCACTCCGCAATCATGCCTACGCAAAATCCGGCCTACCCCTTGTTGGCGATTGATCCTGTCCCAATTCGCTTGGTCTGGCGCTGCCTCTAAAACCTCGTCATGACGATGGCCTAGTTGCTCTGGCTGACCGTCTGTAGCTTCGGAATGCGTCGATGGTGAAATCAGCGGCCCAACTGTCCTAATCCGCTGGATGGACTGCAGCCGTACGCGAGTGGCGGGATGCCCAGGTCCGAGAGGCGCCGCCCATCTCGGCGCGTGCGAGCGCCCCTTGTAGGTGCTGCTGGTACATAATCGATGCATCCTGAACTTGCTGGACGCAGGCTTGCGCCACGCGAACGAGGATTAGGCCGCTGTTCCGAGCAGATTCACGTCTGTGCAGCGTGCACGGCCTACAGTGGGCGTTACGGTTGGTGTTGAGGGCGCGCGGAAGGCTACTTAGGCATTACCGCGGCTACCGGCAAAAAGACTGCCCGATCGGGCCCGCGGCGGAGGTTGCATGGCAACTGAAGACATCTTCGAGCCGCTGCGACGGCAGATGGTCGAGCAGATCGTGGCCGAGACCGGAATGCTGGCGAGCCAGCTGGGGCGCTCGACCCTGGCCGACCGCGTCATCGAGGTGATGGGGCGCGTTCCGCGCCACACGTTCGTACCGGCTGAGGTGCAGCCCTTCGCCTACCTCAACACGCCGCTGCCGATCAGCCACGGCAAGACTATCTCCCAGCCCTTCATCGTGGCGTTGATGACGGACCTGCTCGATGTGCGGGAGGACACCATAGTCCTGGAGATCGGGACTGGATTCGGCTATCAGGCGGCGATTCTGGCCGAGCTGGCCCGGCAGGTTTACAGCGTAGAGATCATCGAGGGCATCGCCGCGCAGGGCAAGAAGCGGCTCACCAGCCTCGGCTACAAGAACATAGCCCTGCGCCTGGGCAACGGCGCTCTAGGCTGGCCCGAGCACGCGCCTTACGATCGCATCATGGTGACGGCGGCGCCGGACCTTATCCCGCCCTCGCTGCTGCAGCAGTTGAAGCCAAATGGCAGGATGGTTATCCCGAGTGGCATACCGGATCAGCAACAACTGCTGCTGGTGGAGAAAAACGACCGAGGGCGCATCTCCACGCGCGAGATCCTTGCGGTGCGCTTCTCGGAATTAGAGGAGCCCACCGCGCTTGCCGGGCGGGGGTGAGGAG
>JBGPPC010000218.1:0-8099 GCA_041488355.1 Gammaproteobacteria bacterium
CACCCACCCTCCGCTGTTGCTGCGATATTGCACGCGATCGTGCAGGCGGCTCGAGCGGCCTTGCCAGAACTCGAAGCAGTCGGGCGCCAAGCGGTAACCGCCCCAGAACGGGGGTCGTCGAGGATCGTCGCCGTGTACCCGCGCGGCCTCGTCGAAACGCGTTTCCAGAGATACACGGTTCGGCATGGCCTCGCTCTGCGGGGACGCCCAGGCGGCAAGCCGGCTGCCGACCGGCCGGGTGATGTAGTACTGATCGGACTCCTCTGCGGATATCTTGTCGACGCGGCCCTCCAGACGTACCTGTCGTTCCAGCTCCAGCCACAAGAACAGGAGACTCGCGCGTGGGTTGTGGGTCAGCTCGCGACCCTTTCGGCTGTCGTAGTTGGTGAAGAAGACGAAGCCGCGGGCATCGTAGCCCTTGAGGAGCACGGTGCGCGCCGACGGCTGGCCCGCCGCGTCGACAGTTGCGAGGATCATCGCGTTGGGCTCCTGGAGCTTCGCGCGCAGCACTTCGTCGAACCAGCGTGCGAATTGCTCGTTGGGGTCGTGCGCGACGCTCTTTTCGTCCAAGCCTTCCCGCGCATAGTCTCTGCGCAGACCGGCGGTCTTGCTGGGTCTGGTCACAGCCTGGTTCGGTCACGCGTGCTGCGGGGAGGAGAGTGTAACGCCAATCGCCTTGTGCCGGCGGCGGGAACGCGCCGGGATCGCGTTGCATCCAATGGGTGAAGCTGCGAGGAGAATACGAAGATGCGAACGACGCTGGCCCTCACTCAGGTCTCATTGACTGCCCTGTCCGATGCGGAGCTCGCATCGCATATCGGCCTTGGGGACGCGCGGGCGCTCGAGCTCATGATGCGCCGCCACAACCGGTTGCTCTACCGAACTGCCCGCAGCATCCTGCGTGACGACGCCGAAGCCGAGGATTGCGTCCAGGAGGCGTACCTGCAGGCGTTCCGATCCATCGGGAGCTTTCGGGCAGAGTCTAAGCTGTCCACCTGGCTCACGCGCATCGTGATCAACCAGGCGCTTGGGAAGGTGCGCAAAAGCAAGAAAGACGACGCTAACGTGTCGCTGGACAACGTACTGAATATCGACGGTCATGTCCCCGGAGCCGAGGCAACGCTGTCCGAATCGGAGCAGCCGGACGGTGCTGCGATGCGCGAAGAGATGCGCCGGCTCATCGAGCGCCATATCGACCGATTGCCTCCGGCGTTCAGAACCGTGTTCGTTCTACGCGCGTTGGAGGAGCTGAGCGTCGAAGAGACCGCGGCAAGCCTTGGCATTCCTGCGGCGACGGTACGGACGCGCTTCTTCCGCGCCCGCAGCTTGCTGCGCGAAGCCCTCGAAAGCCATGTCGACATCGCACTCGGAGGTGCGTTCGGCTTCGAGGGTGCGCGTTGCGACCGCATTGTCGCAACGGTGCTCGATCGTTTGCGACACTCGCCACCCACCGATCCCTAACACCGGCGCGGCCATTCCGGCTGCGCCAACCCGGTTCTTTCACCAGTTCATAGCCGCTTGGTTCAAGCGGCGGGGCCGGGTTTTACCCTCAACAACCACCCAACAGGAGTCACCATGTCCAATATCGAACTTGCTCACGATCCGCTTTTTCTCGCCGGCCGCCGTCTGTTCTTTGCGCGTTCAGGATTGCTGCTGTCCGGTGCCGCCGTCGCGCTCTTGGCTGGGCGCGACTCGCTGGCCGCAGATTTCAAGAAGACGGGCGCCGCCGGTGTCGCCAATGACATCAAGATTCTCAACGGCGGGCTGGCTGCGGAGTATCAAGGCATCGCCGCGTACCAAGTGGGTGCCGAGAGCGGCCTGCTGCAAAAGCCCGTCTTGGACCTCGCTGTGCAATTCCAGGGTCAGCACAAGGCGCATGCCGATCTGCTCGCAGCGACCGTGAAGCAATTGGGGGGCACGCCTGTGTCGCCCAAACAGAAGTACGACTTCCCGGTCGATCAGCTCAAGAGCCAGAACGACGTGTTGCGCTTTGCGGCCGGGTTGGAGCAGGGTGCGGTGTCGGCCTACCTTGCCGCGGTGCCCGCGTTCGACAATCACGATCTGGCAAAAGCGGCAGCGAGCATACTCGGCGACGAGGCCATGCACTGGGCTATCCTGCGCCAGGCCGTGGGCGAAAATCCAGTACCCGCAGCTTTCGTAGGCTGAGCGTTTGCGGCCGCTAGGTGCTCCCGGCGGCCGCTGACGCTGCGGTACACTAGCGGTCCCGTCAACCAACCATCACCGGACCGATGCGTACTCTCAAGACTGCATTCCTGCTATTCGTTGCCGCCGTCGCGCTTGCCTCGAACGCCACCGCCGCTGCGCCCGACCCCGAGAACACCCTCTACCTCGATCTGAAGGACGGCCGCGTCGTCATCGAGCTGCGGCCCGACCTGGCCCCTAAACACGTTGCGCGCATCAAAGAGCTGGTGCGCAAGGGGTTCTACGACGGTATCGTGTTCCATCGCGTGATCGACGGCTTCATGGCGCAAGGTGGTGATCCTACCGGTACCGGCACCGGCGGCTCGGGCGTGAAGCTGCCCGCAGAGTTCTCCAAACAGCCATTCGTGCGCGGCACTGTCGGCATGGCGCGCTCGGCCAGCCCCGACAGCGCCGACTCGCAGTTCTTCATCTGCTTCGCGCCGGCCTCGTTTCTGGACGGCAAATACACGGTCTGGGGGCAAGTGACCAAGGGCATGGAGTACGTGGACAAGATCAAGAAGGGCAGTGAGGCGACAAACGGCCAGGTCGAGAACCCGGACAAGATCGTGCGCATGCGGGTGGCGGCCGACGTGAAGGACTGACCGAACCGGAACCTTCCGGTCGCTCCGCGCTCACACCAATGGGCCGGAATCGGTCCATTCGTTCAGAGGGAGGAGCAGACCGTGAAGGCGAACAGTATCCCGCGGCACTGCATTGTCGTTGCGGCGCTGGCCGTCTCGGCCATTGCGGGCTGCACGACGATGCAGACGGGCCGCGAGTTCAACTATGCGAAGTTCTCTCAGGATACGCGGCCGGGAACCACTGATATGGCACAAGTGCGCGCTGTGCTGGGTCCGCCGATGGGGAAGGGTCTCGTGGTTGAAGCCGACGGCAGCTTGTACGAGCAGTGGACCTATTACTACGGCACGGGGAATCTCACCAACCCCGAGAAGTCGCGCTTCAAGTTGCTGCAGATCCGCTTCAATCAGGCTGGCACGGTCGCGAGCTACAACTGGTCCGGAGAGCTGTCCGGCGGAGCGACAGAAGGCAAGTAGCTTTTGCAAAGGATTTGCGCGCTGGGTGTAGCTCGAGGTTAGTGTCGGCGTTACCATGACGCCGACCTTTCCTCGCGAGACACCAGCATGTCCGAAGTTTCACCGGCAACGCTGCGCAGGCAGTTCCAATGGGCTAGCGTAGCGGCTGTCCTACTCCACACCGCACTTCCATTCGCGCAGGCCGATCAGCTCAGGCTCGAGGCTTTGGTGCAGGAGGGCGACCTGATCCTGGAGGAGGTCGCGACGTTGGCTCCTTCCGACGTGCAGCTGGCCGAGGAGGGTCAACAGCTTGTGGCTTCCGAGAAGACGTTGCGCGAAGAGGTTCAGGGCCTGAACCAGAACATCACCGAGTTCAACGCCGCAATGGCCGAGCAGAACAAGGCCGTGCAAACGTTCCAGACGCAGTGTCCCGCGCAGACCAACGACCAGGTGCTGGCGGACGCCTGCGACAAACGCATCGCGCAGCTCCGGGAGCAGGCAAACCTGCTGGAGGATGATCGCCTGCAGCTTCGCGCCCGCCAGGAAGAGCTCAATGCACGGGTGGATAGGCAAAACGCTTGGGGCCGAGAATACGGTAAGCGCAAAGGTGTGCAGGATTCCCACGACCGGCTCAACCAGCGCGACTCGGACGAGTGGCTGGCACGGGCGAAACAGTTCCTCGCCTCCGAGGACTTCCCGACTTTACTAGCGCACGCGGGCAGTCCGCAGGCTTGCGGTGCCGATCAGATGGCCGAGATCGCGACCCTCAACACGCGGTCTTCGCTAGAGCGGATCCAGGTCTGCCTGAGGGCGCTGAAGGCTGGCAATCAGTAGGCCGCTGGACGCCTTCCTACGCGGCCTGAGCGGCGCGAATTGCTTGCCACACCCGTTCCGGCGTGGCTGGCATCTCGATGGTTTTGACGCCGAGCGGCCGCAGCGCATCGAGCACCGCGTTGATCACCGTGGGCGTGCCCCCGACGGTGCCGAGCTCGCCCACGCCTTTCGCTCCCAGCGGATTGATCTTGCAGGGCGACGATTCGTCGGTGGAGGTGGAAAAGCCGGGGACGTTGTCGGCGCGCGGCAGGCAGTAGTCGAGGAAGGAGCCGGTGACAAGCTGACCTGTTTCGGGATCGTAGCGAGCGTCTTCCAGCAACGCCTGCCCGACCGCCTGCGCGATGCCGCCGTGGACTTGCCCGGCGACGATCATGGGGTTGACCACGCGGCCCACGTCGTCGACAGTGGTGTAGCGAACGACGTCAGTGGTGCCGGTTTCCGGGTCGATCTCGACCTCGCACACATGGCAGCTGTTGGGCCAGGACGGGCCGCCAACCTTTTGCAAGGTCGAGATCGCGATCCGCTTTTGCGGCTGCCGGCCGGCAAGCTCGAACAGGCCGATGCCAAGGTCGGTCCCGGCCACCGTGAACCGCCCCTCGCGATACGTGATGTCCGGACCCGCAGCTTCCAGGGCTTCCGCTGCGAGCTGTTTGCCCTTGTCGATCGTGTCCTTCGATGCCGTGAGCATCGCCGATCCGCCGATATACAGCGAACGGCTGCCCATGCTACCCAGACCCTGAGCGATGTCGCTGTCGCCTTGCATGATGACGATGCGCTCGGGATCGATATCGAGCGTATCCGCGATGATTTGCACGTAGCTGGTCTCGATGCCCTGGCCCATCGCCTGCATCGCCGTGCGCACGATCACGCGCCCGTCCGCTTCGACGTCGAGAGTGATGCTCTCCTCGTGCACCACACCGGTCCATTCCAGGAATGACGACAGCGCCCGGCCGCGCAACCGGCCGCGCTTGCGCGACTCCTCGCGTCGCTGCGGATAGCCGTTCCAGTCTGATTGCGCAAGGATGCGTTGCAGAATGTTCGCGAAGTTGCCGCTGTCGAAAGTTTCTCCCATAGGCGTTGTGTAAGGCATCGCGCTCGCGGGTATCAGGTTGCGTCGACGCAGCTCTGCCTGGTCCATGCCCATCTCCGCGGCGGCTTGGTCCATCAACCGCTCGATGAGGAAGATGGCCTCGGGCCGCCCCGCTCCCCGATAAGCGGAGACCAGATTGGTATGGGTCAGAAGCGCACGGGCGCGCAGATCCAGCGTGGGTACGTGGTACACGCCGGTGATGACCTTCGGCCCGATCGCCAGCACGATGATGGCACCGGGGCTGCTGCCATAGGCGCCGACGTTGCCGATGATGTCGACCTTCAATCCCAGGATCTTGCCGTCGGCGTCGAAGGCGAGCTCCGCATGATTGGTCTGGTCACGCCCATGCGTGCCGGCCAGAAATTCGTCGCTGCGGCTGGCGCGCCAATGCACCGGCCGGCCGAGCTTGCGCGCTGCGTAGGCGCACACCGCGTCCTCGGGATACAGCATGGTCTTCATGCCGAACCCGCCGCCCACGTCCGGGACGCGCACACGCACCCGATCCATCGGCACTTTCAGGATGGCCTCTGCCAGCGTCTGCTGCAGGCCGGCAGGGTTCTGGCAGCTCGTATGCAATGTGATGCGGCCGCTTGTTTTGTCGAACTCCGCGAGGCTGCCGCGTGGTTCCATGGTCACCGGGATGAGCCGCTGGTTGTGAAGTGAAAGTTTGGTGATGTGCTTGGCTTTCGCAAACGCCGCGGCACAGGCATCGGGCTTGCCCCACTGCATCTGCGCCGCCACATTGCCTGGCGCCTCCGCCCAGACCTGCGGCGCGCCCTTCGCGAGCGCAGCGCCGATCGTCGTCACCGCGGGAAGCTCCTGGTGATCGACAGCTACCAGCTCGGCGGCATCCACGGCTTGGGCGAGCGTCTGCGCCACAACCGCGACGACCGCCTGGCCCACGAAACGGACATTGTCGACCGCGAGCGCGTAGTACGGCGGCGCGCCCGCGGGCTTTCCGTCGGCGCCCACCAGCCCGGGTCCAAGCGGGAATGCGCCGATACCGTCTTTGGCCATCTCAGCCCCGGTCAGCACCGCGATGACGCCGGGCGCCGCCTTCGCGGAGGCTGTGTCGATCGAGACGATGCGCGCATGCGCGTGAGCGGAGCGCACGAACACCATCTGTACTTCGTTAGGCAGCGACAGATCGTCGATGTACTGGCCCGTGCCAGTGATGAGCCGTTGGTCTTCGCGTCGAGTCAACGCTTGGCCGATACCGAATTTCGCCATTGCTGGAATCCTATTTGAACGGGCGCACGGTCGTGCGTGCGTGGTTATGCGAGGCTTGCCCAGATTCTATGCCATCCGGCCCGAACCTGAACATCTCAATGCTCCTGATCAGCCGGTGCGACGACCCGGAGCCAGCGTCCCGTGGTACTCCTGCGAGATGTCCTGGTTGGTATAGTCCTTGAGCTTCGATGTCGCGACCAGGCTCAAGATCGCGCAGAACAGGATGTAGGCGGCGATGGCGTAGCCGGATCCGTACTGGGCGAACAGCCATGCAGCGATCAGCGGGGCCGGGCCGCCGGCGATGATGGAAGCCAGTTGATAGCCCAGCGACGCCCCGCTGTAGCGCAACCGGCCGGTGAAGGATTCCGCGATCAGCGCGGCCTGCGGCCCATACATCATGTCGTGCGGAATCAGCGACAGCACGATCGCCAGAAAAATCCACCCAGGCATCACCGTGTTCAGCAGCGCGAAGTAGACGAAACCGAACACGCCTGTCACCGCCGCCCCGATCATGTACATGCGCTTGCGGCCGATTCGATCCGACAAGTACCCGGAGAATGGGATGGTGAAGAAGGACAGTACGGAGGCGGTCAGAACCGCAGTGAGCAGCAGGTCGCGCGAAACGCCCAGAATCTTCGTTCCATACGTGAATACGAAAGCGGTGAAGATATAGAAGGGCGCTTGCTCCCCCATGCGCGCGAGCGCCGAGAGCAGGATCTCCTTCGGCTGGCGCTTGATCACCTCGAGCATTGGCGTGCGCTCGATCTTCTTCTCGGATACCAGGCGCGCGAAGACCGGTGTCTCGAGGATGTTGAGCCGGATCCAAAGCCCGATGACCACCAGCACGATGCTCAGAAAGAACGGGATGCGCCACCCCCAGACCAGGAACCGGTCTCCCGAGATTTCGCTGAACGCCAACACCGCCAGATTAGCCAGGAACAGCCCCGCGGGGACACCGAACTGAGGCCAGGAGGCGACGAAGCCGCGATGGGCGTTGGTCTTGGTCCACTCCATCGACATCAGTACCGAGCCTCCCCACTCGCCGCCGACCCCGATGCCTTGGATGAAGCGCAGGATGGTCAGCAGCACCGCGCCCCAGACACCGATCTGCTCGTAGGTGGGCACGAAGGCAACCAGGAAGGTGGCCACGCCCATCAACAGCAGCGTGGCGACCAGCGTCGACTTGCGGCCAATGCGATCGCCGTAGTGGCCGAAGATCGCAGCGCCCACCGGCCGCGCGATGAATCCGACGGCATAGATTCCGAAGGCCTGCAGCGTCCCGACCAGAGGATCGGATTTCGGAAAGTAGAGTTGAGCGAACACCAAGCCGGTGACCGTGCTGTAGAGGAAGAAATCGTACCACTCGATGGTGGTGCCCACCGTGCTCGCGATGACGGCGCGCCTGAGTTGCTTGCGGTCTTCGGCCTCCGGGGATAGGGTTGACGCGCTTCCGGTTGTTGCCATCAGAATGTTCTCCTCCGCTGGTGCAGGCGCGATTCTATAGCAGACCGTCGAAAAACACCGTTCGCAGTGATCCTTCGACTCCGGGCGCAGCGCGCCCTACGCTCTCAAGGAACGGCATCGCCTCGCGACTGTCACAACAGACCATGGCAGCATGCCCACTTCCCCCTTTGAAAAAGGGGGATCTAGGGGGATTTGCTTTTTCGTGACGACCGCGGATAAATCCCCCCTGCCCCCCTCTGTCAAAG
>JBGPPC010000219.1:0-8017 GCA_041488355.1 Gammaproteobacteria bacterium
CCGGTAAACGTGAAAACAAACTGAGAAGTCTCATCCCCGGTGCCTTGGATCGAATGGTTGTCACGGAGTGTCCGGCACTCTCGACTGCAACATGGATTATGGACAAAAATCCACGGCTGGGACAGCTGGGACAATTGCGATGATAAGATTATCCGCATCTGTCCGCGAGGGCCTTGCCTTCGCAGGCGCGTGGGCCCGTCTCGATTCTGCCGGTATGTCCAACCCCTACGATTCCATCTATTCCAGCGCCGCGCTAGAGGCGCTCACCGAGCACTTCGACCTCGGCGCGGACCTGTACAAGTTCTGGGGCAGTCCGCGCTCGGTGCTGCGTGCTCTGCTGCTGGGGTGGGCAAGAGCTGGGCACCCTTCGCACCTGCACTATGCCTGGGACCTCGAAACTGCGAAGAGTCTGGACCACGCTATCCTCGAGACCACCCGGCGCGCTGTCGCCTTGCTCGAGTTGAACAATTGTCAGCAGCCTCACCTCTTCGAGCCCGGCTGCGGCATCGGGGGAGGTGTCACGCAGGTTGCCGCAATGCTGCCGCTGGCCAAGGTCACCGGGCTGTCACTGGTGGGTAAGCAGCTCGACATCGGGCGGGCCATGGCTCGGGCGCGCGGGCTCACCAACACCGAGTTCGTGCAAGGTAACTATCTCGGTACCGCGTTCCCCGATGCGCATTTCGACGGCATATTCGCGATCGAGACCCTGGTGTACACGCCGATCGTCGAAAGACGTGCGCTGTTCCGGGAGTTGTTCCGGATTCTGCGGCCGGGGCGCACCCTGGTGTCGTTCGACGGCTTCCGCCTGCGCGATCCGGTCGGCGCGGACGAACGGGAGTGGGTGCAGGATGTGCTCGACGGATGGACGATTCCACTACCGGCGACCCCGCGGGAGTTCGAGGAAGCCGCTGCGTCTGCCGGCTTCGAGGCGCAGCGTGTTGAGGACGCCACGAGCCACATCTATCAATCGGCGCGGCGCATTTCCGCGATCGCAACTTCCGCCCTGCGCCCGCTGGCCCAAATTGCCTGCCTTCCGTTGCTCGGTGCTTTGGTGAGACCGCTCGGGTTTCAGTCACCGCGCCATGCGCGGCGCTTCGTCGCAGCTTGCCGCTCTCAGCTCAAGGTATTCGATGCTGGATTGAGCGCCTACTTCGTCCACGTATTCAGGAAGCCGCCTCTCTAGGAGCACGCGCTCGCCGTTCACGCGCGGGTAGACACACAAATAGCTAGGAGCAGAGCAATGTCCATACAGCATCCGATCATCGCGATTACGGGTTCGTCGGGCGCCGGTACCACATCGGTGACCAGGACTTTCCAGCACATTTTCCGGCGCGAGAAGATCAGCGCTGCGATCGTCGAGGGCGATTCCTTTCATCGCTTCAACCGGGCCGAGATGAGGGCGGCGATGGAGGAGGCGGCGCGCAGCGGCAACACGCACTTCAGCCATTTCGGCCCCGAGGCGAACCTGTTCGAAGAGCTGGACGGCCTGTTCCGCGGCTACGGCGAAAGCGGGCGCGGCCGCGTGCGCAAGTACCTTCACAACGGGCCCGAGGCGTTGCCTTTTCGTCAGGAGCCGGGCACGTTCACGCCCTGGACGGATCTTCCGGACCCGACCGATCTGCTGTTCTATGAAGGGCTGCATGGCGGTATTGTCACGGACGACGTCAACGCGGCCCAGCACGTGGATCTGCTCGTGGGTGTGGTGCCCATCATCAACCTGGAGTGGATTCAGAAGCTGCACCGCGATAAATCCTTGCGCGGGTACTCCACCGAGGCGGTGATGAACACCATCTTGCGCCGCATGCCGGACTACGTGAACTACATCTGCCCGCAATTCGCGCGCACGCACATCAACTTCCAGCGCGTGCCGACCGTGGACACGTCCAACCCGTTCATCGCCCGCTACATCCCCAGCGCGGACGAGAGCTTCGTCGTGATTCGCTTCGCCGATCCCAAGGGCATCGATTTTCCCTATTTGCTGACGATGCTGCACGACTCGTTCATGTCGCGGCCAAACATCATCGTCGTCCCCGGCGGCAAGATGGAGCTCGCGATGCAGCTCATCTTCACGCCCATGATCCTGCAGCTGGTGGACAAGAGGCGGCGGGCGCTGCGGCAGGCTGCGCCTGTAACCGCGGCGCTGGCATAAGAAGCCCGCCATGGCGAACCAGCATGCATCCGCCGGGCGGAGGCGTCTTCGGCCGCCGATGCCCTGCGCATCCGTGCCGTGCACCTGATGTAGGGCCATTCGGGCGCGCGGGGTCCAGGGTCCTGGATTCCGCCGCGCTTCATCCAGGCTACCCAATGTCCCATCCCGGTGCGGTCTCGTAGCCTGGATGAAGCGCAGCGTAGTCCGGGGCGCCCTACTTCTGCTCCAGGAAGCGCAACAACTCTTCGTGGAAGCGGTCGGGCGCCTCCAGGTGCGGGACATGGCCTACATCAGGTATCAGCACCAGCCGACAGTCGGGAATAGCTTGCGCTGCTTTTTTTGCAAGTTCCGGATACAGGCCGAGCGTGGCGCGCATCTCTGACGCAACGCGATTCCGGCCGATGGCCGCACGGTCCTTCTCCCCCACGATCAGCAGCGTCGGCGTCTTGATCAGCGGCATCTCGTACAGCACCGGCTGCTCGTAAGCCATCGTGTAGGTCTGCGCAGCGGTGCGCGCAATCAGATCCGACTCCGGGCCTAACGTCCACCGGTACTGCACGTCAGCGAATATCTGGAACGCGGGCTTCCAGTTCGCAAAGAAGTCCTTCATGAAAGTCTCGATGCGTTCACGCGTTTGACCGCGTGCCTCGGCTGCAAGGTCGTCGCGGGTTGCGAACGGCACCTTGATGCGGTAGTCCTCGAGCCCGATCGGGTCCTCCAGAACCAGACGCTCCACATAGTCGGGATACATCAAAGTGAATCGCATCGCCATCGTGCCGCCGAGCGAATGCCCGACCAGAGTTACTCTCTTCACACCGACATAGTCGAGCAGCTGCTTGGTGTTGTATGCGTGCACGTGAAAGCTGTGCGGTAGATCCGGCTTCGACGATTTGCCGAAGCCGATTTGATCGGGCACCAGCACACGGTAGCCGCGCGCGCTGAGCAAGCCGATAGTGTCCTTCCAATAGGCGCCGAAAAAATTCCGTCCGTGCATCAGTACCACCGTCTTCCCATTGGCGGCCGCGGACGGCTCCACGTCCATGAAGGCCAGCTTCACATCCTCGCCTTCCATGCGCTGCAGGAGGTATTGAACGGGATATGGATAGGCTAGGCTTTCGAGCCCGATGCCCAGCGGCTCCAAATCTGGCGCAGCGGTTTGCGTGTGCCCCAGGGCTGGAAGCAAGCAAAGAACAGCGGACGCGAACGCTAGAAGGCAGCGCGGGCGCACAGTCATGCGATTCTCCTTTGTCACAGCATTGTGGCACAGGTGCGATGTGTGTCAGATGTTCCCAGGGAAGCGTGGTTCCGGCGAACGGACCGATCAACCGCGGCTTACCTGGCGCGTTATCCCATGTATGAGACGCTTACTGTTCTGCTTCGCAGCACTGGTCTGGACTGGACGCGCTATGGCTGCACTAAGTCCGATCGAGGTGCATCAGGTCATTGCGCCGGCTGCGCTCGGAGACGAGAAAGTGGTTGCGCTCACTCTCGACGCCTGCAGCGGGAGATTCGACGCCGAGCTCATACATTTCCTTGTTGTTCATCGAGTTCCCGCGACCATTTTCGCGACAAAGAAATGGCTGGATCGCAACCCTGCTGGTGTTGCCTTGCTGAAGGAGCACTCGGACCTGTTCGAGATCGAGGACCACGGTGCAAACCACGTGCCGCCGGTGGTCGGCGCAGGCCGCAGCGTATTTGGCATTCCCGGGAATCCGGATTTGGCTCATCTCGAGCGGGAAGTCCTCGGCGGCGCCAACGCGGTCGAGATGATCACGGGCGAGGCGCCCCATTGGTATCGCGGCGCGACTGCCGAGTACGATCCAGCGGCGATCAAGGTGATCGAGGCCATGGGATACCAGATTGCCGGGTTTTCTGTGAACGCCGACGCCGGGGCGACGCTGCCGCGGGCAGCCATCATCGCCAGACTCGATCAAGTCAAGAGCGGCGATATCATCATTGCCCACATGAACAAGCCCGCGTCGGACACTGCCGAAGGCCTCTCGGAAGGCGTACAACGGCTGCTTGCCCGCGGCTTCCGTTTCGTCAGGCTCGATCAGACGCAAGTCCGGGCAGTGCACTGAACCTGGCGCGAGGCCTAGAAGTCAAACCCCCGTTGCCCAGGTTCCACCGCCGCTTTGTAGGAGAGTCTGCCATCAACGATCCGCGCCGCCGCGGTCCAGGGATGCGGCTCGATGCGGCCCGGGTCCACGATGTGTGTCACTTCGACACCGCGTGCCTTCAGGTAGTCGGAGATCAGCCCGCGATGGCACTGCTGCCAGGCCTGCTCTGCGCACATGACCGTCGTGCGCTGGCGCTGTGCACGTTGGAGCAGAGATTCGATGGCAGCCCGGAATGGGTCGGTCTCCATGTAGTCCGCGTAGCCGCGAAAGCCGGCATTGCGCCAGGCGGTGTTGGTAGAGTCCTTGCGCGGGGCGCGCCGGCCTCCCAGTTCCGGCATCCAGACATAATCGATCCCGGCCGCGGGCAGCGCACGCTGCAGCGCTTCGCGGTTGAAGTGCGGATACCGCCTTGAAGCCGGATAGCGGCGTACGTCGGCCAGCACTTGGATGCTGTTTTGCGCGAGCAGGCCGATGAGCTCCTCCTGAGCGCGGGTGGAATGGCCCACTGTCCAGAGGTCAGCCATCTACGATCTGCTCGCCGCTGGTACGTGGGCTCACCCGCAGCCAGATCGTCACTGGCCCGTCGTTGGTGAGCGTGACCTGCATGTGCGCGCCGAACTGGCCGCCCGCAATCCGGGAGTATCGATTACCGGCTTGCGCCAGCATGTATTCGAACAGAGCACGACCCTGCTCGGGAGGTGCGGCGGGTGTGAAGCTCGGGCGGTTACCTTTACTCGTGTCGGCGGCCAGAGTGAATTGCGGCACCAGCAACAAACCGCCGTCGACATCGCGCAGGGCGAGATTCATCTTCCCCTGAGCGTCGGAGAACACCCGGTAGTTGAGCAACCGCTCCAACAGGCGGTCGACCTCGGGTGTGCCGTCTCCGCGCTCTGCGCAGACCAGCACGACGAGGCCTGGGCCGATCGCGCCGACGGTATGTCCCCCGACCTCGACCCGTGCCTGGCTGACGCGCTGGAGCAACCCGATCATCGGACGTTGTAAACAACTGCCGGCTAGAACGCATGCATTCTAACCGCTCTGCGGAATCCGCCGCGGCCGATACGCCTCGGCCGCGGCGCCCGTCCTTCCG
This sequence comes from Gammaproteobacteria bacterium, assembly GCA_041488355.1. Classification (GTDB taxonomy): domain Bacteria; phylum Pseudomonadota; class Gammaproteobacteria; order Burkholderiales; family SHXO01; genus SHXO01. Next base: position 5,360 of record JBGPPC010000219.1, read on the forward strand.
GCGCTAAGACGGACTTCCGGAGAACAGATTCTTCTTGATGATGGCGTGCACACCCCAGTTGCCGTCGACAACCTGGGTCACGCCAAAGTCGACCGCGACCGATAGGATGGACACCGCCTCGTCCTCGTTGAGGCTCTGAGTGGTCATCAGAAAATGGCGCATCTTGCGGAACGCATCTCGCATGGCGAGGTCGACCGAGGACTTGGAGTAGATCTCCGACTGCGCCTTTGCCCCGAGGTCGGCGAGATAGTTGGGGAAGCTGAACCCGTGCACCACGAACTCGTCTTTGGTCTCGAGCAGGGGATAGTTCAGCTTCTCCAGCGCGCCTCCTTTGAGGTCGGCCTGCTTGTGCAGGATCAGCTGAAACGTTCCGGTCAGCGAGCACTCGATCGCGGTCCCGCACAGCTCGGAGTCGCCCTGGGAAGCATGCGGATCGCCGACGGACAGCAGTCCGCCCTCGACCGACACCGGGTAATACATGGCTGCTCCCTTGCCGATGCGCCAGTCGTCGATGTTGCCGCCGGTATAGCTGGGCGGGATGGAATCGACCATGTCCACCTCGGCCGGCGCCAGCCCCATTGTCCCGAAGTGCGGGCGGATCGGCACGCGCACATTCTTCAGCACACCCCAGTTCTCCTTGATCTTGCTGTGGTCGACAGGCACGCCGGGATAGTCGATGATCTTGTGCACGACTCCGAATGGATCGGTCTGGGGCGTCCAGCGGAAGTTGTAGAGCGCCTTCGCCCAGTCGCGCTCGGTGCTGGTGTCCACCTCGTAGATCGTGATCACCTCGCGCGGCTTCGGCTCTTCGATCATGTCGTTGTAGTGGAACCCCCACCACGCCGCGGCATTACTGCCGAAGCTCTTGCCTGAGAATTTCGGGTTGGCACAGGGCCACGGCTTCACGTCGAGGATGCGGACCTCGAGGATGTCCCCCGGCCGCGCGCCCTTCACTGCCACCGGGCCGGTGCAGATATGGACTCCCAGGCCTTCGCCGGCGCCGCGGCCAAACAGCGTTGCATCCATGGGTTCCGCGCCGCGATGGTTGACATTCTTGCGGGTCTTGTTCCAATAGAACACGCTCTCGGCACCTGGATCGCCCTTGACCATGCGCTCCGCGTCGTCGTTGGCGTGGTGGGTGAGGATCTCGATGGTGACGAAGTCTCCCGATTCCAGCTCCACGAGCGGCTTCAGGTTCTTGCTGAAGTAGCCCCAGTGCACGGTCTTGTCGGTGGCGGGCACGTAGTAGTGGCTGATGGTGCTGCGCTTCAGTTCAGTCTGCGCGTGTGCCAGCGATGCTGCACCGAGTGCGCCGAGCGACGCCGCGCTCGCCGCCAGCGCGCCCTGCAAGAAGGTGCGGCGGGCTGGATCCGTCGCCTCTGGCTGCAGATCTGGCGCGGATCGATTCTCGTTGGCGAAAGCGTCTTCTCTTGTCTCCATGTGTGGTCCCCTATGGCAATCGAATGAACGGAATGGATTGTGGCGGAGCGAGTCCGCTGGCTCGTCAAAGCAAGCGGGAGACCACTGGGCAGCTCACCGGAGCCGAGCGTGCAAACTCGCGCAGACTCAAACGACTAACGAATGCGGCTGCTAACGCGCAACGCACGGGCCGTTATGCTTCGCACCAAAAGAGTTCGGTGCAGCGGCGTCCGGCTCCAGGATAAGGCGCGCCGCGCTCAGCAACGCTTCTGTTCGACGCGGGCTCCCTGCTACACTGCTTCAGGATTAACTGAGGTGCGCCTCATGACGGATGCCGAACGAACAGCACCAGCGCCGGGTAAGGAGATCGCCACTTTGGCCGGGGGCTGCTTCTGGTGCCTGGAAGCCGTATACGATCAGATGAAGGGCGTGGAGAGCGTCGAGTCGGGTTACATGGGGGGGCACACCGCCAACCCGACGTATACCGCCGTGTGCTCCGGCGCGACCGGTCACGCTGAGGTGGTGCGCATCACCTTCGACCCGAAGGTCGCGAGCTACAAGGACCTGCTGAGCGTATTCTTCGTCATCCACGACCCCACCACGCTCAACCGCCAGGGGAACGACGAGGGTACGCAATACCGGTCGGCCATCTTTTACCATTCCCCAGAGCAGAAGCGCATCGCCGAAGAACTGATCGCGGAGCTCTCCGCGGAGCACGTGTATGACGATCCCATCGTCACCGAAGTCTCGCCCGCGGTCGCCTTCCACGTTGGCGAGGGCTACCACCAGGAGTATTTTCAGCGCAATCCGCAGCAGCCTTACTGCCAGTTCGTGGTGGCGCCCAAGGTGGCGAAGTTCCGCAAGACCTTCCTGGATCGACTGAAGCGCTAGCAGTGTGGCGCTCGCTGTCCGCGGCTACGACCCTCGATGGCTGCACCCGAAAGGAACCTGTCGTCAGTCCGCGACTGCGTTCGAGCAGACAAAATATTTGCCTGGCGAACGCGGGTGCCGCGACTGTCATCCGCGGATCGCGGACGCGATCCCCCACACGCCGAACGCAGCAATCGCACCGCCGCTGATCGCGTTGATCCTGCGCACCGCACCCGGAGTCGCAACCCAACGCCGTAGGGCGGCGCCGAAGCTGGCATAGCTTGCTTGCACAGCCAAGCTGCCCAGGAACAGCCAAAGCGAACCGTACAGCACTGCACCGACGCCTGCCCCGATCGTCATCTGCGCTGA
>JBGPPC010000220.1:0-7972 GCA_041488355.1 Gammaproteobacteria bacterium
GGGTATCCAGCCATCCGGAGTTCGTATGTCCAGTCAACTTGAGGCGGTTGAAGCGCAGGCGCTGAAGCTTACGCCTGAAGAGCGGGCGCAGCTTGCCGATCGATTGATTGCAAGCCTCTTCGAGGATCAGGCGATCGAGGAGGCCTGGGCCGTGGAGGTCGAGCGGCGCATTGAAGAGATAGAAAGTGGCCGCTCTAAGCTGATTCCTGCGGCCGAGGCCATCGCACGCGCACGCGCTGCGATCAAATGACCCCATCAGTTAGCCCCGAAGCGGACTGGGAGCTAACGAAAGAGGCCGTCTTCTATGCACGTGAAGGCGGAGCCGAGCTGGGTGTTGCATTCATCACTGAGTTCGAGCGAGCACTCACCCTTCTCTGCGATCATCCGAAGCTTGGCGCGTCCTGGAGAAACAGGAAGCGTCGCTTCCCTCTCCGGAAGTTTCCATTCAGCATCATCTACTACACGCGCGGCGACGAACTGCGAGTGGTTGCGCTTGCACATCATCGACGAAGCCCCGAATACTGGTCCGGTCGCAAGTGACGGACTTGTCACCTGGAGGCAGCTGAGGCCCAACCAGCCGTTGAACCGGAGCGCCCAACAGCGTCGCTACGCTCCTCGGCGCCCGGTTAACGGCATGTCGTTAACGGTCAAGTAGTAGTCACGCTAGACTATTCAACGTTGACGATTGAAGGAGGTCTAAATGACGGATGAAGTCGCGGAGATTGGGGCGAAAATCCGAGCACTCAGCGCGGAGGAGAAGGTCGAACTGATCCGTACCCTCATTGCAGACTTGGATGGACCCGAGGACGATGGCGTCGAACAAGCTTGGCTGGACGAAGCGGAAAGGCGGCACCGTGAGCTAATCGACGGGAAGGTTCAAGGGATCCCCGGGGAGCGTGTGTTCGAGAACCTACGCTCGCGCCTCAGGCGGTGATGAAGCTGGAGTTCCATCCGGAAGCGGAACTGGAACTTCTAGAAGCAGCTCTACGCTACGACTTGGAAGTCCCTGGCCTCGGCGAGCGATTTGCTGTTGAGGTCAGGCGCGTTACCGAGCTTCTGCTGGAGCACCCCAGTTAGATGCTCTTATGAAATGTTGGTGGGTTGTGTTCGCATTTCTGGCTGGTTGTACTGTGGCGGCCGCAGCTGGATTCTGGTGGGGTTTCCGAGAAGCATGGTCCCTTGGTGTGGCGGCTGACTTCTTGCCACGTGGCGTCATCGCCTCTCAGCAGTTGAAGGCATTGGAAGTGGGGAAGACGGATTTTGTCGCAATCGGCCTCGAGTCGGACGTGGACAACGGGCTAATCTGGGGCTACGACTTGTTCCATCAGCCGTTACGTCCCATCCTTGACCCGCTGTCAGGTTACAACGTGTACCCCGAGTATGAGAAGTACGCCGTCCGACTTGCCGATTACCGGAAAGACCATCCGTCTCGATTCAAGCAGGACATGTTCGATACGGTCCCTCCTGGTAAGGGGCAGTATCGCCATTTCTATGCGGATCTAGCGCAGGGGGCACGGGAGAGTGTCACTAAGATGAATGCCATGGTCGAACGCTATGCCACGAAACGTTAGGGTGAACGATCGGCATCCAACATGCACGTCAAGCTGACCGCCGAACGGCGTTGCCGTTCGGTACCCTCCGTGCTGTGCACTCGGGCGGCAGCCTACGTGCGACGTTAGAGGGCTCAAGTTCCAATGCGCGGCGATAGCAGCGTTACCGACCTCGGCTGAGTAGGCTACTGTTGTTTCACCGCACGCCCACTGACGCCTCATGGGTCCCTTGGACAGCGGGGGTTCGGACACGCAGCTGATTGTTGAGGCGCGTTCGACGCGCTATAGTCCACGACTGGTGGGGAGGCGCTGCGCTTACCGGCGTTTTCACCCCAACTCGCGCGGAGGAGATGCGCATGCCAAGCTCGAGGACGCGAAGCGCACTGTTGGAAGAGGTCGCCGGCAATGGATTGTTGCACCGCCGGATCTTCCTGACGCAGGGCGCGGCCCTCGTCGGCGCGGGTGGCGTCACGGTGCTCTCGGCGGGGCCGGCGACGGCTGCGGATCCGCCGGATACACCGCCCTGGATGCGGGCTCCTGGGGCTGGGATGAGTGGCTACGGCTACCCGGGGAAGTACGAGGACAACGTCAAGCGTACCGGGATCACCTCCCAGCCCGGCACAACCGGCAGCGGGGCTTCCCGCACCCCACTCGAAAAGCTCGACGGCGTGATCACGCCGAGCGGCTTGCACTTCGAACGCCACCATGGCGGCGTCCCGGACATCGATCCTGCGGCTCACCGTCTGCTCATTCACGGTCTGGTAAAGCGGCCGCTGATCTTCACGATGGAGGCATTGCTGCGCTACCCGATGGTGTCGCGCATCCAGTTCATCGAGTGCTCGGGCAACAGCCGGCCCATGTTGAGCCCCGCGCCGCCTGCGGGCTCCTGCGGAGCCATCCATGGCCTCGTCTCCTGCAGCGAGTGGACAGGCGTGCCGCTCGCGATCCTGCTGGAGGAGGCGGGACCGGACCGCAACGCGCAGTGGCTTCTCGCCGAAGGCGCCGATGCGGCAGCGATGAGCAGGAGCGTGCCCATGGCGAAGGCGATGGACGACGCGCTGATCGCGCTGTATCAGAATGGCGAGCGGTTGCGGCCGGAGAATGGTTATCCGGTCCGCCTGTTCCTCCCTGGCTACGAGGGCAACATGAGCGTCAAGTGGCTGCGGCGGATCAAGGTCACCGCCGTGCCTACGATGACCAAGGACGAGACCTCCAAGTACACCGACCTGCTCGCCACTGGCAAGTCTCTGATGTTCACCTACCCGATGGAGGTGAAGTCCGTCATCACGGCCCCTTCGCCCGAGCTCGCGCTGAAGGGGCCCGGGCTCCACGAGATCTCAGGGCTTGCTTGGTCGGGTGTTGGGAAGGTCACGAAGCTGGAAGTGTCCGCCGACGGCGGGCGGAGCTGGGCCGAGGCGGCATTGACGGAGCCGGTGCTGTCGAAGGCGTTGACCCGCTTTCGCATAGCGTGGCGCTGGGACGGCGGGCCTGCCGTGCTCAAGAGCCGCGCCACCGACGAGACGGGCGCGAGCCAGCCGACGCGCGACAAACTGCTGGCCGATAAGGGCACTCAGTTCCTCTATCACTACAACGCCATCCAGGCCTGGAGCGTGACTCCGAGCGGCGAGGTGAGAAATGTGTACGCCTAGCGTTGTCTCGGTGGCGGGTCTCGGTATCACGGTGCTGGTGATCGCGCACGCGCTCGCCGCAGAAGGCCCCAACGTCGGCCGCGAGGCCACGGCCGCCGAGATCGCCGGCTGGGACATCAGCATTCCGCCCGATGGGAGCGGGTTGCCGCCGGGCTCGGGGACGGTCGCCGCTGGCGCTGCCCTCTACGCGAGCAAATGCCAGTCCTGTCACGGCGAGAAGGGCGCAGGCCAGCCGAACGACCGGCTCGTCGGCGGCCAAGGCACGCTCAGCGGACCCACGCCGGTGCGAACCGTCGGAAGTTACTGGCCCTACGCCACCACGCTCTTCGACTACGTCCGGCGGGCGATGCCGTACCCACAGCCGCAGTCCCTGAGCAACGACGAGATCTACGCGGTGACGGCATACCTTCTCCACTTGAACGGGGTCATCGCCGAGAGCGACGTGATGAACGCGCGGACGCTCCCCCAGGTGAAGATGCCCAACCGCGACAACTTCATCCTGGCTTATCCACCGAGACCGAGGTAGCGAGGCAGCTTGTGTCCAAACCAGCCCGAGTCTGCATGCCTGCTAAGCTTAAATCGCATGAACCGACACTCTAAGACATTCACATTGGCCGTACCGGTCAACCAGACGGATCACTTCGTCGGGCCCGAATCGGCTCGCGTGACCCTGGTCGAGTACGGCGACTTCGAATGCCCAAACTGCGGTCAGGCGTACCCGGCGGTGAAGATGTTGCTCAAGCACTTCGAGCATCGCGTGCGATTCGTCTTCCGCCAGTTCCCGCTGACCGAAGTGCATCCGCACGCGGAGCTAGCGGCTGAAGCGGCGGAGGCTGCGGGCGCGCAGCACAAGTTCTGGCCCATGCACGACCTCCTGTTTGAGCACCAAAGGCATCTGAAGCCCAAGGATCTGCGCCACTACGCGGAGCAGCTGGAGTTGGACCTGGAGCGCTTCGATTACGAGCTCAACGATCAGGTCTATCGGCAACGCGTGAACGAACACGCCCAGGGTGGCGAGCGCAGTGGAGTGCGCGGGACCCCCACGTTCTTCGTCAACGGCGAGATTGTCGATGTCTCCTTCGGCTTCGACCACCTTTTTCAGGCCGTGGAGACAGGCCTGCGCGTTTAGCCCACCAGACTATGCTTGAACTCAGGGCCGACCTGCGAGCACTGCAACACGGCTCTGCCACCCGATTCACTCGAGGCGCGCATCTGATAAGCGATAGGCGCGAGCGTCGCGTCTCGTCCCGGGCCGCGCCGGCCCGCGGCAGAACACCACGTTAGCCGCCCCCCGATGCCGTCGTCCGCCACACTGCGGGTGGGTCTTATATCCGACACCCATGGTCTGCTCCGGCCAGAAGCGATCGAGTCGCTGCGGGGCAGCGACTTTATTGTCCACGCGGGTGACATCGGCCGCCCCGACATCCTCAGAGCGCTCGCTGAAATTGCACCGGTCACCCCGGTCCGGGGAAACAACGACAAAGACCTCTGGGCGTCGACCATCCGCGAAACCGAAGTGCTTCAGGTCGGGGATGTGTTCATCTACGTCCTTCACAACCTGGCCGAATTGGATCTCGACCCGGCAGCGGCCGGGTTCCAGGTCGTCGTCTCGGGTCATTCGCATCGGCCCCGGTGTGAATCACGGGGTGGGATGCTTTTCGTCAATCCGGGCAGCGCCGGCCCGCGTCGCTTCAGCTTACCGGTCTCCGTCGGTCGTCTGGTCGTCTCGGGCGCAACGGTAACCTCACGGCTATTGGAACTGCGACCAGATGCGTCCGAGGTCACATGCTTGCGGCAAGACTTTCTCGGTGATCCAGCAACCGCCCAGCGGGAGTGGTAGCCTTGTTCAAGAGGCCAATCCCCACCAGGGCACTCCAGCGGACCGCCCACCGCCAGGCCTTGCCGCTCCGCCCCGCCGAACTGGGCCTGTTGATAGCGGCGAGCCTGGTCAGCGATGCTCGTGCGTCCCACAGGCCTTGAGTCAGCTGTCGGGCGGACCAAGTGATCCGCTGACAGCGGAAGGACTTCTCATGTCACAACATGCCGTTGGCCACATTGTCATCCAAGGCATCGTCGAGTCTGTCTGCGCAGACTTCCATCCTTCGATGTTCTTCCCCGAGACCACTCCCGAGGACTGGGCCCGGCATCGGAAGTGGATGGAGCAGGAGCCGCGGGCCATCGATCCCGCCTCGGGAAATCTCATTCTCACCATACAGGCATTTCTGCTGCGCACACGCCATCACACGATACTCATCGACACCTGCGTTGGGAATGACAAGCCCCGGCTGCGCCGGCCGTTCTGGCACATGCAGCGGCTCGACACGTTTCTCCCGCGTCTCGCTGCCGCGGGCGTGGCTCCGGAAAGCGTCGACTACGTGATGTGCACCCACCTGCACTGGGACCACGTAGGGTGGAACACGCAGCTGCGCGACGGCCGCTGGGTGCCCACCTTCCCCAATGCGCGGTACATCTTCGCCCGGCGGGAATGGGAGTCCTGGGAGGCGCTCCACCGCCAAACCCCGCAGCCTCAGATCGTCGATAGCATCTTGCCCGTGATCGAGGCACGACAGGCGCAGTTTGTCGGCGACGACTTCGCGCTCGACGATGAAGTGTGGCTGGAGCCCACTCCGGGCCATACCGCAGGTCACGTCAGCATCCGCTTGTCCTCTGGGGATGCTAACGCGGTCATTACCGGCGATTGCATCCACAGCCCCGTGCAGTGCCTCGAACCCGGGTGGATCATGCAGGCGGACTCCGATCCCGCCTTGGCGAGAACTACGCGGCGCAATTTCTTGGAGCGGTACTGCGACAGCAGCGCGCTGGTGTGCGCGACACACTTCCCGGAACCGTCGATCGGCCGCGTTGTTCGGCACGAGAACGCATTTCGGTTCAGCTACGGAGCTGGCTCGTCTTCCTGATCCGCTGGGCGGCTCGATCACCTTCCCCACGGCATAATGCCGGGACACGACCTTCAAGCATCAACCAACGCGCCGGCGTCAGGCCTCCTTAGGCCATGGCCCGTTCCAGCCGTCGCAAGATCTCTTGCTTCGGTTGCACGCCCACGATGCGATCGACCTCCCGGCCCGCTCTCAGCACCAGCAGAGTCGGAATGCTGCGAAGGCCAAAGCGCGACGCCGTCAGCGGGTTCTCGTCCACATTGAGCTTGGCAACCCGCACGCGCCCCGCCATCTCTGCCGCTAGCTCATCGATCACAGGGGCGATGATCCGGCACGGCCCGCACCAGGGCGCCCACGCGTCGACCAGCACCGGCAGCGGCGAGCGCTCGACTTCAGCCGAAAACGTTGCGTCGGTTACCGTCACCGGCTCGTTATGTATGGGCAGCGGCGCCTTGCAGCGCCCGCACTTGGGCCTGAGCCCCTGTGCGATTCTCTCCTGCGGCACCCGATTGGTTGCACCGCAGGCGGGACAATGGATCAGTAGCGGATCAGCCATATGGCGCCCCCCAGAGAGTACTCACCCCCTCCCTCTCCCTCCCCCGCAAGCGGGGGAGGGTTGGGTGGGGATATGCCTGCGGACTATGGAATCGGCGGTTGGGTCCACTACAGCATCGGCAGCGTGCGCGGACGAGGACCGAGCGGAAACGCCTCATCGATCCGCGCGAGCTCGGCGTCGGTCAGCCGGAGATCCCCGGCCCCCGCGTTCTCGGCAGCGTGCTCAGGGTTGGAGGCCTTGGGGATCGCGAAGACCGAAGGCCGCCGCACCAGGAACTGGAGCGCCACCTGCCGCACGGTGGCATGGTGTGCCTCCGCAATCTGCTGCAGCACGCGGCCGCCAGCCGTGCGCGGGCCGGGGAAGCTGCCATGACCGAACGGGCTGTAGGCCACTACAGCGACGCCGTGCTTCTCGCACCAAGGGATCACTGCGTGCTCGATCGCGCGCTCCTGCAAATGGTAGAGGACCTGATTGCAGGCGATATTCCCCTCGCCGGCGATGCCGTGGGCCTCTTCGAGGTCGGACACATCGAAGTTGCTCACGCCCCAGGATAGTATTTTCCCTTCGCGCCGAAGCTCCTCGAAGGCCGCGACCGTGTCCTCCAGCGGGTGCTGGCCGCGCCAATGCAGGAGGTAGCAGTCGAGCCGATTGGTCTTGAGCCGAGCAAGCGATCGTTCACAGGCCACTATCGTTCCCCGTCGAGACGCATTCTGGGGCAGGACTTTGGAGACCAGGTAGACCTCATCCCGCCGGCCGACGATCGCCTCGGCTACGATCTCTTCGGCGATGCCCGATCCGTACAGCTCCGCGGTATCGATATGGGTCATGCCCAGATCGAGGCCCCGGCGCAAAGCGGCTACAGCCGAAGCGCGCTTGGCGTTTTCGATGTACCAGGTCCCCTGACCGATGACCGCGATCTCGCGCTGGGTCGGACCGAAACGACGTCGCTCCATGCCTACTCCTCTTCGGTTGCTGATCGAATGATGGGGTTTGTTCAACCGAAAACCAAGGGTCCTCGGGCGAACTGAACCGCGATCGCCCATGCTGCACGCAAGACACCCAGCGCTTGCGACGGATCCAAGGCGATCGAGCCCGGGACCCACGGCGAGCAGGCGCCTGGCAACTGGGGCTATGCTAATGGGAGCAAGCAGGCGAACCATGCGTTCAAGCGATCGAGGCTTTGACGCCATCGTCATCGGGTCGGGCGTCGGCGGGTTGACAGCAGCCGCCGCGTTGGCGAAGCGCGGCCGCCGCGTTCTCGTCCTGGAACGGCACGTTCAGCTCGGCGGCCTTACCCAAACGTTCGTCCGGCGTGAATAC
>JBGPPC010000221.1:0-7883 GCA_041488355.1 Gammaproteobacteria bacterium
ATCACGCGTTGAGCCTTGAATGAGAGCCTCGTCAGATACGCCACGATCCCGTGGCTGTGCTCTTCTCCCCTTTCCGGGTTTCTTGTTGTCCGTGTCGCGCATGGGTATGGCAGGCCGATCCGCACCGTCAAGGCGTCGTAGGGGGTGGTAGCGCTGGTGCTGCTGAACGTTGATTCGCGGCTTGGCACCGGCCGTCACACGCGCCTCAGCGAGCGAACCGCCCACACGACGCACCAGAACCAGAGTCCGGCTCGCCAGCTTTCAGCGCACCGCTCACAATGCCGTGGGCAGAGGCAGAGCGCGCATGCGCTGCCCCAAACTTACAGCAATCCGTTGGCATCCTGTAAAGTACGGTCGCTTAGGTAGACTAGCTAAGTCGCCGGTCGCTGCACAGCGCGGGTTGAGCCGTTTCTCCATGTGAGCGGAGCACCAGGATTTCGACGTCACGCTGCGCGGTTAGAATGCTAGAGCTATTCATTACTAACCCGTTGAATTTTCATTTCAGCACTCCCGATTTCGGTACTAGACAGACCGAGGGCAGAGCATGAAACAGACGTTTCTCGAGTTTGAGCAGCCGATTGCCGAGTTGGAGGCAAAGATAGAGGAGCTGCGCTACGTGCAGGACGACTCCGCGCTCGACATCTCGGAGGAGATCAACCGCCTGCAAAAGAAGAGCAACTCACTCACCAAGGAAATCTACGGCAAGCTCAACCCGTGGCAGATCTCACAGGTCGCGCGCCACCCGCAGCGGCCCTACACCCTGGACTACATCCACAACATCTTCACCGATTTTCAGGAACTGCATGGGGATCGCACGTACGCGGACGATGCCTCGATGGTCGGTGGGCTGGCCCGCTTTTCCAACCAGACGGTGATGGTGATCGGGCACCAGAAAGGGCACGATACTAAGGAGAAGCTGTTGCGCAACTTCGGCATGCCACGCCCGGAGGGCTACCGTAAGGCGCTGCGTCTGATGCGGTTGGCGGAGAAGTTCGGCATCCCGGTGCTGACCTTCGTCGACACGCCTGGCGCCTACCCGGGGGTAGGCGCCGAGGAGCGCGGGCAGTCCGAGGCGATTGGCCGCAACCTTTATGTCATGGCCGAATTGCGCGTGCCCATCGTCGTCACCATCATTGGAGAGGGCGGCTCGGGTGGAGCTTTGGCCATCGCCGTGGGTGATATCGTGCTGATGTTGCAATACGCGACCTACTCGGTCATCTCGCCCGAGGGCTGCGCCTCGATCCTCTGGAAGAGCGCTGAGAAAGCACCCGAGGCAGCGGAGGGGCTGGGTATTACGGCCAACCGGCTGAAGACGCTGGGGCTAGTGGACAAGATCGTCACCGAACCGCTGGGCGGTGCGCATCGCGATCCCCAGACCGTGATGCAGACGTTGCGCAAGACTTTGCAAGACGCGCTTAAGCAGGTTCAGGAACAGCCGCTGGAAGATCTCCTGCAGGCGCGCTTCACAAGGCTCATGGACTTCGGTAAGTTCAAGGAAGTGGCGTTGCGCTGAGCAGATCGGATCTGGCGAAGACGATGCGAGATCCCCCTTGGAGCGGGGGATTTTGTTTTCAGAGGACGGAACGCAGTGGCGAAAGCGCCGGGAATCCTTAGCGACTGCACGGACCTGGTCGAGCAGGCGCTGCTCGGCGCGGGCCTGACAGGAGGCCGCGTCGTCGTAGGTTTGAGCGGCGGGGTGGATTCCGTAGCGCTGCTGCATGCGCTGGCGCGGGTTGCGCCCGCTCTTGGCGTGACGCCGATGGCTCTGCATGTGCATCACGGCCTGAGCGCACACGCCGATGAATGGGGGCGCTCATGTGCCGAGATGTGCCGCGCGCTGAACGTGACCTTCACCGAGGTGCGGGTGCATGTCAGCCGCCCCTCCAAGCTAGGCATCGAAGGCGCCGCCCGTGAAGCGCGCTACACGGTGTTCAGGCAACAGCGAGCCGACGCCATTGCTCTTGCGCACCACGCGGACGATCAGGCCGAAACCCTGCTGCTGCAACTGCTACGCGGGGCCGGAGTGCGGGGCTTGAGCGCGATGCCGGCAGCTCGCGTGCTGGACCCTGCAACTGGACTGCTCTTGGTGCGCCCGTGGCTCAGGCTCACACGCGCGAAGATTCGCAGTTACGCGCAGCGGGCGGGGCTGTCCTGGATCGAGGACGAGAGCAACCGTGATCTGGCTTTCGACCGCAGCTTTCTGCGCACGCGCATCCTGCCGGAGCTCGTCGCGCGCTTTCCGGGATTGACTGAAACCTTGGGGCGCGCGGCGCGCAACTTCGCAGATGCGGTCCAGCTCCTGGATGATCTCGCCGCCCGGGATGCGCTGGGTGCGGGCGATAGCCTGTCGGTGTCCGCACTCGCGGCTCTTTCTCCTGCTGGCGCCCGCAACCTCCTGCGCTGGTTCCTGGAGCGGCAAGGTTTCCCCCAGCCCAGCCGCGACCAGCTGGAAGAAGCGCTGCGACAGGGGCTCGCGGCGCGAGGCGACGCCCAGCTCTGTGTGAAATTGGGTGCTGTCTGGCTGCGACGTCATCGCGGCCGTCTCTATCTGCAGCCGGCTGAGGGCGAACCTGCGCGCGGCTGGAGCCTCACCTGGTCCGGTGAAGACGAATTGACCTTGCCTGCTGGGCTCGGCTGTTTGCGCTTCCAGCCTGCTCGCGGAACCGGCCTTTCTCTGCAGCGGCTGCGTACGCAGAGCGTCGCGGTTCGATCTCGCACCGGGGGCGAACGCTTGCGGCTTGCGCCCAACCGGCCCTCGCGCACCCTCAAGAACCTGCTGCACGAGGCGGCGATCCCAGAATGGGAGCGCGGCCGGATGCCGCTCATATTCGTAGGCGAAGCCCTGGTATGGGTGCCGGTCGTGGGACAGGATTTTCGTTTCGCCGCTGCGGCGGAGGAGCTGGGCGTGATGCCGCGCTGGGAGCGTGAGTCGCCGCTGCCAGCTCAAGACTAAGGAGCGCTTGCCGCGGCTGAAGGATGCAACTTCACCCTGGGCCGAGCACACCGCTCACAGCCTGGTTCAACTCCGTTACCAGTTGCTCGGCTTGCTCGGCATTCACTGCGGTCCAAACGACGGTGTGCTCGCCTTCTATATCCATCAGGACTCGATGTGCGAGGGAACCATCACTAAGCGGCAAGGGTGCGGAGAAGAAGCGTGGCCTCATGTTTTCCCTCCCAACCGACTGAGCTCACTCGTCGGTCCTCGCAAGGCGCATGAGCTGGATCTGCGTGTCGTGAGGTAGCGTGGCGATGGCCCGTCGAACCAGCGCCTCGTACGCGCGTGGGTCGGGCGTGTCTGTTGAGTCACCGCCGAACTCCGACAGGATCGAAAGGCTGTCTTCGCTCACCGAGTCTTTGTGTTTGGTCACGGGGTGCACGTCAGCCGTGACGCGCAGTGTCTGTACCACAAGCTCGCGCATCTCGATGTTCTTGCGTATCCAATCGCGCGCCTCCGCCTGGACTTGCGGTAGATCGAGCCCCTCATGAGCGGGATGAGGGGCGTGTCCGTTCAGGAAGTTCGCAGCGGCCGCCGCTTTCTTCGCTACCTGCTCTTCCCCACCGGCCGATGCGGTGCGGCCCACGCCATAGTGCCTCATAAGCGCCATCCCGATAGTTGCTTGTGCGGTGCGAGCCAGATTGTCAATCCTGACGCCACCGTTTCGCTTGTTCCGTCCAAACATGACCTTTCCCCTGCGAATCTATGTCCCCACCATCGCCAGCAGAGCCTTCTCCGGCGAACTGTCACTTTACACCCGCGAGCCTGCGGCCGGCTGACCATCGCCGCCAGTTGATCAAAGCAGCTGATTCCCGGATGATATCGCGCGCCGAGGCGCGCGGTCCGCGCCGCGTTTCCCGAAATCACAAGAAAACCTAGGGAGGAGCATGAAGCTTGGACATTTCGCGGTACTGGCGCTGCTGCTCGCCACGACCGTATCCGCTGCTCGGGCCGCGGATCTCACGCTGCGCTTCGGTACGCCGTTCGTCACCAACAGCAATCTGCACAAGGCGATGGAGAAGTTCGCCGAGGTCATAGCCCAGGACAGCGGTGGGAAGATCAAGGTGCAGGTCTACGCGGACAGCCAGATCGGGGACATTCAGCAACTCATCGCTGGCATGCAGTTGGGTACCGTCGACATGGCTTATCTCGGTGTGGGAAACTCGGGCCAGCTCAGGGACTGCGGTGCACTCAACGTCGCGTACCTGCCCTACCTCTTCAAGAACAAGGATAAGGCGACTCAAGTCTTGAACGGCCCCATCTTCCAGGAGCTGTACGAGAGCTGCGCGAAGTCCTCCGGGCTGCGCATCTTCGCGGTGGCGGGAGCGCGTTCTCCGCGTGCGATCGTCACGACCAAAGGACCTGTCAGGAAGCCGGAAGATCTGAAGGGTATGCGGCTGCGGATTCCACCCATACCGATCTTCCGCGAGACTTTTGAGACGCTAGGCGTGAAGGTCGTCCCACTGGGCCTGAACGAGGTCTACATGGCGCTGTCGCGTGGGCAGGTCGATGGCCAGGACAACGGCTTCGACCTGACTCTGACTTTTCGCTTCCACGAAGTGTCGAAGTATTGGTCGGCCACCGACCACGTTTACGACGTGGCGGCCTGGTACATCTCCGAAAAGCGCTGGAAATCCCTAAACAAGGAGCAGCAGGATCTGTTTCGACGCGCCGCGCAGGTCGGCGGCAAGGTGGCCACCGATCTCGGCGAGCAGTTCGATCGCCAGGGCATGGAGGAGCTGAAGAAGAGCGGCGTGACCTACGTGGTCCCCGACAAGGCCGCGTTCGAAACAGCCTGGAAGGACGTGTACAAGAGCTACGAAGGCACAGCCTGGCCGGCAGGACTGGTCGACCGCATCAAGGCTGCGCAGAAGTAAGCCGGCGATCGGCGAGCGAGGCTTCACTCGTGCTGCACGCTCTCGGCCGTGCCTTGCACCTGCTCGATGTCCTGATCGAGTGGATGGTTGTCGCGCTGATGGTGTCGCTGGTAGCCATCGTGTCGTTGCAGTTCATCGACCGCCATTTCATCGACACCGGCATCGCGGCGCCTGACCAGTATGCCCGCGTCGCGCTGGTCTGGCTCACTTTCATCGGCTTTGCCATCGCGGTACGTGCCGCGCTCAACGTCCGCGTCGATCTGATCGATGCGCATCTTCCCCCAAGAGTCAGACATCTTCTCGCGTTGATATTCGACGCACTGATGCTGGTGCTGCTCGCGATCCTGGTGCCGGGAAGCTGGCGCCTCATCGAGATAGGGAAAGACCAGATGTTGCTTGGAACCGGGTTTACCGCCGCGGTGCCCGCCGCTGGCGTGTTTGCTGCCTGTCTGCTGATGCTCCTGTTTGTCGGCCTGCGGCTGATCGTTCGGCTGCTAGGCAGCGAATTGCCAGGGCCGAAGGAAACGTAGACGTGCTGGCTCTGCTCTTCGTCGCCTTTCTTCTCGCGCTGCTGATCGGGTTCGACGTCGGCTTCTCGATGATTCTCTCGGCGTGGTTGGGAATCCTCGCCAAGCCGGGTGACGTAATCGACACCGCCATGATGCCGCTGTCGATGATCGCCGGCGTGGATAGCTATGCCTTGGTACAGGTGCCTCTGTTCATTCTGGCCGGCGAACTGATGAACCGCGGCGGACTCACCATGCGGCTGATCGAGTGGGCGATGGCGCTGGTCGGTCGCCTCAAGGGCAGCCTCGGGCATGTTTCCATCATCACCAATTTCGTGATGGCGGGGGTGTCCGGATCGGCTGTTGCGGATGCGGTCGCCACCGGGAAACCGCTGATTCCGGCAATGCGCAAAGAAGGGTACGGCGAAGGCTTCGCCGGCGCCGTGATTGTGGCCGGCGCGCTGCTCGGTCCGATCCTGCCACCGTCGATCCCGATGGTGGTGTACGCACAGATCTCCAGTCAGTCGGTAGTCAAGCTATTCATGGCGGGCGTGGTCCCGGCAATCCTGCTTGCCGCCGGGTTCCTGGTGGTCTGCAGCATCGTCGCCAGATACCGCAGCTATCCGAGCCGCCCGCCGGTTGATGTCAGGGCCAAGCTGCGCGCAACCGGCAACGCATCATGGGCCCTGATGATGCCGGTCATCGTGATCGGCGGAATCCGCTTCGGCCTGCTCACAGTTACCGAGTCCGCGGCGGTGGCGGTCCTGTACGCCCTGGTGGTCAGCTTCGTCGTTTATCGAGGCATCACGCTGCGACAGTTACCCAAGCTGATCTTTCACGCCGGACGCTCGACCGCGATCGTGCTGTTCCTGCTCGCGGCTGCCGGACCATTCAGCTGGCTGGTTGCGGAAAGCCAGATCAATCAGACGGTGATCGACACGATCCGGAGCATCTCCACGAACCCGATCGTGGTCCTTCTGATCGTCAATGTGTTCTTGCTCCTGATCGGCTGCATCGTGGAGCCGTTACCTGCGATGATCATCTTTCTGCCGCTGCTCATCCCGCTGGGTGCGCAAGTGGGCATCGACCCGATTCAATTCGGCGCGGTGGTGGTGCTGAATCTCATGATCGGTCTGATGCATCCGCCTATCGGCCTGCTGCTGTTCGTCGTGTCCAGCGTCGGCAAGCTGCGGCTGGGGCCTGTCATGTGGGAAGTGCTGCCATTTCTCGGCTGGGCGCTTGTAGTCCTCGTGCTCACCATCGTCTTTCCGCCCATCACAACCTGGCTGCCCACCCAGATCAAATAACGCGGTTCGCCCCCTCACATCATCCCCAGCGCTTTGGGCAACCACAGCGACAAGGCGGGCCAGAAGGTCACCACCACCAGAAAGACCAGCATAGTGAGCAACCACGGCCATACCGCGACGGTGAGCTCGGTGATCCCCATCTTGGTGATGCCGCTCGCCACATAGAGATTCAGGCCGACCGGCGGATGACATAACCCGATCTCCATATTCACGACGATCATGATGCCAAAGTGAACCGGGTCGATTCCGAGCTTCATGGCGACCGGGAACAGGATCGGCGCCATGATCAGCACGATGGAGGAGGGCTCCATCACGTTGCCCGCCAGCAGCAGCAGGACGTTGACCATCAGCAGGAACGCGATCTGTCCCAGGCCTTTGTGCAGCAGCCATTCCGCCATCATCTGCGGGATGTTCTCCGACGTCATCAAGAAGGAGAACAACACGGCATTAGTGATGATGTACAGGAGCATCGCACTCAGATTGGCCGCCTCCAACAGCGATCGCGGTGCTTCCTTGAGCGACATGTCCTTGTACACGAACACGGCCACGAAAAAGGCGTAGACGGCGCTCATCGCCGCTGCCTCCGTCGCCGTAAAGATGCCGCTGTAGATGCCCCCGATCACTACTACGACCAGGAACAAGCCCCAGATGCTTTCCCGAAACGCTTTGATGCGTGCCCCCCAGCTCGCTCTGGCCAACCTCGGGTAGTCGTTTTTGCGCGCGATGTACCAAGTCGTTGCGCCCAGCATCGCGGTCAGCACCAGGCCCGGGAGCACGCCGGCGACGAACAGGGCGCCGATCGAGGTATTAGTGGACACCGCATAGATGACCTTGACGATCGAGGGCAGCATCAGGATGCCCAAGGCGCCTGACGTGGCGATGACGCCCGCCCCGAACTTCTTCGGGAAGCCCTGCTTCTGCATCGCCGGCAGCACAATCGATCCGATCGCCACCACGGTTGCCGGGCTCGAGCCGCAAACGGACGCGAACAACGCGCATGCGACCACGCCGGCCAGCCCGAGCCCGCCGTACCAGTGCCCGACCAGCGACGTGGCAAAATTGATCATGCGCAGGGCCACACCACCGCGGGTCAGGAAGCTGCCGGCGAGAATGAAGAACGGGATCGCCATGATTTCGAATCGCTCGATGCCCGTGAACAGCTTCAGCGCCACCGCGTGCAGGGGCACCTGGGTCATGG
>JBGPPC010000222.1:0-7882 GCA_041488355.1 Gammaproteobacteria bacterium
CTGGAACTTGCAACGCGGACCCCAGGCTCTTCACCAGTTCGGTGCGCGCCCCGCGCAGCAACCCCGCGAACTGGTATTCGCTTAACGTATCCGGCACCGGCGTCACCGCTGCCAGGATCGTCGCGGGATCGGCTCCGAGCGCCACCACGACCGGGAACGGCTGCTCCGGGGCAGCGAGGCAATGGTCACGGAAGTCGAGCGCCCCACCCCGATGAGCCAGCCAGCGCATGATCACCTTGTTGCGGCTCAGCACTTGCTGGCGGTAGATCCCCAGGTTCTGGCGCGGCTGATTAGGGCCGCGCGTGACAGTGAGCCCCCAGGTGATGAGCGGACCGGCATCGCCCGGCCAGCAGGTCTGGATCGGCAGGCGCGACAGATCGACGTCCGCGCCTTCCCACACGATCTCCTGGCAGGGAGCGCTGGAGCGTTCTCTGGGCGCCATATCCAATACTTTCTTGAGAACCGGCAGCTTGTCCCAGGCGTCTTTCAGGCCTCGCGGGGGATCGGGTTCCTTCAGATAGGCGAGCAGCTTGCCGACTTCGCGCAGCCCTTCGATCGAATCCTCGCCCATACCCATCGCAACGCGCTTGGGTGTGCCGAACAGATTGCCGAGCACGGGTATGGTGTGCCCCCTCGGCTTCTCGAACAGGATCGCGGGACCGCCTCGTTTGAGGACGCGATCGCAAATCTCGGTCATCTCCAGATGGGGCGAGACCTCGACGGCGACGCGTTTGAGTTCACCCTGCGTCTCGAGCAGGGCGATGAATTCGCGCAGATCGTTGTACCGCACGGTACTGGGCGGATCAGATGACCGGCGTAGATCCGCCGTCCATAGGGATGATGGCGCCTGTGACGTAGCTCGCCCGCTCCGACGCGAGGAAGAGCACGACGTTCGCGATCTCATCGGCGCTGGCGAAGCGCCGCAGTGGAACCCGGGCCTGAGCCGTTGCCAGCACTTCATCTTCAGTAATCTTGCGAGCGGAGGCTTCCAGGCGCAGCGCTTCCTTGACGCGGTCGGTGAGGGTCGCGCCCGGGTTGACGGCGTTGATGCGGATACCTTTCGGGGCATACACCTGAGACAGGCCGACCGTCGCAAGCATCAGCGCCGAGTTGGCTGCGCCGCCAGGCAGGTGGATCGGACTGGCGACTTTGCCGCCCATGCCGATCACGTTGACTACATTGCCCAGGCTGCGCGAGGCCATTCCAGGCAGCACCGCGTCCATCGTGTGGATATAGGTAAAGTACTTCGCATCCATCGCGGCGTGCCACGCAGCTGCGTCGAGATCGTCGGGAAGATAGCGCTTGGCCGCGCCCGCTGAATTCACCAGAATGTCGATGTCGCCGAGCTTGCCCATGACTTCGCGCACCATATCCCGGGCGTCCTCAGCGCGCGTGAGATCTGCGGCGACCTATAGCGTGGCGCCGGAACTTGCCGACGCGCGCTCCAGGTTCTCTCGGCTACGCGACGCGATCGCCACCTTGCATCCTTCTGCCAGGAACGCACGAGCGCAGGACAACCCGATGCCTTTGCTGCCGCCGGTGACCAGGACCACCTTCCCTTCGAGATTAAGCTCCACGCCTGCCCTCCTTTCTAACCCAGTGCGGCGACTATAGGTGCCGCGCCGGTTAGTGGCAACAGCTAAGGAAGCAGATACGCCAGCGCGATACCGGCGAAGACCGCAGCGCCGACCCAATTGTTGTCCTGAAAGGCGAGAAAGCAGCTTTGCGGATCGCGGTCGCGGATCAGCGTGTATTGGTAACCAGCCAGCGCCAGCGCGCACAGCAGTCCCGTGTAGCAGGGCCACGCGAGCTGAAGAGACCAAGCGATGCCGGCCATGATCGCCAGAAACACGACATGGCACAGCATCACCGCCGCGACGTCGTAGCGTCCGAACAGGATCGCGGAGGTTCGAATCCCGATCTTACGATCATCGTCACGATCGACCATGGCGTACTCGGTGTCGTAGGCGACGGTCCAGAAGATGTTGGCGAGTAGCAGCCACCACGTCACGGCCGGCAGCCCTTTGGTTTGTGCGGCGTACGCCATCGGGATGCCGAAGCCGAAGGCCACTCCGAGATAGGCTTGAGGCAGCGCGAGAAAGCGCTTGGTGAACGGATACGTTACAGCGAGGAATAGGGCACAGACCGACAGCAGGATCACCAGCCGCCCGAGCGGTAGGATCAGTACGAAGGCGATCAACGCCAGCAGTGCCGCCAGAATCCAGGCCTCCTTCGGGCTCACGTGCCCGGCCGCCAGCGGCCGATTGCGTGTGCGCGCTACATGCGGGTCGAAGCCGCGATCAGCGAAATCGTTGACTGCCACACCAGCCGAGCGCATGAGCAGCGTGCCGAGGGCGAAGATCCAGACGATCTTCCAGTTCGGCCGCCCATTCGCACTGAGCCAAAGCGCCCACAGCGTTGGCCACAGCAGCAGCAGGGTGCCGATCGGTTTATCCAGCCGCAGGAGCTTCTCGTAGAGATCCAGGCGCCGCAGAATCGCAGACAAGTTCACACCGGTTTTCGCAGCGAGATGGCGGTGAGGATGCCCTGCATGATGGCGACGGGAGTCGGTGGGCAGCCGGGCACCGCCACGTCGACCGGGATCACATTGGCGACGCGCCCGCAGCTCGCGTAGCTCTCGCCGAAAATGCCGCCAGTGCAACCGCAGTCGCCTACCGCAACCACCAGCTTGGGCTCGGGTGTAGCGTCGAAGGTGCGTTTGAGCGCTGTCTCCATATGGCGCGACACCGGTCCGGTGACCAGCAGCATATCGGCGTGACGCGGGCTGGCCACGAAGCGGATGCCCAGCGCTTCGAGGTTGTGATAGGGGTTGCTCGTGGCGTGTATCTCCAGCTCGCAGCCGTTGCACGAGCCGGCGTCAACATGACGGATGGTGAGTGCGCCGGCGAACCGGCGCAGCACCGAATCTTCGAGGCGCTGCTGCAGGACCCGCAAGCTTTCATCGGGCCCCGGCGCAGGCTCGGTCACGATGCCCGTTTCCGCGATCTTCTTCAGTATCTGGTACATGGTGTCAGCGCACTTTCGCTCACAGGTCGACCCCGCTGTAGCTCAAGTTGAAGGACTTGTTGATGAGCGGAAAGTCGGGAACGATGTTACCGATCACCGCATGTTCCAGCAGCGGCCAGTTCTGCCACGACGGATCGTGGGGGTGAACTCGGCGCAGGGACCCATTGGGTCCGGCCTCCAAGGCGACCAGCACTTCGCCGCGCCAGCCCTCGACCCAGCCCAGACCCAGGCTGCTGTCGATGGGGATCGGAAGCTCGGCGCAGACCTCGCCGCGCGGCAAACGGTCCAGGATCACCCAGCACAGATCGAGCGATTCCATTACCTCCTCGAACCTGACGGTGACGCGCGCGGCAACGTCGCCATTGCGATGAGTCGCCATGCGCACGTCCAACGCGTCGTAAGGCGTGGCTGGAAATTGCACGCGCAGATCCCAGGACATGCCGCTGGCGCGTCCGGCCAACCCACACAAGCCGAGCTGGTTGGCGAGCTCCGGGGCGACGCGTCCGGCAGCGATGAAACGGTCCTGCAATCCGGGGTGCTCGTCGAAGATGCCTTTGAGTCCGCGCACCTCCGCGCGCAGCGCCCCGATCTGAGCACGCATCGCCTGCACGCCGCTGCCATCGACGTCGTGCGCTACGCCTCCAGGGACGATAGCGTCCATCAGATAGCGATGCCCGAACAGCGCGCTGTTGAGCCGCAGCATGTCCTCTTTGAGCCGAGACAGCTGCGCCAGCCCGAACGCGAGCCCGGCATCGTTCGCGAGGAAACCCAAGTCGCCGAGGTGGTTGGCGATGCGCTCCCGCTCCAGCAGCAGCGCGCGCAACCAGTGCGCGCGCTCAGGCGGGGTGAAGAAGGCGGCACCCTCCGCCGCCATGCAGTAGGCCCAGGCGTAGGCGACAGTCGAATCGCCACTGACGCGGCCTGCCAGGCGCGCGCCGTCCAGGATGCTCAGCGCCTCGAAGCGCTTCTCGATGCCCTTGTGCTTGTACCCGAGCCGCTCCTCCAGGCGCAGCACGCGCTCGCCTACGACCGAGAAGCGGAAGTGACCGGATTCGATGGTGCCCGCGTGAACCGGGCCCACGGGGATCTCATGAACACCGTCTCCGCGCACCTGCACGAACGGATAAATATCGACTCCGCCGGGATAGGTGGCGACCACGTCGAAGCCCTTGCGCAGAGGGGACGCGTGCGCGGGCCAGGCGGCGTGGCGCAGCCACTGCCGGTTGTCTTCGGCGCCGCTCGCGCGCACGCCGAGCAGGTCGAATGCCGCACGCTGCATGCGGTTGGCGGCCGGAAAGATGTCCGACACGTCCGGGAAGTCCGGCTGTCCGGCCGGAACACCTAGGGCAAGCCATACGAGTCCGGAGCGCACGGTCAGCGCCATGTGGACCTCGAAGCCCTGATCCCGGCCGCTGAGCTCGGAGGCCCAAAGCGCGACGAGGCGCCCGCCCTTTCCGCGCACCTGCTGCGCCAGATCCCGCCACTGCTCGGAATCCACGGTCCCGCGCCATACCGGCATGGCGCCGGGAACCGGACTCACCTCGACGGGGAAGTCTTCTATCTTCATCCGATGAGCCTCGCCGCTGTCCGATACCACTCGGCAAGATAGGGCGGGATATACAGCCCGAGCAACAGCACGACCAACAGGTGCAGGAAAACCGGCAGCAGCGCCGGCGGGTGGGGCAGGCGCTGTGCCGTGGTCTCGCCGAACACCATCGCCTGCACCTTGCTGAAGATGGCCGCGAACGCAACGCCCAGCGACGCCAGCAGCAGCGGCGCGGCCCACGGCTGCTGCTGCATGGCGCTGGTAAGGATCAGGAACTCGCTGGCGAACACGCCGAACGGCGGCATCCCGAGAATGGCGATGCTGCCCAGCATCAGCCCCCAGCCCACCGCCGGGCTGGTCCGGATCAAACCCCGGATCTGGTCGATGATCTGCGTGCCTGTCTTCTGGGCCGCGTGCCCCACGGCAAAGAAAATGGCTGACTTGGTGAGCGAGTGCGCGGTCATGTGCAGCAGCCCGGCGAACGAAGCGACCGGCCCCCCCATACCGAAAGCGAAGGTGATGATGCCCATATGCTCGATCGACGAGTATGCGAACAGCCGCTTTACATCCTTCTGTCGCGACAGGAATAGCGCGGCCACTACCACCGAGAGCAGGCCGAAGCCCATCATGAGATGCCCCGCGAGGTGCGATGTGAGCGCCCCGTCCACCAGGATTTTGTTGCGCACGACGGCATACAGTGCAACGTTCAGCAGCAGCCCCGACAGCACTGCCGAGATCGGCGTCGGACCCTCGGCGTGCGCATCCGGCAGCCAGTTGTGCAAGGGCACCAGTCCGACTTTGGTGCCGTAGCCCACCAGCACGAACACGAACGCGATGGAGAGCACGTTCGGCTCCAACTGGTCCTGTACCGCGTGCAGGTGGGTCCATAGCAGCGCGTTGCCACCCGCCCCCAGAACCTTCTCCGCGGCGAGGTACAAGAGGATGGTGCCGAACAGCGCTTGCGCAATGCCGACACCGCACAAGATGAAGTACTTCCAGGCGGCCTCGATGCTGGCGGGAGTTCGATACAGGCTCACGAGCAGCACGGTGGCCAGCGTGGCGCCCTCCATCGCCACCCACAGGATGCCCACGTTGTTGGTGAGGAGCGCCAGCAACATGGTGAAATTGAACATTTGATACATGCTGTGATAGAGGCGCAGCCGGGGTGGCGACAACTTGCCGCGCTCCTGTTCCACGCGCATATACACGCGACTGAACAACGCGGTCGTGAAAGCGACCAAGGCCGTCAGCGCAACCAGAAAAACGTTGAGCGCATCGACGAAGAACAGCTCACGCCACGCGGTCATCGGACCTTGCGAGATGGTCCGCGCAGTCAGCGCAGCGGCCGCGAGCAGGGTCAGCAGGCTCATCGAAGCGTTCAGGTCAGCGGCCCAGGCTCGGTTGCCCCACAGCGCCAGCAGGACCGCTCCAGCGAGCGGCAGCCCCAACACCAGCGCGATCTCCGTCACGCTTTCTCCTTCAGCTTCTCCAGATGATGGATGTCGAGGCTGTCGAAGGTCTCGCGGATCTGGAAAAAGAAAATGCCGAAGATGAAGGTTCCCACCAGCACGTCCAGCGCGATGCCAAGCTCCACCACCATCGGCATACCGTACGTGGCGCTGGTGGCGGCGAAGAACAGGCCGTTCTCCATGGCCAGAAAGCCGATCACCTGCGGCACGGCTTTGCGCCGGGTGATCATCATCAGAAACGAGAGCAGCACGCTGGCCATCGCGATTCCCAACGAGCTGCGAGTGATTGTGCCGGCCAGCTGCGAGATCGGCAGCGCCAGATTGAAGGCGATGATCACGACCACGATCCCCACCAGCATGATGGTAGGGATGTTCAGCAGCGTCTCGATGTCCCAGCGGATGTTGAGACGGTCGATCAATCGGTGCAGCAGCCAAGGCAGGACAACTACCTTGAGGCCGAGCGTAAGGGCAGCAGAGAAATACAGGTGCGGTTGACGGGTCGCCAACGCCACTACCGCGGTATTCACAGACAGCACCAATCCCTGCAGCGCGAATAGATAGATCAGCCGCAGGATGCGGCGCTGCGACACCATGGCGAAGGCGATCAGCAGCAGCAGGCACGCCATCAGGTTGATAAGCTGATGCGTCCACGGCAACGTCATCCCGCGCTCCCCAGCAGCAGTCGCGTCAGCATTCCGAGCACCGCCAGGAGAAAGGCCATGCCCAGGAATTCAGGCACGCGAAAGATGCGCATCTTGGCCGACACCGCTTCCAACACCGCCAACGCGGCGCCTCCCAGCAACAGCTTCAGCAGTAGAGCCAGCACCGACAGCGGCATCATGGCCCATTGTCCCGCGGCGGCGATGCCCCAAGGCAGAAACAGCGCGATCCCGATGCTCGAGTAGGTCATCAGCTTGAGCGCGTGCGCCCACTCCAGCAGCGCCAGATGCCGGGCCGAGTACTCCAGCACCATAGCCTCGTGGATCATCGTCAGCTCGAGGTGAGTGGCGGGGTTGTCGACGGGAATGCGGGCGTTCTCGGCCAACAGCAACATGACGAACGCGACCGCCGCAAATGCCAGGCTTGGGTAGATGGTCAACTCGCGGTGCGCGAGCGTCTCCACGATGGTGGTGAGTGCGGTGGACTGGCTGATCAGTGCAGGCGTGAAGAACACCATGAGCAGCGCGGGCTCCGCCAGGCTCGCCACGAACATCTCGCGCCGCGCGCCAAGCGAGCCGAAGGCGGTCCCCACGTCCATAGCCGCCAGCGCCATGAACACGCGCGCCAGCGCGAACAGCCCCACCAGAGCGATCACGTCCGCCACCGGCGAGAACGGCAGGTCCGTGGCGAGGATCGGAACGATGCTTGCCGCCAGCACCATGCAGCCAAACACCGTGTAGGGCGCGAAGCGAAACAGCCACGACGCGTTGTGCGCCAGCACCGCGTCCTTGCGGAACAACTTGAGGATCACGCGATAGGGTTGCAGCACGCCCGGGCCCGATTTGTTTTGCAGCCAGGCACGGCACTGATTTACCCAGCCCAGCATGAGCGGCGCGAGCAACACCGCCAGCAGTGTCTGGAACAGCTGAGAAGCCAAGAAGCCCGGGTTCATTGGATCAGCAGCAGCAACGCCAACAACGTAGCAAAACTGTAGATCAGGTACAGGTGGATGCGCCCATGATGCAGGATGCCCACCAGCGAAGACAGCTGCTCCGCGGCCTTCATGATCGGCAGGTATCCCCAGTACCAGATGCGGTCCTCTATCGTCGATCGATATACGGGGCGCGCGTCGAACGGACTCGGCTGCGAGCGCTCGAGCTTGAACAGCGGTTCGAAGATC
>JBGPPC010000223.1:0-7881 GCA_041488355.1 Gammaproteobacteria bacterium
CCCCGCTCGGCGGCTGCGGAGCGTGCGGGCACGACGTTCGCATGAAGGATACGACTGGGCGGCGAATTTGCCGCTGAACCCGAGAAGGTGACAGCAATGTCACGCAAGAGCGTAATCCAACTCGTGCCGACACCGGCCGGCTGCGGCGATGCATCGGACTTGCGCTATCGATTATTGATGGCTGCGCTCGGCTCGAGTGAGGAGCCGAACCCGTTGCTCGCTGGCCTCGACGCTCCTCGTTACGATGCCAACGAGACGCCCGAAGAGGATGCGCTAGCCGAGTCTGCTCCCGTCCACGCAAACCAGAATGTTCCATCCGCTGAGCCGCGTGCTGTCGAGGGCTCGGGTGTTGCCGGGCTCGAACACGCTCCGGCCTTAAGCCTCGTGCGCCCACAAGCGCCGCCACTGCTACCAGTACGGAACACGGGAAACCAAACGCCCGCTGCGGCCAGTTCTACACTTCTGCCACGCCCGCCTAAACGGCGCTGAGTTCGCTCCTGGTCTTGCCGGATCGAAGCCGCCTCGCGCACGGATGTTGCATACCAGCGCGGGACGCGACAAACCGCACTGTGACCACTACCGCAGATCTGACCCCCCGCGCGCGACTCGTCTTCGGCCTCGTCGCCATGGCTGCGGGCCTCGCTCCCATGGTGTTTGCCGTGGGCCTCATTACGCCTAGGCCTGACAGTATGAGAGCCCCGGAATGGGTTGTGTTCCTGGCCGGATGCACGTTCTTCCTGGCTGGCTGTTTGATCCTTTTGCCAGAGTCCTGGGTAAAAGCGCGTGGTTTCCTCGGGGTCGTGCTGTTGAGCGCATTCGCAGCGGTGTTCGACTGGATCAGCTTCGGGCCCGGAGAACGCCACTTCAGCGGCGGATTCTCGATCGGCCAACTGTTTTCGTCTGGCGGGAGCGATGAGGTTACGGGCCGCGTCGTGTTTGGGATTGCCGCCGCGTCTATGAGTCTGCTGGCGCTGTGGGTCTGGGGACGCTGGCTCCGCTCGTTGTTCGGACCAGACTACGCCCTGTCCAATGGTCCCGCTCCCGCTTCTATTGAGGCGGCGCCGCAGCTGCACTCCCGCAAGGACTGAAGTCACCCGTTCCGTTGTGTGACAGGTCGATCTCCGCTTGTTCTGGACGCGGCGCTCACGCGAGCGCTCGGCTCACGACCTCGAACGTATCCGTAGATAATCCGCGCGTATCGCGGATGCGCTCGAGCGCGGCTTTGGCATGTGCCTGGCGTCCCGCATCGAACTTCCTCCAGCGGTCGAAGCCACGCGCCATGCGCGCAGCGACCGTGGGGTTGAGCGCGTCGAGCGCGATGGTCTGATCTGCCAGGAATCGGTAACCCTCGCCGTCGGCGGCGTGAAAGCGGACCTGGTTGCTGCGGAAGCCGCCGATCAGCGCATACACCTTGTTCGGGTTGCGGATGTTAAACGCTTCGTGCGACATTAGCCGGATCACCTCAGCGAGCGTTCCGGGCAGGCGAGAGGTTGCCTGCGCACCTAGCCACTTGTCCACCACCAGCGGTTCCGCCTTCCATTTGACGTAGAAGCGATCGAGCACATCGGGACGTTCCGGACAATCGCAGTTGGCCAGAGCCGAAAGCGCGGCCATCGCGTCGGTCATGTTGTCGGCGCTCTCAAACTGCCCCATCGCCAGCGCGCGCACCTGCGCGTCGTCGAGCTCCATCAGGTAGCCCAGGCAGAGATTGCGCAGCGCGCGTCGGGCTGCCGATTTCGCGTCCGGGCTGTACGGGCCGGTCACATGCAGCGCCGAGTAACTGGCCAGCAGCTCCTCGCGGAGCGAGCGCGCAAGGTGTCGGCGCAGCTCGACGCGTACCAAATGGGTTGCATCGGGGTCGACGACCTCCATCTGCTCGGCGACGTAGCCTTCAGAGGGCAGTGAAAGCGCTTCGGCGGCGAACGCAGGGTCTTTGGTGCCATCAGCCAGCACGCGTGAGAAAACGGCGACGAAACTGTCCGGGAAGGCGGACTCGTGCCCTTTCTGTCGCTCGACGATTCCGCGTAGCAGGATCTCCAACGCCAGCCGCTGCCCCGCCTCCCAACGGTTGAAGGCGTTGCTGTCGCGACCCAGCAGATGCGTCAGCTCGTCGCTCGTGTAGGCGTATTTGAGGATGACTGGCGCTGAGAATCCGCGCAGCAGCGAGGGTAGGGGTCTGGCCGGTACGTTCACGAAAACGAAGCGCTCCTCGGGCGACCGCAGCGACAGCACGCGTGTGGTGCCGGACGCCTGTGATTCACCTTCGAGCTGCAGCGGTATCTCCTTGCCATCGGCTCCCGCCAGTCCGACCGCAAAGGGAATGTGGAGCGGCCATTTCTCGGGTTGGCTCGGGGTGGGCGGGCAGGACTGCTTCGCCGTCAACGTGTAGCGCTGAGTTTGCGTATCGTAGGTGCTGCTGACCTCTACAACTGGCGTACCGGCCTGGTCGTACCAGCGTTTGAACTGCGTGAAGTCCACGCCGCTCGCGTCCTGCATAGCTTGGACGAAGTCGTCCGTGGTCACGGCCTGCCCATCGAAGCGTTGGAAGTACAGATCCATGCCTTTGCGGAACTTTTCGCGCCCGATCAACGTGTGGATCATGCGCACCACCTCCGCTCCCTTCTCGTATACCGTCGCGGTGTAGAAGTTGCTGATCTCCATGTAGGACTGCGGCCGCACTGGGTGGGCCATCGGACCGGCGTCCTCCGGAAATTGCGCCGCACGCAGGTTGCGCACCTCTTGGATGCGCGCCACCGCTGGGGAGTACATGTCTGCACCGAACTCCTGGTCGCGAAAGACCGTCAGCCCCTCCTTGAGCGAGAGCTGAAACCAGTCGCGGCAGGTCACCCGGTTGCCGGTCCAGTTGTGGAAATATTCGTGTGCCACAACGCGATCGATGTACATGAAATCGCTGTCGGTGGCGATATCGGGGCGGGCCAGCACATACTTGGTGTTGAAGATGTTAAGGCCCTTGTTCTCCATCGCGCCCATGTTGAAGTCGCCCACCGCCACGATCATGTACTGGTCGAGATCCAGCTCGAGCCCGAACACGTCCTCGTCCCACTTCATGGCCTTCTTCAGCGCCTGCATCGCGAAGCCGCACTGATCCACCTTGCCTGGTTCAACGTAGATCTGCAGGCTGGCTGTGCGCCCCGATTTCGTAACGAAGGCGTCTTCCAGTTTGTCCAGCTTCGCCGCCACCAGGGCGAACAAGTAGGAAGGCTTGGGAAAAGGATCTTGCCAGCGTGCCCAGTGCCTGTTCGCCGGCTCATCCCCGCCCGCCACCAGGTTGCCGTTGGAGAGCAACACCGGATAGCGCATCTTGTCCGTATGGATCGTCACGGTGTAGCGCGCCATCACGTCCGGCCGGTCGATAAAGTAGGTGATGCGCCGGAACCCCTCCGCCTCGCACTGGGTGAAATAGCCGTCCTTGGAAGCGTAGAGCCCCATGAGCTTGGTGTTCTGCTCGGGGCGAACCTTGCATACGGTTTGCAGCGTGAACTGATTGGGCACGGTGACAATGGTGAGGTGCTTCGCATCCACTGTGTAGGCAGGCGCCGGCAGCTGGGTGCCGTCGAGCGCTACGGACTCCAGCTCCAACTCGTCGCCGTCCAGGATCAGCGGGGCTCTGAGATCCGCGGACTGCGGATTGCGGCGGATGGCAAGCGTGGTGGAGACGCGCGCGACGTCACTCTGCAGGTCCACGTCGAGGTCGACCGTAGAGATCAGAAACGCGGGCGGCGCATAGTCTTTGAGGTAGACCGTGGTGGGGGCGGGATTGAGCATGTGGTTTAGGCAATGTGCACGATGCGGCGAAGGAAGTTTACCGGAGCGGCGCCGAGACGGTCTTGGAACCCATCATTGACAAGCGAGAAAGCCGCGCCGATGCCCGAGACCCGCATCTCGAACGTGCGGCACGACCTAGTCCCGGATGCTCGTGCTCGCCCCTGTCGCGCGGCCCATGTTGGAGTAGAACTACACGGCGTAATACGCTCCGGGGCAGCAGGTCTCGCGCGGCATCTCGGTGTGCGGCTCGTGCGGGCCTAGGCGAGGCCAGCGGCCTTCGGCTAACATGCATGTGATCGTCGCGAGCGTTCGACCAGTTGCGGTTCATCCGCGATCTCTACTCGCCGATGGGACTTCATCCATTGACTCACTAGCCCGCAGGACCGCGCCATGTGCAGCACGCCCACACCGAGGTTTGAATCCAACCGTCGGAGCTTCTTAAGAGTTGCCGGAATCGCCGCTGCTGCGGCGCTTCTAAGCGCCACTCCCGCTGGCCGACTTGCCGGCGCCGCCGCTCTCACCAAGGCGCAGCGCGACGAAATGACACCCGACGACATCATCGCCAGGATGAAGAGGGGCAATGAGCGTTTCCGCAGGGGCAAGGAGGCCCCGCATGATTACCTCGCCCAGCAGAGGGCCAGCGCGAAGGGTCAGTATCCGGCAGCAGTGATCTTGAGCTGCATCGACTCGCGCGCTCCGGCCGAGGTAGTCATGGATCTCGCTATCGGCGATGTCTTCAACGCGCGTGTAGCCGGGAACGTCGCTAATCACGACATTCTGGGCAGTATGGAATTCGCGTGCCGGGTTGCGGGTGCGAAGGTCGTTCTCGTGATGGGCCATACAGCATGCGGTGCCATCAAAGGCGCGATCGACGATGTCGAGCTGGGAAATCTCACCGGGCTGCTGGCCAAAATCCGTCCAGCCGTAGAGGCGACCCAATACGGTGGTGAGCGCTCCTCCAAGAACTACGCCTTCGTCGATGCGGTGGCTAGGAAGAATGTGGAGTTGACCATGGAACAAATTCGCCAGGACAGCGGCGTGCTCCGAGAGCTGGAATCACAGGATGCGATCAGGATCGTAGGATCGATGTACAACCTCAAGACGGCCACCGTGGAGTTTTTTACCTGACGGAATGGGTGAAACGGTGAGAAACGCGATCCAGCAGGCTGCCAATGGGTTGAAACGCATAGCGCTTTTGCAGGCCAGTACGATTTATGCATGGAAGACGTATGGGAGGAGGACATGGATGAGAGAGGTACGCTATGTTCTCCAATGGGTTACCAAGGCTTGCAGCGGCGATCGGGCTCGTTGTGGCCTCCGCGCTGGTCGGTGCCGAGCCGAATACGCCCGGTGACGGTGCGGTCGGGGCACCGAAAGCGGGCATGTACACCACCTCCGTCGCGAGTTCGGATTCGTCTCGGTTATATCGGTTGATGGACCGCAATCAGATCGACTCGATGCCCGAGCTGGTGGACAGCCTGCTGGACACGATCGCCAGGATGTCGAACTACCGGAAGCCGAACGCCACGCCGCGCGTCTCGAAAGTCTCCCGCGCCGAGATCGAGCGCACGATCTGCAGCGGGCCCTGTCCGGTGAAGGCCTGGCACCTGCCCGAAGCGGGAATCTTCATCGACGACAGCTTGACCCCGGAGACCAATCTGGTGCACCGCTCGATCCTGCTACACGAGCTGGTGCATTTCCTCCAGGAGGTCAATGGCGAGTACGCATCGATGGACGAATGCGGTCGCTGGCTCGAGCGCGAGCGGGAAGCTTACTGGTTGCAGAACCAATACCTCGCACTGATCGGCAACAGCAGCAGCTACCACATGATGGTCGCCAATCAGTCCTGGATCGCTTCCAATCGCACGACGTGCGAAGTCTGGCGACGCGCAGTTAACACAGCCCAGTAAGCCGAGCGTCAGACACCGCCCCGATACTCTGTGGGGCGTTCACGCTTCACGTCGGAGTCATTGCTTTGGGCGGAAAGCCTGTGCGATGCTTCCGCCATGCTACGCACTGCGGTGATGCTTCTGGCGGCGATGCTCGCGAGCATGCGTGTGTGCGGCGCACAGCTCCCCTCCATTGAGTCCATCGACCGAGACCTGCAGCGCAAAGGGGACGCGGGGCAGTTCAGTGGGTCTGTTCTAATCGCCAAGGGGGGCCGGGTACTCCTCAACAAAGGCTACGGGCGCGCGACTTATCCGGCTGGGGCCACAAATACGGGGGCGACCCGATTTCGCATCGGATCGTTGACGAAGCAGTTCACCGCCGCTGCGATTCTCGAGCTGCGCGACGAAGGCACGCTGTCGCTGGACGATCTCGTCTGCCGCTATGTGGAGCCATGTCCTGAAGCCTGGGGCATGGTCAAGCTTTCCCATCTCCTGAGCCACACCTCCGGGATCCCGAGTTATACCGCGATCCCTGAATACAACGACATCAAGGCGCACGCTGTCACCACTGCAGAGCTGCTCGCTCTGGTCCAGCCCCTCCCGTTGCGGTTTGCTCCCGGCTCGGCGTTCGACTACGGCGACTCTGGCTACGCGATCTTGGGCGCGGTCATCGAGCGCGTGTCGGGTCGACCCTATCCGGAGTTCCTGAAGGCGAAGATCCTCGATCCGCTGGAGATGGCCGATTCCGCCTGCGCCGACCTGCCGGCGTCCAGCGCCAGTGCGCAGGGCTACTTATCGGCCGCTGACGGACTACGTCCGGCCCCGGCCGTGGATGCCAGCGCCGCGTTCTCTTCGGGCGGGATGTACTCCACCACCCGCGATCTGCTGCGGTGGGCGCGGGGTTTGATGAACGGCCGTGTCCTGTCGCAGCGGTCCCGGCAGGAGATGTTCGCCTCGGGGCTGGAGGATTTCGGTTTCGGCTGGATCGTGCCGAAGAACACGACGCCGGTCACGTATCTGCATCTCGGGGCGCTCGCAGGATTCGAAAGTGCGATTTTCGTGTTCCCGGATCTGCGCGTTACCGCGATCGTCCGCAGCAATGTCGAGGGCACGGATGTTCAGCCCGTAGCTGCGGATGGCGCGATCGCAGGGGCCTATGCCGAGTACGAGGGAGGCTATGCGTTGCCCGACCTGAAGAAGACCTTGCAGGTGTTCGTCAAGGGAGGGACGCTGCGGGCGCAGATTGCCCGCGGCCCCGCATTGACGCTGGAGTACGTCTCCGGCGACGCGTTCGTGGCGTTGCGGGGAACCGAGTCCGAGATTCACCTGGAATTCAGCCGAGACGACTCCGGGCAGGTCGTCGGTGTGCAAGCGGAGCAGTTCGGAAAACGGTTTTCGGGGACGCGGCAACCGATGCCCGGCACCACCGCGAGCGAGGGGTCAGCGCAAGTGAAATGGGCAGTGAAGTAGAGCTCACTGCCGCTCGGATGCCCTGGCTTCCACGGCGATCTTTGCCACATCGAACTCGCTGATCTCGAGATCGGCTCGTTGGTGATCGCGGCTCGCCTCGGGCCCTCGAGCCAGCGCCGGTCGTCGGGTCCCGATTTCCGCTAACCGCAGGCCCCGATCGCGCCGCAGGCGGTGCAGAATTCGCAGCCGTCCTTCTTGATCAACGAGAAGTTACCGCACTCCTTGCACTGCCTGCCAGGCAGGACGCGGTAGCGCGCGGCTTCGTCCTCCTGGCGATCGTGCTCGGGGATCTCGAGCACGCCCATCTCGGTCACCGGGTAGCCGCGCTCGTCGAGGACGCCGAGCATCGCGTAGCGGTGGATGATCAGACGCGCGACATACGCGACAGTGGAGGGGAAATTCTCCTGCCGCTCCTCGCCGGGCACACGCGCCATGAAGTCACCCAGCGGCTCGGCGTAGTTGAGCAGCTTGCGCAGTTTCATGCCGATCCAGGCGGGATCGACCACCCGCATGTCGAGCGACAGCAGCTTGAGCAGACCGTCCAGTCCGCGCGGATACGCGCCCGCCATCCACACTGAATACGGGCGGCGTTGTCCGTTAGGCAGCACCAGCTCTTTCAGGATCAGGACGAAGTCGTCGCTCGAGCTGGGGTTGTAGACGTCGACGGTCCAGGACATGGTCCCGTCGCTGCCGGTCTTCGGCTCCTTCTTGGCGAACAGCGCATCCAGTACCGGCG
>JBGPPC010000224.1:0-7871 GCA_041488355.1 Gammaproteobacteria bacterium
GTAGCGCCGCCAGTGCAACAAAGACCATCCCAGCCAGATGTGCACCATCCACCAGAAATCCCAGTAGACGTAGGTGAGTATCGGCACGCCTTCGGCCAGAGCATAGGCCATGGGGAAGATGTACTTGATAACCAACGTCCAGCCCGCGAGGACGAACAGGAAGTGAGCGATGAAGGTAACCACGTGTGCCGATCGTCGCGCCGATCGCGATTCAGCTCAGCCTTGTCGCGGCATCGCGGGTTAGCTCGGCAATCGGGATGCCGAGCGGGCAGGCACGCAGGCAAGAGCGGTGCGTGCAGGTGAGGCACGCATTCGCGCCGTCTCCGAGCTCGGCGTACTCAGCCTTGGCCAGCACAGCGTCGCCGTAGTCGACCGCGTACATGCGGGTACGCAACACCTCGGCAATCGCGACGTCCTGCGGACAGCTCGATTCGCAGGCGCTGCAGCCAGGCTGGCAGTAGCTGCCCACGCGCATCTCGACATAGCGGGCCAGCAGCTCGACGTCGCGCTGGCTTGTCATGGTGCCGCCCGACGCGCTCACGTATTCATCGATCAGCTCGGGGCTGGTCATCGAGATCAGCAGCGCGTCGACGTTGGGTCGGGATAGCACCCACCGGAACGCGGCTTGCGCAAAAGTCGATCCCGGCCGCTCGTAGGGGCGCATGTCGTTGAGCCGGGCCCCCATCAGCGTCTTCATGGCCAGCACTCCGACGTCTTTCTGTTTGGCCTTCTGCAGCACCGGCGGCAGGTTCGGCTGGATCGCGGCCCAGTGGAAGGTGTGACGCAGACGATCGTAGAAGCTCGGGTCCTGGCCCACGCTGTAGGCAACCAGGATCACGTCGACCTGATCGTGGTCGAGCGCGTAGTTCAGGCACTCCACCAGATGGCCTCCGTGGCCGGACATGCCGCGGAAGCGGATCTTGC
This sequence comes from Gammaproteobacteria bacterium, assembly GCA_041488355.1. Lineage (GTDB taxonomy): Bacteria > Pseudomonadota > Gammaproteobacteria > Burkholderiales > SHXO01 > SHXO01. Next base: position 925 of record JBGPPC010000224.1, read on the forward strand.
CCTGACGCTTGGCGAGCTCGGTGAACTCCCACCACTCCTGGTTCTGCATGCGGGCGACATCGTTCACCGCGTGGTTGAAGTAGAGGTCCACGTGATCGGTGCGCAGCCGACGCAAGCTGCCTTCGAGTGACTTCATCATATCTGCGCGCGTGTCCGAAGCGCCAGCCTTGGTCTTGCTGGACAGCACAACTTGGTCGCGCTTGCCTTGCAGCGCCTCGCCGATGGCCTCCTCGGCGCCGCCCCAGCGATAGCTCTCGGCGGTGTCAAAGTAGTTCACGCCACGGTCGAAAGCGTGGCGCACCAGTGCCGCGTCGGAGGAGCTCGCCGATCCGAACGAGATGTCCGACACTTTGAGCTCAGTGCGTCCGAGTCGCACGTAGCGGCGGATGTGGCCCGGCGTGGTGCCTTCGGTTTGCGCGCAAACCCGCGCCGCGACCAACCCAGCGGCGGCGCCTGCTCCAAGGCGCAAAAAATTGCGTCGATCGCTCATACGGTAACCCCTTCCCGCCCGGGCGCTCCCGGTCGGCTAAACGGATCGGGCCGCCTTGACTCGCGGCAAAGGCCTCGCGGGCGGGGCAGCAGCGGATGTCGATCTGGTCATTGGCATCCGCGCCGAAACGATGGACACAGCAGAGGCTGCCCTCAGACCGTCCAGATACTGGTCCACCAGCGCTTCAGCTTCTCTGCCCAACGCAAAGTAGCCGGGGTCGAGCAGCCAGTCGTAGATCAGGCCGTCCACATAAGCGTGCAGACCCAGCGCCGCGCGCCGCGCATTGACGTGGCGCGACAGCTGGCCTCGACGAATGGCGTTGCGGAGCGCCCGCGCCATCATCTCCAAGCCCTCGGCGCGACACTGCAAGATACGCTGCGACAAGCTGGCGAGCTCCTCCACATATTCGCACTTGCGCAACAGGATCTCGAATACCCGGCGGCAACGCGGGTCCTCCGCGGCCTGGCGCAGCACGTGCACACAGCAAGCACGCAGGCTGGACAGGGGGTCTTCTGTCGACGCGTCTGCCGCTCGGCGGATCATCTCCTCCATCGGCAGCGCCACGCGATCCAGCATGGCCGCGAACAGATCGCCCTTGTTGCGAAAGTGCCAATAGATGGCGCCGCGCGTGACGCCGGCCGCATCGGCGATGTCGGCGAGAGAAGTACTGGTGACGCCCTGCTCCCGGAACACCTCTTCGGCTGTGTCTAGGATCCGGTTGCGCGTCTCCTGAGCCTCTTCTTTGGTTCTTCTGGCCATCGCTCTCCTCCTCGCCGTGCTCGTTCAACGCAGCACCGAGTGGATGCATGCACGGGCTCGTGGTATCAAATAACGGGACTTTACATACATTCGTGGATGTATGTAAACTGCCGGCGTGTCGAACTTGGCGGGCGCAGACCGTTACGCGCCCATGCGTTGCGGCGGACTCGGCTTCCCAGCCGGTCCCCTCCCCTCTGGCCAGTTAGCCCGATTGCCGGGAACACCGCGAACTTATAGTGAGCAAATTGAAAATGCGTTCGAACTTTTTCCCTGGCGCCAAAGCGGCTGCGACTCTCGCCGCGATGAGCGTTGTTGTCGCAGCGGGGTGCGGCAAACCGTCAGCCCAGCAAACCGGCCAGATGCCGCCACCCGAGGTCAACGTGGTCACGGTGCAACCGCGCGACATCGCGGCCACCTTCGAGCAGGTCGGCCAGACCGCGGGTATACGCGAGGTCGAGGTGCGTCCGCGCGTGACCGGCATCCTGCAGCGCTGGAACTACAAGGAAGGCAGCTCGGTTCCGGCCGGGCGCAGCCTGTTCACCATCGACCCGGCGCCGTTTCAGGCCACCGTGGCACGCGTCGACGCCGACCTCGCCAGCGCGCAGGCGAAGGAAGCGCAGGCTGGGCGCGACATCGAGCGCCTGCAGCCGCTCTACGATCAGGGAATGGTCAGCAGAAAAGCTTTCGACGACGCGCTGTCAGCCAAAGAGGTCGCCGCGGCGGGCGTGAAATCGGCGGAGGCCGCGCTCAGGCAAGCCAAGCTGGACCTTGCGTACACCCGAGTCGAGGCGCCGATCAGCGGTGTCACGAGCCGCGCGCTGAAATCCGAGGGCAGCCTGGTCGAGGCGCAGCAGACGCTGCTCACCACGATTTCGCAGGTCGATCCGATCCACGTGATCTTCAGCATCTCGGAATCCGAGAACCTCAAGCTCCAACGGGAATCCGCCGCGGGACGGTTGCAGTTGCCCAAGGACGGGCGCTTCACCGTCACAGTGAAGCTGTCCGATGGGACAACGTATGCACGGCCCGGCCGCGTCGACTTCAGCGACGTGCGCATCAATCCCGAGACCGGCACCAGCGAAGCGCGTGCGGTACTGCCTAATTCCGATCAGAGCCTGAGGCCGGGACAGTTTGTGCGCGTCGCGTTGGCGGGCGCGACCTATATGAAAGCGCTGGCTGTGCCGCAGCGCGCTGTACTGGAAGGACCAACCGGCAAGATCGTCATGACCGTGAATGCGCAGGGGATGGTCGAGCCGCGCCCGGTAGAAGTCGGCGAGTGGGCCGGTGCCGACTGGATCATCACCTCTGGCCTGAATCCGGGCGATCGCGTCATCGTCGACGGCGTGATGAAGGCGAAGCCAGGCTCGCCGGTGAAGATCGCAGAAGCCAAGCCCGCCGCGCCGCCGGCTCAGGCCGGCCAGCCCGCCGCAAAACCACAGTAGCGGCCTCCAACGACGGATCCTCTCCGGCGCTGGAGAGGATCGAGGTGACGGTATGTTTTCTCGTTTCTTCATCGACCGGCCGATTTTCGCAGCGGTCCTCTCCATCTTCATCGTGCTCGCCGGCCTGGCGGCGATGCGCACCCTGCCCATCGCCCAGTACCCCGAGATCGCACCGCCCGTCGTGACGGTTCAAGCGGTCTATCCCGGGGCTTCCGCTGAGGTTCTGGAGCAGACCGTAGCAGCCCCGCTCGAAAACCAGATCAACGGCATCGAGAACATGATCTTCATGTCCTCGAACTCGGGGTCGAACGGCGTCGTACAGATCCAGGTGACCTTTGAGATCGGGTCGAACGCCGACCAGGCTGCGCTCAACGTGAACAATCGCGTGAAGCAGGCCGAGGCGCGGCTTCCCGAGGAGGTGCGCCGACAGGGCGTCACCGTGGAGAAGGGCTCCTCCGCCTTCCTGATGGTCTACGCGTTTTATTCGCCGGACGGCCGCTTCGACGATCTATACACCAGCAACTACGTCACGCTCAACGTTCTGGACTACCTCAAGCGCGTGCCGGGCACCACCAACGTGCAGATCTTCGGCGCCAAGGACTACGCGATGCGCATCTGGGTCAGGCCCGACCGCATGACGCAGCTCAAGCTCACGCCGAGCGATCTGATTCGCGCGGTCAACGAACAGAACGCGCAGTTCGCGGCCGGTAAGGTGGGCCAGACGCCGATCGGGCCGCAGCAGGAACTGGTCTACACCATCACGACCAAGGGCCGACTGGCCGACGTGAAGGAGTTCGAAGAGATCATCGTACGCTCCAACCCGGACGGCTCGGCCGTGCGCTTGAAGGACGTGGCGCGCATCGAGCTGGCCGCCAAGGACTATGAGTTCATCGGCCGCGTGAACGGTAAGCAGTCCACGCTGGTCGGCATTTTCCTGCAGCCGGGCGCCAACGCGCTGGCGGTGGCCGAAGAGTGCAATGGGGTGATGAAGCAGCTGTCAGAGCGTTTCCCCGAAGGACTGACTTATTCCAACGTCTACGACACGACGCGCTTCGTCAAGGTCTCGATCCGCGAGGTCGCAAAGACGTTGCTGGAAGCGATGGCGCTCGTATTCGTGGTGGTGTTCATCTTCCTGCAGAGCTGGCGGGCGACACTGATTCCGTTCGCCGCGGTTCCCGTGTCGCTGCTCGGTACTTTCGCCGGCCTGTTTGTGCTCGGCTATTCGATCAATACGCTCACGCTTTTCGGCATGGTCTTATCCATCGGCATCGTGGTCGACGACGCCATCGTCGTTCTGGAGAACGTCGAGCGCATCATGCGCGAGGAGCACAAGCCCGCGCGCGAAGCCGCGATCCAGGCCATGCAGGAGGTGACCGGCCCGGTGATCGCCATCGCGCTGACGCTATGCGCGGTGTTCGTGCCGATCGCCTTTCTCGGCGGACTCACCGGCGAGCTGTATCGCCAGTTCTCGGTAACCATCTCCATCGCCGTGGTGATCTCGGCCATCGTGGCATTGACGTTGACTCCAACCTTGAGCGCGCTGATGCTCCAGCGCGGACATCGCCCGCCCGGCCGCTTCTTCCGTTGGTTCAACAACTGGTTCTCGCGGGTCACTGGCCGTTATGCGGACGGTGTGGGGTTCGTACTGCGCCGCGGCGGCATCGCCATGGTGCTGTTTGCCGGGATGGTGGGTCTCACTTTGTTCCTGTGGCGCACGACGCCGAGCAGTCTGGTCCCGGACGAAGATCAGGGCTACTACATCGGCGCCGTATTTCTGCCCGACGGCGCGACGCTGCAGCGGACCGACAAAGTGGTCACCGAAGTTCAGGAGGCGATGCTGTCGAACCCCGCCAATCAATATTCGGTGGCGTTCACCGGCATGGACTTTCTCGGCGGCGGCTTCCGCAACAGCGCGGCGACGATCTTCGCTAGCCAGAAGCACTGGGATGACCGCCCAGGCGTTTATACGCACCAGCTGGTCGGCGAATTCTTCATGAAGACGGCGCACATCAAAGAGGCTCTGGTGCTCGCGTTTGCCCCGCCCCCTATCTTCGGTCTGGGCAACGCCGGCGGTTTCGAGTTCTACATACAGAACCGCGGCGAGGGCGGAGCGCAGCGGCTGGCGCAAGTCATGGGTCAATTCCTGGCACGTGCTAATCAGGACCCCATGCTCGGCGGCGGCGGGGGTTACGTGCAGACGCTATGGCGCCCGAACGTGCCGCAACTGCGTGTCGATGTCGATCGCGAAAAAGCGAAGGCGCTGGGAGTACCGATCGACCAGTTGTACAACGCGCTCGCCGCCACGCTGGGCACCTACTACGTCAACGACTTCAACAAGTTCGGCCGCACGTGGCAAGTCTTGATGTCGGCCGAACCAAGCTTCCGCAATCGCCCCGAGGCGATCGGCGATATCTACGTTCGCTCCGAGAAGGGCGAGATGATCCCGCTCAAATCGCTCGCGTCGGTGCGTTACGCATCGGGGCCGGACTCGCTCGATCGTTTCAACAATCTCCCTGCCGTGAAGCTCCTTGGCCAGGGTGCACCGGGCGTGTCCTCGGGTCAGGCGATCCAGGCTGTAGAACGGGTCGCCAAGGAAGTGCTGCCTGCGGATTTCAGTTTCGACTGGGGTGGTGCTTCATTCCAGGAGAAGCGCTCGGCCGGCACGTCGGGCCTCGCGCTGGGACTGGCAGCGGTAATGGTGTTTTTGATTCTCGCCGCGCAATACGAGAAATGGTCGCTACCGCTCTCGGTGCTTCTGGCGCTCCCCTTCGGGACCTTCGGTGCGCTCGCTGCGGTTTGGTTACGCGGTATGACCAACGATGTCTATTTTCAGATCGGCCTGGTCACCCTGCTTGGATTGGCGGCCAAAAACGCAATCCTGATCGTGGAGTACGCGGTGCTCAAGCACCATGAGGGACTCTCCACCTCCGCCGCGGCATTGGAGGCGGCGCGCCTGCGCTTCCGACCGATTCTGATGACCTCGCTCGCGTTCATTCTCGGCGTGCTGCCGCTCGCGATCTCGACCGGCGCTGGCGCCGGTGCGCGCCATGCGGTTGGCACCGGCGTGATGGGTGGGATGCTCGCTGCGACATTTCTGGCGATCTTCTTCATTCCGCTGTTCTTCAAGCTGATGACCGACGGCAAGCCGTGGGAGAAGCGCTCGACTGAGGAGCTGCGCGCCGAGATCCAGCAGCACAAGCAGCAACTCGCACAGGACGCGACGCAACAGCCGAAGTGACACTCGACCACTGGGGGCGCAGCGATGAGGATGAAGTTCCCGATCGAGGTCGACGGTCGGTTCGCGCAGCCCTGAGATGTCGTCCGGTCGGCGGCTGCCTCTACGTCAGCCCGCTCCGTGTCCCTTGAACCAGGCCAGCATGCGCTTCCAGCCGTCCTCGGCGGCTCCCTTCCGGTAGCTCGGACGGTAGTCGGCATTGAAACCGTGCGGCGTGTCCGGATACACCACGAGCTCGGAGCCGCTCGCCCCTCGCGATAGCACAGAACGCATTTCATCGACACTCTGCACCGGAATGCCCTGGTCGGCACCCCCATAGAGGCCGAGCACCGGAACTTTCAGCGACTGGGCGAGATCAATCGGATTCTTCGGCATCATTGCGTTGGCCTGCCCCACCAGCCTGCCGTACCACGCAACCCCTGCCTTGACGCGCGGATTGTGGGCGCAATACAGCCAGGTGATGCGCCCGCCCCAGCAGAACCCGGTGATCGCCAGGCGGCTCGTGTCTGCGTTGCCTGTTCCGCTCGCCCACTCGACCGTTGCATCGAGATCGCTCATGACTTGCGCGTCCGGCACCTTGCTCACAACGCTGGTGAGGATCTCCTGAATGTCCTTGAGCTGCGAGACGTCGCCTTGCCGCGCGTACAACTCCGGCGCGACGGCGCAATACCCGGTCTTGGCGAGGCGCCGACAGAGATCTTTGATGTGCTCGTGCACGCCAAAGATTTCCTGCACTACGAGCACGACAGGGAACGGACCGCCGGTCGCGGGCATGGCTCGATAGGCCGGCATCTGGCCGTCGTTGGTAGGAACTTTCACCTCGCCCGCGGTGAGCCCTGTATCGTCCGTCGTGATGGTCTGCGCCGAGACCGGTTGAACAGACAGCGCGAAGCCGCTCGCGAGCACAGTGACCACGAAGTCGCGCCGGTTCCACTCCTTTTCTCCCACCAGGCTCAGTGCTTCACGCAAGATCATGAACTTCCTCCAGTCGCGTTGATCATCCAGGGTGACTATCCATGGA
>JBGPPC010000225.1:0-7823 GCA_041488355.1 Gammaproteobacteria bacterium
ACGGCCATCTGGGCGTGATTCAGTAGCCGTGGTGCTTCAGGTGGGCATCTGGTCCACCGGTGCGGCGGCCGGCGCTTGTGGCGGCAGGGCCGGCCCGGCGTCTGACGGTCTGCTGCGCAGGACATCCATCTCGTAGATCCGCAGCGCCGAAACGCCCAGCGACACGATCAACGGTCCGACCAGAAGGCCAAGCGCCCCGAAGCTGATGAGCCCGCCGAGGATGGCGAGGAAGCTCCACAGCGGGTGGATGTCGGTGGAACCTTTCATGATCCAGGGCCGCAGCACGTTGTCGATAGCACTGACGACTACAGCACAATAGACGGCGAGCACGACGCACTGCCACACCTGGCTCTGGACGGCGAGGTAGATGCAGATCGGCACCCACACCAGCGGCGTACCTATCAGCGGCAGAAAGGCGACCAGCGTCGTGATCCCTCCCCATAGCAGCGCGTTCGGAATGCCGAGCGCCCAATAGGCGATCGTTGCCAGGGCGCCCTGAATAATCGGTACCAGCAGCAGCGCGGAGAGCGCACCGCGCATGGTGCCTGCCACCTGGTGAATCACTTCGTCCGCCTGGGCTTTCGACAGCGGCGACACGCGCCGGATCTGCGCGCGGAACTGCGGGCCGTCGCGCAAAAAGAAATACAGCATGATCAGCATCAGGAAGAGCTCGAACGCAGCAGCGGACAGCCCCGTTACCGCTCCCTGAATCAGACTATTGGCAGCCCCGGCCAGGCGCGACAGTGCAGCGGACACGAAGTCCGCCAGCCGGCCTTGAGCGAACGCGGGAAGCTGCTTCAACCACTCGAGCTGAGGCGGAAGGTTCTGGGTCCAGAGCTCCTCCAGCTCGACCGTCTGCAGATGTGGCGTCACCCATTCGTAGAACGATAGAGCCTGGGTCGCAATCGCGGCCAGGATCGCCAGCACCGGGATGAGGATCACCACCGTAACTCCCAGCACGATCAGCAGCGCCGCGGCCCAGTCTCTGCCGCTGAGCCAGCCCGTCAAGCGCAGGTGCATTGGCTTGAGCAGCAGGGTCATGGCGGTGGCCAACCCGAGAGTGATGAAGAAGGGCCGGAACACCAGCAGCACCAGCCACAGAACCACTAACAGCAGCGCGACCAAAGTGAAGAACACCACGCGGGGGGAGCGCGGCGAAGGATCGGGTACTGCGGGCTTGACAGGTGCGCTCATCGGGACGCTTGGATAGCGGGCGGCATGCGTGGCCATCGTCATACTCTCCGATGCCACCGGTCGCCGTCAACCTGGCGGAAATCCCGGACAATCCGCTGTACACTGCGCCGGTCGCTTGACCGCCATGCGCTCGCACCTTTTCTAAAGGGGACGAAGACCATGACACAGGATCCCACCGAAACCGCCACGACCCGATCCGGCCTCGCCGGTGTTTTGAAGCTCACCGCGATCATTGCCATCGTTCTGCTGGCGCTGCTGGGTGTGCTTGTTGTGCTCGACGTGATTCCACGCGACTCGCTCGGAGAACTGGCCACGAAGATTCTGCTGGTCGCATGCATCTTTGGCCTCGCCAGCGTGGCGCTTGCGTTCCTGATGCGCTCGGGTAAGCGATGAAGTAAAGCTCTCGACACCCCTCGCTGCCGCGCTACAACGCCAACGCTGCTCGACATACCAACAGATAGGAGGAAAAGCCCATGATCCACGTCATCGCAACGGTCGAACTTCAACCCGGCACGCGTCAACGCTTTCTCGACGAGTTCGCTCAGCTAGTATCCAAGGTCCGGGCGGAGGTGGGCTGTATCGAGTACGGAGCAGCCGTTGATCTGGCAACCTCTATCGCGGTTCAAGTGCCAATGCGTCCAGACGTCGCAACGATCGTGGAGAAGTGGTCAGGGCTGGAGCAGTTGAACGCGCACCTGGTGGCGCCCCACATGAAGGCTTACCGGGAGCGGGTCAAGCCGTTCGTCGTGCGCACGACGCTGCAGGTGCTCGAGCCGGTGGGTACATCTGCGACCTGACGAGGTGTCGCAGACCTAAGATGCGGTCGTGTTGCGGAACTAGACGAACGAATTGATCGGCCCGCGCCGCTACATCACGTGCGAGGGGCGTTCAGCGCCGATGGGCTCGCGACGGGGGTGCTGCCCCCACTCAAGACCGTTGGCGCTGCGGGGGCTGTCCCCGCCCGCGGCAGCACCACCTTTGCCTCGAGGCCGCCGCCTTCGCGGTTGCGAAGCGTAACATCGCCGCCCATGGACTGCGCGAGGTTGCGCGCGATGGACAGCCCCAAGCCGCTTCCGCCAGTGCTTGGATTGCGCGACGCTTCCACGCGGTAGAAGGGTTCGAATACACGTCCGAGCTCTTGTTCGGGGATCCCCGGCCCGCTGTCACGCACGTACAGAGTCAAGGCATCGGCGCCGTCTTCGATCTGTAGCTCCACGTCGCGGCCGTAGCGCGTGGCGTTGTCCAGCAGGTTCTGCAGACAGCGCTTGAGGCCATCGGGCTTGCCGCAAAAGGGGCCGATCGGCTCTCCGCGCACACGGATAGAGTGATGCAACTCCTCAGAGTCCGCTGCGAGGGCACCAACCAGTGCTCGGATGTCCACGGGCCGCAGCGGCTCGCGGTCGTCGAGCCCTTTCATGTAGCCGAGGGTGGCGTTGACCATGTCCTCCATTTCCCGAAGGTCGCGCACGAACTTGTCGTGCAGCTCGGGCTGCTCGAGCAGCTCAGCGCGCAGGCGCAGCCGTGTGATCGGCGTCTTGAGATCATGCGACATGGCGGCGAGGATGCCGGTGCGGGTGCGGATATAGCGCGACAGGCGCTCCTGCATCGCGTTGAACGCGCGCGCTGCGCGCCGAACCTCCGCAGGGCCATTCTCACCCAACGGCGGGTGGTCGATGTCGCGGCCTAGTGCTTCGGCCGCCTGCGCTAGCCGATGCAATGGGCGCGTGACCCAGCGCACCGCCACGAGGGACAGCAGCGCCAGCACGCCGACGATGATCAGCATGTTGGTGATCAGGCGCCGCGGCCAGATCGGGAGCCGTCGGGGTTCCTGCAGCCGAAATCCAACCCAGGTCCCGTCGGACAGTTGAGCTTGGCCCTTGAACTCGAAGCCGTCAGTAGGCGGCGCGTTGCCGGTCTCGGGCGACACTTGGGCGGGAGACACTTCCACTACGATCGGCCAGTCGCGACCAAGATCTTCGACCAGAACGTCATGGAAGACCGCGGCGCTCGAGCCCGGCTCAAGTGACGAAGCGATCGGAGCAGAAACCCCTAAAGTCGTGTCCACGCGACGCGCGGCGGCGATCGCAGCCAGCTTCTCGCGGCTCCCGCTCGGCAGTTCATCCATCAGCTTCAGCATGTCGGCCAGGCGATAGGCGGCGCGCAATGCACTGATGCGGAACACAAAGGCTTCGCGCTCCGGAAACTGCACCCACAGCGTCACCACCATGGTGAGCGCCATGCCCAGCACGAAAGTTAGCACCAGTCGGGCGAACAAAGAATCGGGGCGCAGACGCATGGGAGTTTCAGATCTCCTAGAACGCAAACGGGGCGACCGCAATGTGCATTGCGCGCGCGATCACAGCGGATCCACTCCCGCAGCCAGCACATAACCCTCCCCGCGTACGGTCTTGATGATGACGGGTTCGCGTGCATCATCACCCAGACGCTGGCGCAAGCGACTGACCTGGACGTCTACGCTGCGGTCGAATGGATCGGCCTCGCGCCCTACAGTCAGGTCCATAAGCTGATCGCGCGAGAGGACGCGGTTCGGATAACTGAGGAACACGCGCAGCAAGCGGAACTCCGCACCCGACAGCGCAACCACCACTTGTTGCGGCGAGACCAGGTTGCGCGCGGCCAGATCCAGAGTCCATCCGGCGAAGCGCAGAGCGCCGGCGCGTTCTGGCTGTAGATTATCAGGCACCGCGCGGTGCCGGCGCAGCACCGATTTGATCCGTGCCAGCAGTTCGCGCGGGTTAAACGGCTTGGGCATGTAGTCGTCCGCACCGAGCTCGAGTCCCACGATACGCTCGGTGTCGTCGCCCTTGGCTGTGAGCATGATCACGGGCCAGTTCCCCCGCGCCCGCAGGTTGCGACAGAGCACGAAGCCATCGTCCCCGGGCAGCATAACATCGAGAATGATGAGGTCGACGCGCGCGCCGTCTAGCACATTCCACATGGCTTTGCCGTCAGCTACCGCGCTGGTCCGGTAGCCGTGCTTCTGCAGATAGTCGCCGAGCAGAGTGCGGATCTCGCGGTCGTCGTCGACGATCAGGATGTGGTCTAGAGCGTTCATGTTCCGGTCCCTTTATACCTCGGACCGCGGGCGGCGTGGGGCTTGCTGCGTAATGCGGTGTTGCAAGGGCGCTGTCTGTTACACAGCGTTACAAAACGGATTTCCATTTGTCATGTCCGACTTGCCGTAATGCCGGTCTAACCCAGGACAAGGCGAACCGCTGCTGGTCACGCAACCAACCAGCGTCTACGTGGTGGTGACTGCCGCTTCTGTCCTGCAGCCGTTCATCGTAGCGGCCGCGGTCGGGCTGATGTTTCGGCTTCCTACCCTACTCGCAAGGCGGCCGGACTCAAGCCGATCGACGCGCTGAGGTATCAGTAAGCCGTGACTGGTGGTTCAGACCCGCGCTCTTTGGATCGTTCGCGTTGACGAATTGCAAACCAGGAAGCACGACATACGGCATGGAATGTGCATTACAGCGGGGGTTGACTATAACGGAGGGGCAGATGCGAACGCTCCTGATCGCCCTGATTGCAGCGCTGGCGCTGGCCAGCTGCGGTGGAAACTCTGATACGCCCAAGGCGTCCAGCCAGAGCCGGCTGTACGGCACACAACGCGACGCCCTGGACAAGGCGAAGGGCGTCAACGACACCCTTCGGCAAGCAGACTTGGTACGGCGCGCACAGGAAGAAAACCAGATCCGCTGACGATAGATCTCTACCTGTCGGATGCGAAGACGGGCAGCTGCGGCTGCCCGTCTTCGTTCGCGCACTAACGTGTCGCGGTTTCCTTGCGCTGGATCTTTTCGAACTGGAACTCGCCCGGACCTTTCATGTAGACGTCCCAGCGACTTCCATTGTTCCCGTCCATCTGCAGGAAGCTCGCGTCGACTCGGACGTCGCTATCGGTGCCGCTTTGCAGAAACACCTTGTGCACCCGCAGTCGTACGGCGTTGTTCGAGGTCGAATGTTCCATGTGAATGTCGTCGCCAGGAGCGAAGCCATAGTGCCTTCTCACGTAGGCATTGACCGATTTCTCCGCCTCGAGGGACAGTCGCACCATCTCCTCGAACAGCGAGGTTTCCACGCGTGTATGTACGTCCTGAAACTCGTCGAATAGCAACTTGAGGTGCGGTGCTGCTACGAAGTACTCGAGCTCCGGCACCTGCGCATTCAGCCGTGCCCGCTTCAGCTCGTTGTAAAACGCCGCCACTCTGCGCAGCGCCAGCTTCACCGCAAAAGCGCGATGTCGCAGCGTCGCTATTTCTTCGTTCATGGTCTGACCTCCCATATCCTCGGAGCGCACTCTGCATCACGATGCCGCATGAACAAGCGCCGCGACCTGCGGTCTGCAGCAAGCCTGTCTCACGACGACCTTGCTCCAGAAACTTCACCATTCTGTCGGCTTCTCTTTGTATACCCAAGTTGCGATTGTCGGCGAACCGCGGTGCTGGAGGAAACAGTGTTAAAGGAGTTTGGACTGGATGCCGCTGTGGGTCTCACCGTCGTTCTCGGGTTGGCCCAGAAACGGCAGATTTTGTGAAAGCCAGATCGCTCTGATTAACAACAATGCCCTCCGGGAATGGATTGATGCGAGTTGAGCCTCTGCACACTTCGGCGAGGTTGCAGCATCCTTCGTCTGGACTGATGCACCGTCATGGCGTTTTCCGATTTCTCAGACTCGGCTTCACAATTGCGGTTAGCGCCGCTTTGGTGGCGGCGTGTGGGAAAGGGAGTTCGCCTCCATCGTCGGCACCCGCAGCTGCGCCCGTGAGGAAGGCGGAGATTGCAGGCGTTGGGATCTATCGCGACGCACTCGCGACCGAAGACAGCGAGGAAGCATTGCGCCTGCTCGAGCAAGCCGTACGCGCCAATCCGCGTCTGGCAGAAGCCTGGTACGACGTTGGCAGGCGGAAAATAAAGATCGCCCCGGACATCGTGAAGCTCGACGAGCTGCAGGGGATCCAGGTCTTCCGTGAAGGACTGGAAGCCGAAAAGGAGGCCTTGCGTCTGCTCGACGCAGGCAAAGTCACGGTCTGGAACGCGGCCGAGGAAGATCAGGCGCGCGCAACGTTGGCGACAGATCTCGCGAACGTCGACGAAACACTGGCCGACCAGGACTCGTTGCTCCGCGCCCTTCGCGTACGCACCTACTAGTGCCATCTTCCAAGCAAGCGCTGCGGGTCGTCATTGAATCGCGAGTCTATTCCCAGAGTGCATGCAGAGTAGCGCCGCATCTATTGGGCGCAGGATTTGCTCGCGTATTCGCCGAGCAAAATCGTTTCACAGCCTATGTTTCCTTCTTTGTCTCAGATCGGCGACGACGCGCGCACCGCGCGCTGCACCTGTCTGGCTTTGACATTTGCAGCAGTCTGCTTCGCCCTCCCAGCGATTGCAGATGAACCCGGTTTCTACACGGGCATAAGCAACGGCGTCGCGGTGCTTGGCAACGCGGGGGGACAATCACTAAACAGCGTGCCCGGCGCGAAGCTGCTGAATCATGATACCGACCGCCTCACCGCCACAACGCTTTATGGGGGATACCGCTTCTCCCATGGATTCGCACTGGAAGGGGCGCGCACCAGCTTCGGTTCAGGCGTCAACACAGACGACCCAGTGCTGTACGCCACGCCAGCCGAGCAGATGAGCGCCTGGAGTCTGGCTGGAGTCGGCTCCTTCGAGCTATCGGACTCGCTTACATTCTTCGCCAAGCTGGGCATCAACTTCGCGCCCAACGCAACCTACAGCAGCTTCGCAGTAGACACACCTTCGCGACCAGGCAGGGTTTATGGCTTCGGCGTTAGCTATCAGGTGAGCGGCCGCCTGGAGTTGCGTGCGCAGTCCGAGCGCTACACGGGCCTCGGGCAAACCGAGAACGGTGAACTGGAGGCCAACGCGCTGACCTTCGGCGCGCGCCTGCGGTTCTAGTTGTCTAGCTCCCCGGCGTCCAGATCTTCGGTCCTGCGCCACCGGCCAGCGCAATCATGAGCTCGTTGAGCCGCTTCACGAAGTTGCCGGGATCATCAAGCTGCCCGCCTTCGGCCAACACCGCCTGGTCAAACAGGATATAGCTCCAATCGGCAAAGCGCTTCTCATCCGACTCGTACTTGAGCCCCTGGACGAGGACGTGGTGCGGATTGACTTCGAGGACTGGCTTGACGTCGGGAACTTTCTGTCCGGCCGCTTTGAGCAGGCGCTCCAGGTTCATGCTCATCCCCCACTGATCCGAGACCAAGCACGCTGGCGAGCTGGTGAGGCGATGGGTGACGCGGACCTCCTTCACCTTCTCCCCCAGGGTTTTGGCGATCTTGTCGGTCAAATCCTTGAACTCGCCTGCTTCTTTCTCCTGCTCCTTCTTTTCGTCCTCATCCTGAAGCTTGCCCAAGTCGAGATCGCCCTTCGCGACGGACTGTAGCTTCTTGCCCTCGAACTCGGCCAGATTGGAGATCGCCCATTCGTCCACGCGGTCATACATCAACAAGACCTCGACGTCCTTCTTACGGAAGATCTCCAGGTGCGGGCTGCTCTTCGCTGCGACGAAGGAGTCGGCCGTGAGGTAGTAGATTTTGTCCTGGCCATCCTTCATGCGCGACACGTAGTCGGCCAGCGAGACG
>JBGPPC010000226.1:0-7791 GCA_041488355.1 Gammaproteobacteria bacterium
CATGCGTGCGCGAGCTCTGCTGCAAGAGGCCGACCCGGACGCAGCTGCCCGCTAGTGCGGGCGGCCCGATCCGCTGAGCTATAATTCCCCGCCTTTTTTGATCAACGCAGAACTGTTGGCGCCCCAGCCAATTGGTGATGGGGCAACTAAATCATGACCTGGTTTGCCATCATCGCGATCGCGCTCACTGGCGCGGCTGTCCTGTTCCTGGTGCTTCCGCTGCTCAGGCCGGGACGCGGGGCTTTGGAGTCGCCGCGAGAGGTGAACGCGTTAGTGTATCGGGACCAGTTCAAGGAGCTCGAACGCGACCTCGAAACCGGTACGTTGACGTCGGAGCAGTACACTCATGCGCGCGCCGAGTTGGAGCGGCGGTTGCTGGACGACGTGGAGGGTGGCGCGCAAGGAACGACACGCGCGTCGGGTTCCGCGCGTCGAACAGCCTTAGCAGTTGCCGTAGTGTTGCCGGTCTCTGCGGCTTTGCTGTACTGGTATCTCGGCAACCCGCAGGCTCTGACAGCACCCAAGCACGCGCCTGTGGACGCTTCGTCCATCTCGGTCGACCAGTTCAAGCAGATGACGGAGAAGCTGGCGGCGCGCATGCAGAGCAAGCCGGATGACCCGGTTGGCTGGATGATGCTCGGGCGCGCCTACAAAGCGCTCGAGCGCTATCCCGACGCGGTCGAAGCACTGCAACACGCGGAGAAGCTGGCGCCGGGTAATCCCGAGGTCCTGGTCGAATACGCAGAGACATTGGCGCTCAATCGTGCTGGCACTCTCGAGGGTGAACCCACGCGCCTGCTCGATCGGGCGCTGAAAATCTCGCCCGATGACCAAAAAGCGCTGACCCTTGCCGGTACCGCAGCGTTCGGACGTAAGGACTATGCCGCTGCTGTCCGCTACTGGGAGCGTCTGAAGACCAGTGTCCCGGCGGATTCGGAGCTTGGGCGCGCGTTGTCCTCGGGGATCGCTCAAGCCAGGGCGCGGGTGGGAGGTAAGGTCCCGGAGGTGAGCCAAGCGCCGCGCAGGCCTGATGCCGCTAAGACGGTCAGCGGAATGGTGCGCCTGTCACCCGCACTGGCCGCAAGCGCCGCACCCGATGACGCGGTGTTTGTCTTCGCACGGGCAGCCGAAGGACCCCGGATGCCGCTCGCGGTGTTGAGGAAGCAGGTCAAGGACCTGCCGCTGCGCTTCGAGCTTAACGACAGCATGGCGATGACGCCTGGACGCGAGCTTTCGTCGGTTGAGCGTGTGGTGGTGGGCGCGCGCGTTTCCAAATCTGGCACTGCGATGCCGCAGGCTGGAGATCTGGAAGGAGCCAGCCAGGTGATCCAACCGGGCGCCCGCGGTGTGCTCATCACCATCGACAGTGCGGTGCGGTGATGCGGCTGCGAATGAGCGCGCCTTACAGAGCCTTCGTTTTTCTAGTGCTGATACTCTGCTGCACCGTTCACTGCGTAGCGCAACCAGCGTCGGACGATTCCGGCAAGTTGCGCCCGGAAATCGAGAAGTTCATCGCGTACATGGCTCAGACGCATGGCTTCAGTGTGCGCGATCTGCGCGCCCTGTTCGTCAAGGTACAGCCGAGCCCAGACGTGACGCGCGCCATGGCTGCGCCGTCTACCGCCAAGCCTTGGTACGAGTTCAAGCCCCTGTTCGTGGATCAACTCCGCATCATCGGCGGCGTCAAGTTCTGGAACGAGAACGCCGAGATGCTAACCCAAGCGCGCACGGAGTTCGGCGTTCCAGAAGGGATCATCGTCGCCCTGATCGGGGTCGAGACCCGCTACGGTCGCAATACGGGTGGCTACCGTGTCTTGGATACGCTCACTCTTCTCGCGTTCGACTGGCCGTCGCGCCGGGATTTTTTCCGGCGCGAACTGGAGCAATTCCTCCTTCTGGCGCGCGAGCAGGGCTGGGACCCGCTGACGATCAAGGGATCCTTTGCAGGTGCGATGGGTATGCCCCAGTTCATGCCCGGGAGCTACCGCCGCTATGCAATCGACTACAACAAGGACGGGCAGATCGATTTGTGGCGCAATCCGGCGGACGTGATCGGCAGTGTAGCGAGTTATCTGAAGGAGTTCGGCTGGAAAGATGGCGAGCCGGTAGTGGCGCCAGCGCGGGTGGAAGCGGTCGAGCGGCAGGCGCTACTGGAGTTGGGGCTCAAGCCGTCTCTCACGCTCGACCAATGGCGGGTGCGGGGCGCGGACAGCACCCTGGTGCTACCGGATGCGCTGCTGGCCTGCGTCTTCTCGGTCGACCTGGTCAGTGGGCCAGAATTCTGGTTCGGCTTCGACAACTTCTACGCTTTGCTGCAGTACAACCGCAGCCGCAACTACGCCATGGCGATAGTGGAGCTGGCGCGCGAGATCGCGTCGGAGCGGGAGCGCCTTGGCACGTTGCCGGTTGCGACCCCGGAGTAGCTGCGCGCAGCGGTGCAAGAGGGTGGTGGCACACGCGGTCGATGGTATTCAATGGCGATCGGCCCGCGACGACTCGCCGAATACGCAGCGGCAGAACATGACGAGACGGCGGACGTCGGCACCGAGGCTCGTCAGCCCGTGTCGGAGTGCAGCTTCTTGAGCCGATAGATCAGGTCGAGAGCTTGTTTGGGACTCAGGGTGTCCGGATCCAACGGACCAAGCATCTCCAGCACGGGATGCAGTGGGTGATCGGGTTCGGCTTCGTCAGGTCTGGCGAACAGGTCTCTTTGAGATCCGTTCAGCGTGGCCTGCTCCTCCAATTGCGCCAGACGCTTACGAGCGGACCGGACCAAGGCTGCCGGGATACCCGCGAGCTGGGCAACCTGGATGCCATAGCTCTGCGACGCGGGGCCTTCCTCTACGCTGTGCAGGAATACGATGTGGTCCTTGTGCTCGACAGCGCCGAGGTGGACATTCGCGATCTCACGATACTCCGCGGCGAGTTGAGTCAACTCGAAGTAGTGTGTCGCAAACAGCGTGTATGCGCGCGTCTTCTCCGCAAGGTGGCAAGCGATCGACCAAGCCAGCGCGAGGCCGTCGAAGGTTGATGTGCCCCGTCCGACTTCGTCCATCAATACGAGGCTCTGGGCAGTGGCGTTATGCAGGATGTTGGCAGTCTCGGTCATCTCGACCATGAACGTGCTGCGCCCACCCGCGAGGTCATCGGCTGCCCCGATGCGCGTAAAGATGGCATCGAGCGGACCGAGCCGGGCGGCCATGGCCGGGACAAAACACCCGCAATGAGCAAGCAATACGATGAGCGCAGCTTGCCGCATGTAGGTGCTCTTTCCGCCCATGTTAGGGCCCGTAATGAGCAGGAGCTTCCGGCTGCCAGACAGCCGCAGGTCGTTGGCCACGAAGCTGTCCACTTGAGGCTCGACGACGAGGTGGCGGCCCGCCAGGATTTCGATCGCTTCTTCGTTGGTGAAGCGGGGGCGAGTCAGGTTCAGCGCCAGCGTCCGCTCGGCAAAGGTGGAAAGCAGATCCAGTTCCGCCAGCGCTGCCGCTGCGGATAACAGGGCTGGGACTTCCGCCGCAAGCATCCCGAGCAATTCGTCGTAAAGCAGCTTTTCCCGCGCCAGCGCACGTTCGTGGGCGGACAGCGCTTTGTCCTCGAAGGTTTTCAGCTCCGGTGTGATGTAGCGCTCGGCATTCTTCAATGTCTGGCGCCGCCGATAGTCATCGGGCACCTTGTCGGCATTGGCGCGCGTCACTTCGATGTAGTAGCCGTGCACGCGGTTGTACTCGACTCTCAGATTGGCGATGCCGGTGCGCACGCGCTCCCGTGTTTCCAAGTCGAGCAGGAACGCGCCACAATCGTTCTGGATCGCGCGCAACTCGTCCAGCTCGACATCATATCCGTCGGCGATGACACCGCCCTCGCGCACTACGGCGCCGGGTTCTGGCCTGATTGCACGCTCCAGCAATTCGACCAGCGTGCCCTGCGGCGCGGCAGAGTCTGCAAGCTCCGCCAGGCGCGGGCTCGAGGCCGACGCCAGAATATTCTGCAACTCCGGAAGCAGCTCCAGGGTGGCCCTCAAGCCCGCGATGTCGCGCGGGCGCGCAGTGCGCAGCGCAATGCGCGCGGTGATGCGCTCGATGTCGGCAGCCCGTCTGAGCAGAGAGCGTAGGACTCCAAACGGTCCGGTACCGTTGAAGCCCACCAGGGTTTCAATCGCGTCCAGTCGAGCTTCGACAGTACCGCGATCGCGGAGCGGGTGGTGCAGGACCTGCCGCATCAACCGGCTGCCCATGCTGCTCGCGCACGTGTCCAGCAATGACAGCAGCGTCGGCGCGGGCTCGCCGCGCAACGTCTCGCTGATCTCAAGGTTGCGCCGGCTTACGGCGTCGAGGCGAAGATAGGTCGACTCTCGCTCTACCTGCAACGCACGGATATGCGCCAGATCTCCGCGCTGGGTGGTGCGGCAGTACTCGAGCAGCGCGCCGGCGGCACTCAGTCCTGGTCCTAAGCCGTCACAACCGAAGCCCGAAAGATCTTGAGTCCTGAACTGCTTTGTCAGTGCGCGCAGTGCAAAATCCTGATCGAAGTTCCAGGGCGGCAGCTGCTTTACGGGCACGCTAAAGTTGACGGGCAGAAGGCGTTCATGGCCATCGGGAAGAAGCACCTCGGCGGGACGGAGCCGCTCGAGTTCCGACGGCAGTTGCTCGAGGCCGGTTTCCAGCAGCCGGAAGTCACCCGAGGCGAGGCTCAGCCAGGCGATCCCGAGCAGTGGGCTGCCGGGGGCGATCGCGAGGACCAGATTGTCGCGCTTGTCGTCGAGCAGCGCGGCATCGGTCAGCGTCCCCGGGGTGACGATGCGAGTGACCTGGCGTTCGACCGGACCTTTGGATGTGTTTGGGTCCCCGATCTGCTCACAGATCGCCACCGACTCCCCGAGCTTAAGAAGGCGTACCAGGTATTGTTCGACCGCATGAAACGGCACGCCGGCCATCTTGACCGGCGCCCCGGCGGAAGCGCCGCGCTGGGTGAGGGTAATGTCGAGCAGGCGCGCCGCTTTCTCGGCGTCATCGTAGAAGAGCTCGTAGAAATCGCCCATGCGGTACAGGAGCAGCATGTCCGGGTACTGCGCCTTGATGCTTAGATACTGCTGCATCATGGGCGTATGAGCTATCTGTTTGTTATTTAGGTCTTTTCTGTCCAACGCTGGCCTTCGACACTTCCGTTCCGTAAGTGGCGCTCCGTGATGCTAGCCGAGGTGTAACCCAGCAGAGATGGGACCCTCTGCTTTCTAGTGGCGGCCGTGGCCGCAACTGCCCGCAAGTCGGGCACGTCGGCGTCCTCTGCCGCGGCCGCCTTGACGGCCTTGTTCCACTGGATCTTGACCGGGCTGTAGTTGGGTGGTTTGCCCCGAACGTTGTGCAGAGCATAAGTGCTCGGACGTTGCCGCCCAGCGTCTTGGCGCGTTCGACCACGGCGTTTGCTGCGTGCACAAGGCAACGAGCGGTTGGCAAGAGACGTGGAGAGTTACGTGCACCGGATACCTGCCGTGGCCTGACAGGTAGCGTCTCGCAAAGGGCCTGCTTGCGCAGATGGCTACTAAGCGATCTCGCTTGCGCTCTGTCGAACGACAGCACTCGATCGGAGATCGTGCCCGTTGAGCAGGAAAACATCAAGCGTACTAGTTCGAAATCGAACCTAACGCGCAGGAGAATCCTGCGAGGTCGCAGAACCAGCGAAGGACTCCTAACGACCCACAAGAGACGCTCGCGTTTCTCAGGACCGGACAGTCAAACATGGAAAAGCAGCCGGTGGGAGGCCGGGACCGACCCCGGTCTGGCACGCGCATACAACGTCGACGCGATCGCGTCGCATGGGTCTGCGCAGCAGGTAAGCGCGCCGACGCCAACCCGGCTTGCCGCGCGTTCTCGGGAACGCGCACCCTAGCATGAGGTGAACATAGACTTGCCGCCAGCGCGGGTGCATCCTAATCGCCCATTGCTCGAAACAAGCTAGCTGACGACATCCTTACACGACGCTGTCATTGTCTTGGTGTCGAGAAGAGGTAGCAACTCGTGGACTTGCTTTGTGGATGGCTCCAGGAACTTGGGCTGGAGCGCTACGCCCCGGTCTTCGCCGAGGTGGTGCGCGCACGGACGGGGCAATGCTAGCCGATCCTGAAGGAAGCCGAAAACTCGAGGCGATTCTCGCCGCCGATGTCGCTGGGTACTCGCGGCTGATGCAGGACGACGACGAGGCCACCGTGCGCACGCTCGAAGCGTACCGCGCCGTCTTCCGCGAAAAGATCGAAGCCCATCACGGCCGTGTCGTGGACATGGCGGGCGACAGCGTGCTCGCCGTATTCGAGGCCGCGACTGAAGCCGTACGTACTGCGTTCGAAATTCAAAGCGAGCTCTCTCAACGCAACGAGGGGCTGCCCGAGGCGCGCCGGATGCGCTTTCGCATCGGCGTCAATCTCGGTGAAGTCATCGAAAGACCGGACGGCACAGTATACGGCGACGGTGTGAATGTAGCGGCCCGCCTGGAGAGTATCGGGGAACCCGGCGGGGTCACAGTCTCTGGAACCGTATTCGACCAGGTGAAGAATCGCCTTCAGCTCGGCTTCGACTTCATCGGCGAGCAGGAGGTGAAGAACATCGCCGAGTTGGTCAGGGCCTACCGGGTGGTTGCTGAAGGTACGCCGGTTTCGGCGGAGCGAGTGGCGTTCGGCTTGCGCCGCCGTCGGATGCGCCGGGCACTGATCGGGGTCGGCGGGGGAATCGTCGCGGGCGCTCTGGCGGGGTCTTGGCTATGGACACGCGCACAGAGACGCGCTCCGCTCGCCAACAACCGCATCGCCGTGTTGCCGTTCGTGAGCATGAGTGCCAGCACGGACGACGAGTACTTCGCGGACGGAATCACCGAGGAGCTGATTTCCCGGCTGTCGCGGGTCAAGGGTTTGGAGGTGATTGCACGCACCTCGATCGCGTCCTACAAGGGCAGCAAGAAGAAGATCGGCGAGATCGCCGGCGAGCTCAGCGTTGGCACTATCCTCGAAGGGAGCGTGCGCAAGGCGGAGCACAAAGTAAGAATCACCGCTCAGCTGATCAACGCCGGGAACGAAGCGCATCTGTGGTCCGAGGATTACGACCGCGAGCTCAAGGATATTTTTGTGGTTCAGAGCGACATTGCGCAGCGCGTAGCGGATGCACTTGCTATGCGGCTCGGCGTGGCCCGAGCGCAGCAAACTGAAGTGGGCGGAACCCGGGATCTCGAGGCGTATAACGCTTACCTCAAGGCGCGGTTCTACTACAACAAGGGAAGCGCGGAGGGGCTGCATCAGGCTCTCCAATACTACGAAGAGGCGATTCGGCGAGACGCCTCGTTTGCGCTCGCGTACGCGGCGCTCGCGGACACGTACGAGCAGCTGGCAGGTTACGAAGGCGCTTCGGCCGAGCGAATGCCCAAGGCGCGGGCCGCGGCGCTCAAAGCCCTTGAGCTCGACGAGTCGGTGGCGGAGGCGCACATGGCCCTGGGCGTGGTGAAGGCTTTCTACGACTGGGACTTTCCCGGTGCCGAGGAGGCGTTCAAGCGCGCGTTGGCGCTCAACCCAAACTCTGCAATTGGGCGTGATTGGTATGGCTGGTACCTCCTGTGGTTTCGTCGATGGGACGAAGCCATTGCCGAGTTGCGCAGGGCAGTCGAGCTCGATCCGGTCTCGGTCATCATTGGCTCCGACCTAGGTTGGGAATTAATACATGCAGGCGGATGGGATGAGGCCATCGAGCAGGCTCGTAAGATCTTCGAGCTGGACCCGGGCAATACCTTCGCGCTGGGGATCCTCGGAGA
>JBGPPC010000227.1:0-7762 GCA_041488355.1 Gammaproteobacteria bacterium
ACATTCGCACGGGCGAGCGCCAAAAACGCCTCCTGCAGAGATGCATCGCCAGCACCCAGTACCGCGAGTTGCGCAGGCAGGGGGAGCAGATCCGGCGCGATCTCGAGCAGCAGATCCAGCCCTTTCTGCGGCGTGAAGCGCCCGATGGTCGCCAACAGCGGAATCCTGTCGTCTAGAGCCAGTCCGAGGCGCTGTTGCAGGGCGTGCTTGTTCTCCTGCTTGGCCGGCAAGCGCACCGCGTTGTAGTAGCGCTGAATGTAGGGGTCGGTCTCTGGATCCCAGGCGTCGGTATCGATGCCGTTGAGAATGCCGGTGAGCACGCCGGCGCGGTGCGCCAGCAACCCCTGCATTCCCATGCCGAGCGGCTCGAGCTGGATCTCGCGCGCGTAGTTGGGGCTGACCGTGGTGATGTGATCCGCGTAGTACAACCCGGCCT
This sequence comes from Gammaproteobacteria bacterium, assembly GCA_041488355.1. Classification (GTDB taxonomy): domain Bacteria; phylum Pseudomonadota; class Gammaproteobacteria; order Burkholderiales; family SHXO01; genus SHXO01. The sequence continues at coordinate 437 of JBGPPC010000227.1, forward strand.
TGAGGAACGACATGTCCCCGTAGTACTCGACTCCCTCCGGGGCGAACGACGAAGGCGGCAGCCCGAGCCGGCTGACGGTAGTGGGCGGGAAGACGCCCTGATAGGCGAGGTTGTGGATGGTCATCACCGTGCGTACTTTGTCACCGGGCATGAAATGCAGATAGGCCGGCGCAAGCCCGGTCTGCCAGTCGTTGCAATGAAGGATGCGAGGGCGCCAGCTGATCGGCGATGCGGGGCCGCCGAGCACCGCGGCCAAATACGAAAGCAGGCCGAAGCGCACAGCGTTGTCGGGCCAGTCGCTGCCCGACGCATCCTGGTATGGGCCACCCGGGCGATCGTAGAGCCGCGGGGAGTCTACGATCATCAGGGGCACACCGCTCGGCAGCTTGCCGGCCAGGAGTTGGCTGGCGGGCATATCGCCCAGGGCGGGAAAGGAGGTCAGGCGGCCCTTGGACTTCACTGCTTCCATCACCTGTTTATAGCCGGGCACCAGCACGCGTACGTCGACACCCGCGTGCATCAGCGCGGCAGGCAAAGACCCCGCGACATCGGCCAGCCCGCCGGTTTTGATCAGCGGCGCGACCTCGGAGGTGACAAAGAGGACCGTGAGCCTGGGCGCGGCGCTCATCCGCGCGCGGATTCCAGGACGATCCCCGCGAGGGGTGGCAGCGTGACTGCGGCAGAGTACGGGAAACCCATCCAGGGCAGCGCATCGGCTTCCACCGCGAGGTTCCCGACGTTCGACCCGCTGTAATAAGCAGAGTCGCTGTTGAAGATCTCGTTCCAGCGCCCGCCCGAGGGAAGCCCAATGCGGTAGTTGTACCGCGGTACTGGTGTGAAGTTGAGAACGACTACCGCCGACGATCCGTCGCGCGCGCGGCGGATGAAGCTCAAGGTCGACTGGTCGGCGTCGTGGCAATCAATCCAGGCGAACCCGTCGAACACGAAGTCCTGCTCGTGCAGGGCTAGAACCTCCCGGTGCAGCCGATTCAGATCCCGCAGCATGTGCTGCACGCCGTTGTGCCAATGCACTGCAAGGAGGCCCCACTCCAGCTCGAAGCCGGACTTCCATTCGCGCCCTTGGGCGAGCTCGTTACCCATGAAGTTGAGCTTCTTGCCAGGCGCGGTGTATTGGTAGGTGAACAGCAGACGCAAGTTGGCGAACTCCTGCCAGGTGTCCCCGGGCATCTTGTCCAGCAGCGAGCCTTTGCCGTGCACGACTTCGTCGTGCGACAGGGGCAGCAGGAAGTTCTCGGTGTAAGCGTAGAGCTGACCGAAGGTGAGCTGATTGTGGTTGAAGCGGCGGAACACCGGATCCAGTCGGATGTAGGACAGCGTGTCGTTCATCCAGCCCATGTTCCATTTCATGGAGAAGCCCAGCCCGCCCACATAAGTAGGGCGCGATACCATGGGCCACGACGTCGATTCCTCGGCGCAGGTCAGAGCTCCGGGGAACTCCTCGTGCACCATCACGTTCAGCTCGCGGAGGAACTCGATGGCCTCGAGATTCTCGCGCCCGCCATACTTGTTGGGCAGCCATTCGCCCTGCTTGCGCGAGTAATCGAGGTAGAGCATGGAAGCCACCGCATCCACGCGCAGCCCGTCGGCGTGGAATTCCTCGAGCCAATAGTGCGCGCTGGAAAGCAGAAAACTGCGGACCTCGTTGCGCCCGTAGTTGAAGATGTGCGTGCCCCAGTCCTGGTGCATGCCACGGCGCGGGTCTGCATGCTCGTAAAGCGCCGTCCCGTCGAAGCGCGCCAGCGCGAATGCGTCGGTGGGGAAGTGCGCCGGAACCCAGTCGAGAATCACACCGATGCCCGCGCGATGAAAGGCATCAATCAGCGCGCGCAGGCCATCCGGCTCGCCGAAACGGGTCGTAGCGGCAAAATAGCCGGTAGTCTGGTAGCCCCACGATTCGTCCAGCGGATGCTCCGTCACCGGCAGCAGTTCGACGTGGGTGAACCCCATGTCCTTGACGTAAGGCACCAGATGCTCGGCCAGCTCCTGGTAGCTGTAGAAACGCCCGTCGGGATGGCGTTTCCAGGAGCCCAGGTGCACCTCGTAGGTGCTCATCGGTGCATGCAGCCAATCCCAGCTCGCGCGGACATTCATCCAAGCCTGGTCGCCCCACTGATATGCCGCTGCGCGCGGCACTCGCGCGGCGGTGCTGGGCCGGCGCTCGAACTCGCGTCCATAAGGATCCGTCTTGACCAGGACTTCACCGCTGTCGCGGTTGCGGATCTCGTACTTGTACAGCTCGCCGCCGGACAACCCCGGGATGAACAGCTCCCACACGCCGCTCGACCCGTGCGCGCCCATCGGATGCACGCGCCCGTCCCAGCGGTTGAAATCGCCGACTACGCTGGCCCGCTCCGCATTCGGCGCCCAGACGGCGAAACGCACCCCGCTCACGCCGTTGCGCTGCTCCAGGTGCACGCCCAGAGTGCGCCACGCCTGGCGCAACCGGCCTTCGTTGAACAAGTAGAGATCGTGACCGCTCAGGGCCGGGACGAAGGCGTACGGGGCGTGGACATCGCGCACCCGCCCGCCCTCGCTGACCCGAAGAACGTAAGGCGCGGGCGGCGCCGCGGCGCCGCGCCATTCGAACAGTCCCGCCGGATGCACGCTTTCGAGCGGGCTCAAACCCGAAAGCAGCCGAAGCCATATCGCATCGGCGTGTGGATGAAATACCCGCAGGACCCAGCCCGAGCCCTCCCGGTGCAGCCCGAGGTAGCGGAATGGGTCGTGCAAGCGCCCCTGCAGCAGCGCGTCGAACTCCAATGCCGCTACACTGGGCACGGGTTCGCTCATGACACGCGAGCGGGGAGCGGATGATGCAAAATGGCCAGGGTGGGCATAATCATTATTGTGTGGACGGTGGCGGACAGTCCAAGGTGGTCCTATTATAAGAACGGGTCGGGTCGAAACCAAATGCATCTGAGCGCGGGCCATTGGCGGCCGCCAGCGCACCCCATGCGGCGCACCGGGTGCAAGAGCTTGACGCACGCTAACGATGACTGAAAACCAGCAGCCAGTGCATGCCGTGCCGGGCGAGACCGATCTGCGTTTCGTCAGCGTCATCACCCGGAATACCTACGGGCTCATCCTGGCTGGGGGGCGCGGCAGCCGCCTCAAGCAGCTCACCGACTGGCGCGCCAAACCCGCCGTTCCGTTCGGCGGCAAATTCCGCATCATCGACTTCCCCCTTTCCAACTGCGTCAACTCCGGCATCCGCCGGCTCGGGGTCGCTACCCAGTACAAGTCGCACAGCCTGATCCGCCATATCCAGCGCGGCTGGAGCTTCCTGGACGGGCGCATGAAGGAGTTCATCGACCTGCTGCCGGCCCAGCAGCGCGTGCAGGAGCAGTGGTACCAGGGCACCGCCGATGCCGTGTTCCAGAACCTGGACATTCTCAAGGCCAACGACCCGGACTACGTACTGATCCTCGCTGGCGACCACGTATACAAGATGGACTACGGCCGCATGCTGGCCTATCACGTCTCGCGTCAGGCGGACATGACCGTGGCCTGCATCGAGGTGCCGCTCGCTGAGGCCACCGCCTTCGGGGTCATGGGCGTAGACGAGGACTGGCGCGTGCGCAGCTTCCTGGAGAAACCGTCCAACCCACCCCCGATCCCGGGACAACCCGGTCAGGCGCTCGCCAGCATGGGGATCTACGTCTTCAACGCCAAGTTTCTATACGAGCAGGTAGCCCGGGACAACGGCGACCCGCGCTCGTCTCACGACTTCGGCAAGGACATCATCCCGCACCTCGTGCCGCGTTACCGCGTGTTCGCGCACCGTTTTCAAGATAGCTGCGTGGGCATGAACGACGACCGCCCGTACTGGCGCGACGTCGGTACGGTGGACGCGTACTGGGAGGCGAATATCGATCTGGTGCACGTGACACCCGAGCTGAACCTCTATGAGCAGGACTGGCCGATCTGGACCTTCCAGGAACAGCTGCCGCCGGCCAAGTTCGTCTTCGACGATGAGGGACGCCGCGGCATGGCGGTGGATTCGCTGGTCTCGGGCGGCTGCATCATCAGCGGCTGCAGCGTAAAAGGGTCGCTCGTGTTCTCCAACGTGCGCCTGCACAGCTTCTCCAGCATCGAGGACTCGGTCATACTTCCGGACGTGGAGGTCAACCGGCACGTGAAGCTGCGACGTTGCGTCGTCGATAAACGCTGCGTGCTGCCCGAGGGCTTCTCGGCGGGCTTCGACGCGAAGCAGGACAGCAAGCGCTTCCACGTCACCGAGCGCGGCATTACGCTGATCACGCCCGAGATGCTCGGGCAGAAGGTTTACATCACGCGCTGATGCCCGCAACCCCGCAATTGCGCCTGGTGCTGTTGTGGCACATGCACCAGCCGGACTTCCGCGACTTCAACACCGGCGAGTTCACCCAGCCCTGGGTCTATCTGCACGCCATCAAGGACTACACCGACATGGCGGCGCATCTCGAAAACCACCCGGGTGTGCAAGCAGTGGTCAACCTCGTCCCGATCCTGCTCGATCAGCTCGAGGACTACGCCGACCAGTTCGCGACCGGCAAGATACGCGACCCGCTGCTGCGGCTGCTGGCGCGGGAGAATCTGGACGACATCACCTCCGCGGAGCGGGAGCTGGTGCTGAATCAGTGCTTCCGCGCCAACCACACCAAGATGATCGAGCCGTTCACGCCTTACAAGCGGCTGCGCGATCTGTATCAGTACATCGTATCGATCGAGGGCGATCCCTCGCGCTACCTCTCCGGTCAATATCTGGGCGATCTACTGACCTGGTACCACCTGTCCTGGACCGGCGAGACGGTCCGCCGCAAAGAGGAGACGGTGGTGCGTCTGATGACGCGCGGCGAGAACTTCACACACGGCGACCGCATGGCGCTGTTCGCGCTGATCGGCGCACTGATCACCGGCATCATTCCACGGTACCGAAAGCTCGCCGAATCGGGGCGCGTGGAAATCTCGACCACACCGCACTACCATCCGATAGGCCCTCTGTTGCACGATTTCGGCTCCGCGCGCGAAGCAACACCGGAGGTGCCCTTGCCCGCGGCCGATCACTACTCCGGTGGACGCTCCCGCTTGACCTGGCATCTTGAATCGGCGCAGCGCAGTCATCGACGCCGCTTCGATGCGGTGGCTCCGGGCGTGTGGCCGGCGGAAGGCGCCCTGTCCACTCCGTTCCTGAAGCTGCTGGCGGAGCATCAGATCGCCTGGACCGCGAGCGGCCAGCGCGTACTCACCGATACGCTGCACAAAGCGGCGCTGCCGGCCGAGGATCCGCACGAGTTCTTGTACCGCCCGTATCACGTCGAGCTCGAAGGGCATCGCCTGCATTGCTTCTTCCGCGACGATCTGCTGTCGGACCTGATTGGCTTCGAGTACAAGGGTTGGAACGGCAAGGATGCGACGGCTCATTTCATCGCGCAGCTGGAGCAAATCCACGCGCGGGCGCCGGCGGGCGAGTCGCCTGTCGTCAGCGTCATCCTGGACGGCGAAAACGCGTGGGAGTACTACCCCTACAACGCGTTCTATTTTCTCGATGAGCTGTACCGCGCATTGGAGTCGCATCCGTCGATCCGCACCGCCACCTTCAGCGAGGTCCTCGCCGATCTTGGGGGTGCATCCGCGACCGACAGTCTCGCCCGCCCGTTGCCGCCGCTGGTGGCCGGAAGCTGGGTATACGGCAATCTGTCCACCTGGATTGGCTCGGAGCAGAAGAATCGCGCATGGGACCTCCTAGCGATGGCCAAGCAGTGCTACAACCTGGTCATGGCCAGCGGGCGCTTGAACGACGCGGCAATGCAAGCAGCCGCGCGGCAGCTCGCGATTTGCGAAGGCTCGGACTGGTTCTGGTGGTTCGGCGACTACAACCCGGAGCAGGCGGTGGCGATATTCGATCGCTTGTTCCGCGCCAACCTCGCCAATTTATATCAGCTGCTGCAGCTGGCCGCCCCGGCGCAGTTGTCCGAGCCGATCAGCCGCGGCGGCGGCCATCCCGATCTGGGCGGCGCCATGCGGCGTGCGGCCTGACAGCAAACTGAACCGCGCGACAGTTCGGACCGAAGTTCGTAGATGAACGGCAGAGTCTCGTTGCTCCTCGGCGTCCATGCGCACCAGCCGGTCGGCAATTTTCCTGAGGTGCTCGACGACGCCCACGCCCGCTGTTACCGGCCGTTTCTGCAGACGCTGCACCGCTACCCTGGGTTCCGTTTTGCGGTCCACTTCAGCGGCTGGCTGCTGGAGTACCTGTTCGACAAATACCCCGAGGACATGGGCCTGCTGCGCGAAATGGTGGAGCGCGGCCAAGTGGAGATGTTCGGTGGTGGCGACACGGAGCCGGTGCTGGCCGTCATACCGGGTCGCGACCGGATCGGGCAGGTCACCGCGCTGTCGGACCGACTGGCGCGGCTAACCCACCGGCGGCCGTCCGGGGCCTGGCTCACCGAGCGCGTCTGGGAGGCAACGGTGGTCCCGGCGCTGGCCGACGCCGGCATCCAGTACGCCACCGTCGACGACTATCACTTCCTGTGCGCAGGTAAAGACCCCGCTGAGCTAGCCGGCTATTACACGACCGAAGAGGACGGCCGCCGGGTTGACCTGTTCCCCATTTCCGAGGGCCTGCGCTACCGCATCCCCTTCGCCCCGGCGCAGGAGACAGTGTCCTATATCGAACGGATGGCTGAATCGGGCAATCCAGCGGCCGCGATCTACTTCGACGACATCGAAAAGCTGGGCATCTGGCCGGACACCCACGCCTGGGTGTACGAGAAGAAATGGCTGGAACAGTTCATCGAGGGCGTGCTCGCTTCTCCTGCCATCAAGACCGAACACTTCGCCGCCTTTCGCAACGTTGTCCCCACGCGCGGTGTGATCTATCTGCCCACCACCTCGTACATCGAGATGAACGAGTGGACGCTGCCCGCGGGGCGCGCCCATGCCTACGCCAATCTGGTGAAGCAGGAGAAGGATCATGCCCGCTACGAGCGGGACAAAGCCTTCATCCGCGGCGGCATCTGGAAGAACTTCCTGTCCCGCTATGCGGAATCCAATTGGATGCACAAGCGCATGCTCGCACTGTCGAGCCGCTTGCATACTTTGCCCGCGTCACAGCGCAGCGCCGAGCTGACCGCGCTGCTGTATCAGGCGCAGGCCAACGACGCCTACTGGCACGGCCTATTCGGCGGGCTGTACCTGCCGCATCTCAGGCGCGCCGTCTACAACGCCATCGTGTCCCTGGAAGGCAAGCTGGACCAGCTCGCGCCGCGCCTGGCGATACAGCGGCACGACGCGGATCTGGACGGCGTACAGGAAATCTTC
>JBGPPC010000228.1:0-7698 GCA_041488355.1 Gammaproteobacteria bacterium
AACGGCAAGCTGGTCGGCACCGAGATGCTGTACATGGATGGTAAATTCAGCACCGCGGACGGTAAGGCCGAGTTCAAGCCCTCGCCTTGGCCGGGACTGCCCAAGACGGTGGCCGACCAGAAAGCGAAGTACAAGTTCTGGATCAACAACGGCCGCGTGAACGAGGTGTGGCAGACCGGATACCACGACAAGTACAACGCTTTCGTCAGGGAGCGCTGGCCGATGGCGTTCCTGGAGATCAATCCCGGCGACGCCAGCTCACTGGGTACCAGTTCAGGCGATGTTGTCGAGGTCTACAACGAGTTCGGCTCGACGTATGCGATGGCTCTTCTAGCGCCACATGCCAAGCCGGGTCAGACCTTCATGCAGTTCGGCTACTTCAACGGCATCGCCGGCGACGTGGTCACCGACTGGACCGACCGCAACATAATCCCGTACTACAAGGGGACATGGGCCGATGTCCGGCGCGTCGGCTCGGTAGAGGACTTCAAGCGCACCGTAAGCTTCAAGGACCGAAGCTACAAGGCTTAGCGCGTCGCCTGTGACCAGAGGTCGCCCGCGAATGCGAGCGACCTCTGGTTGGGCTCGGCATCGAGCAGCACGCCAGAGCCGATCTTCGATTGCCGTCGCGACATGCGCACTCCGATACAATCGCCGGATCTTGGCGCGACATTGTGCTGGCGCGAAAGCCGAGTGGGAGTAGCTTGATGAGCTGGCGCCCGTCGAAGAGCGGCATTGCCGTCGTGATCGCAGTGGGTGTGGGGATGGGAATAGCTGCCGCCGAGTTGGACTATCCAATCTGGACGATTCCCCTCGTCTCGCTGCTTGGAGCGGCGGGAGCGGCAGTTGCCGTCGCCGTCCTAGGGTAACCCGAACCTCACCTCGCACCGGAAAGCTCCGACATGAAGGTCTTCGGATTCACAGGACGATCCGGCAGCGGCAAGACCACGCTGATCGAGAATCTGATCCCCGTATTCACCGGCCTCGGCTTGCGCGTCTCCGTGATCAAACACACGCACCACGAGTTCGATGTCGATCGACCGGGCAAGGATTCCTGGCGACAGCGTCAGGCAGGCGCAGTGGAAGTTCTACTGACCTCCGACACCCGCTGGGTTCTGATGCACGAGCTTCGCGGAGCGCCCGAGCCGGAGCTGCCCGAACAGCTTGCGCACTTGTCCCCGTGCGACCTGGTGCTCGTGGAAGGCTTCAAGCGGCAGCCGATACCCAAGCTAGAAGTCTGGCGGGCCGCAAACGACACGCTACTGCTACAGCCGGCCGACCCGACCATCGTCGCGATCGCAACCGATGCGAAGCTCGATGTCGCGGTGCCGGTCTTCGGCCTCAACCAGCACACGGCGGTCGCGCAGTTCATTCTTTCCCATCTTGGAATGCGCCGTAGTGAAGTGTTCGGTCAAACAGTAGCCTGATCGGATGCTTCGATGCTACGCCGCTCTTGCGTACGGACGGCCGCAGCAGCTTCCTCGATTGCCGTCGAGTGGCAAACCCGCACAGCACGCCGTGCCAAGGTCCGGTGAACTTGGGGACTGTGTCGGAGGCTTGAGTGAAGGCCTGCTCGATCCCTGCACTCACGCTCGGTTCTCGATCTGCACGGAAGAAGCCCTGCGCAGCGTTCCGCTCAGCTCGGTCCCGGGGGCAGCGGTGTTGAACACGGTGCCGTACTTCTGCACGTTGTAGTGCAGCAGCTCGAGGCGCCGGTCGGGCTCGTCGGTGTCCACTAGGATCTCGTAGTCGATGCGCACCATCTTCGGCGGCGCATCCTGGCGCACCCCGTGCAGCCGCACCTCCACGCTGCGCAGCTGAAACTTAAGGATCGGAGTCATGCGTTCGATGCCCTTTAGCATGCACGCCGCCAGCGCGGCCAGCAGCAGCTCCGCCGGGTTGAACGCGTCCTCGCGCCCGGCCAAGTCGGTGTCGAGCGTGATGCTGGCGCCCTTGCAGGTTGCAACGCTGCCGTGGGCGTCCAGCCTGCGGGCGGCGACACGATACTCCAGGGGCTTGGAATCGGACATGCGCTTACTCCAGACGGTAGCTGTTGACGCATAGTCTGCGAGTCCCCACGCGCGAGCGATTGATCGAGATCAACAGATCTGATGGATCTGACGAAGACAGCAGTGCACCGCCGGCGGGCAATGACCTCATGCGCGCGAAGCGCCCGCTCGCCTTCGCAACCCGCGGCAGTTGACAACCCTTAATATTTCGATGATCATGGAAACATGGAACTGAACGAAGCAGTAAGCGCGCTCGGCGCCTTGGCACAGGAGACGCGGCTCGCCATCTTCCGCCTGCTCATCGCGGCCGGGCCGCAAGGCTTGTCTCCCGGCCGTATGGGCGAGGAGCTCGGCGTGGCACCCGCCACGCTGTCCTTTCACCTGAAGGAGCTGAGCCACACCGGCTTGGCCGCCTCGCGCCAGGAAGGCCGGTTCCTGTACTACAGCGCCAACTTCGAGCAGATGGCGGCGCTGATGACGTTCCTCACCCAGAACTGCTGCCGCGGCATGCCGCAAGAATGCCTAGACGTGGTCGAGACCGCGCTAGGCCGTTGCTGCGCGCCGGGGAAGCGCAAACCAGCAAGGAGCCGCACATGAAACGCTTTCACGTACATGTCTCCGTAGACGACCTCGATGCCAACATTCGCTTCTATTCGACCGTGTTCGGCATGCCGCCCACGGTGATCAAGACCGACTACGCCAAGTGGATGCTGGACGACCCGCGCGTCAACTTCGCTCTCTCCAAACGAGGCGCCAGGGCAGGCCTTGACCATCTCGGCGTGCAAGTCGACTCGGACGAGGAGTTGGCGCTGTTGCGCGAGCAGGTCGGGCAGGCGGAGATCGCAGCGCTGGACCAGACCGGCGCAGCCTGCTGCTACGCGAAGTCGAACAAGTATTGGGTGACCGATCCGCAGGGCATCGCGTGGGAGACCTTTCACACGCTCGACACGGTGCCTGTGTTCGGCGAGGACAATCGCAGCGCTCCCACCGCACAGGAAGCGACGGCATGCTGCACGCCGGCGACCAAGGTCTCCCGCGTTCCCGTCAAGGTCGCGGCCAATCGCGGCTGCTGCGGCTGAGCCCACGCCCGGAGAACGACGATATGGACAACCGGGCCTTGAACATTCTGTTCCTTTGCACGGGCAACAGTGCGCGCAGCATCATGGCGGAGGTCATGCTCAACAGCATGGGTCAGGGGCGGTTCAAGGCGTATAGCGCGGGAAGCCATCCCAAAGGCACGGTCAATCCGCTCGCTGTCGAGCTGCTGCAGAAGAACCGGCTGCCCATCGAGGGCTTGCGCAGCAAAGGTTGGGAGGAATTCTCCCAGTCGGGCGCCCCAGTCATGGATTTCGTAATCACGGTGTGCGACCAGGCGGCTGGAGAAGTCTGCCCGATCTGGCCCGGTCAACCGATGAACGCGCATTGGGGAATCGAGGATCCGGCCGCAGCGGAGGGGTCCCACGAAGAAAAGCGCAAGGCCTTTTTCACCGCCTATAACCGCCTGCGAAACCGACTGTCCATTTTTACCAGCTTGCCGATGAGCAAGCTCGACCGTTTGAGCCTGCAGCGCCGCCTCGACGAGATCGGCAAATTGCGCGAGAAGGAGCAGTAGAAGATGGACGGCGTCGCATCCGGGTCGCTGCCGGCCAGCAAACCCGCTCTGGGCCGATTCGAGCGCTGGCTCACGATGTGGGTTCTGTTGTGCATGATCGCCGGCATTGCACTGGGTTGGGCTCTGCCCGCGCCGTTTCGGGCACTGGGCCAGATGCAGATCGCGCGAGTAAACGTCCCGGTCGGCTTGCTGATCTGGATCATGATCGTCCCGATGCTCGTCAAGATCGACTTCGGCGCCTTGCACCAAGTGGGGAGCCATTGGCGGGGAATCGCGGTGACCGTCGGGGTGAACTGGCTGGTCAAACCATTCTCTATGGCGCTGCTGGCCTGGATCTTCGTGCGACACGTATTTGCATCTTGGCTGCCCGCAGACCAGCTGGACAGTTACGTGGCCGGATTGATCCTGCTCGCTGCGGCGCCTTGCACGGCCATGGTATTCGTGTGGAGCCAACTATCGCGGGGCGACCCTTACTTCACGCTGAGCCAGGTTGCGCTCAACGATACGATCATGATCTTCGCCTTTGCGCCGGTCGTGGGGCTTCTGCTCGGGCTGTCTTCGATCGCGGTGCCCTGGGATACACTGCTCACATCCGTGGTGTTCTACATCCTGGTCCCTGTGGTCGCCGCCCAAGTCCTACGCAAGATCCTGCTGAGACAGGGCCCCCGGGTGTTGGAACAAGCGCTCACGCGCCTGCAGCCGGCCTCGATCTTTGCGCTGCTGGTCACGATCGTGCTCCTGTTCGCATTTCAAGGCAGCCAGATCTTAGCGCAGCCGCTGATCATCCTGATGCTGGCGGTACCGATTACGATCCAGGTCTACTTCAACTCGTCGCTTGCCTACTGGCTCAACCGCCGCTTGGGCGTCGCGCACCGTGTGGCGGGTCCCTCCGCGCTGATCGGCGCCAGCAACTTCTTCGAGCTAGCGGTAGCGACGGCCATCAGCCTGTTCGGCTTCGAATCCGGCGCGGCGCTCGCTACGGTTGTGGGCGTGCTGATCGAGGTTCCGGTGATGCTGTCGGTCGTCGCCATCGTCAACGCCACGCAGCGCTGGTACGAGCGACCCGGTGGCGAGTCAGCCTCGGCCTAGTTGTTCGAGCGAGGCATCACACCTCGTCGTTGTGATATTTCTCCATCAGCGGAGACCACGCATCAACCGCCTCGACTGAGCGCTCTTTCGTGAACACGGCGTGAGGCACATTCGAGGGGATCGCGATCACTTCCCCTTGGTTAACTCGAACGACTCGCTCGTCCATCTCGAAAAACAACTCCCCCTTCAGCACCATCGTAATCTGTTCGCTCTCGTGACTGTGTCGTTCGAACCGACTGTGTGGGTCAACCTCGAAATAGGTCAACATCGTCTTTTCCAGCGCGACGCCCCACATTCTTGCCCCTGGGATATCCGGCCTAAGGCGCAGTACCTCCTCCGGGAAATAGCGGGCCTCGTTCCGTATGTCTTTGGCGAGGCATGTGGCAGTGCTTGGACAGAGGTCGCGAAATTCGGCCGTGGCGCTTACCTCTGGCGGCACAACGCCTCGATCGACTTTCTCGAATCCAAGCTAGCTTGGAGAAATACTTCTCTGCGGTAAGCGTCAGCAAGTACAACTTGGTGACTCCCTGAAGGTGGGCATAACCCAGGAGCTTCTCGTAAAGAGCCCTACCAACGCCCTGATTCCGGAATCGCCTGTCGACCCCCATCGAGCGCAACAGTCCGATCCGACCTAGGGGTTGCAGTCCAATGACTCCCGCCAATTCAGCTCCATCCCTCGCGACGACGAAGTGGTCCAGGTGTCCATTGACGTCTTCGCCAGGCAAGCCGCAGGTCGACAAGAGCTGCCGCACGGCTGGCGCATCAGCTTGGGTCGCGAAACGAAAACTCAGGGTGGTCATATCTTGAGCGGCTTGCGCCCGCGCCAGGAGTTCAGCTGCGTGGCCTGCTCTCAGCTGTTATAGCTGGCTACGCGCGATAGTGCCTCTTGGCCCGCCGCTCCGCGTCCGCCGCGGCTTCTTTGGCCGACTTCTGCCCACTCACCGCTTGCGCGAACATGTCGGTGACGATCCAATCGGCGAGCACACCCGCTGACGCGTAGCCGACCGCGCCCGCGTAGCCGCTCCAAACCATGCGCTTCGCCACGTCGCGGAAAGGCGCCAGCTTAGGGTCCGAGGACCACAGCGGCGTCTGCGTGTAGGCCTTGAGCGTGGGACTCATGTAGCCCCAGGCGGCGTCCTGCCACGGCTGATACTGTTCGCGCTCCCACATGAAGCGCAGGTATTCTTTCGCCGCGTTCGGATACTTCGTGTACTGAAAGATCATGGCCTGCGACAACAGATGCAGCTCCATGGAGTGGCCCACCGGTCCGAGCGGGTGGATCGCGTGGTCCATATCCGCGGCGACTGCCTGCTGACGCGCGTCCTTCGAGTTCTTCGCAACGTAGTAGATCGACACGCCGTTCGACGTCAGGCTGATTTTCTCTTCGAGGAAAGCATTGTTGTTGCTGACGCCGGTCCAGGCCAGCACGCCGTCGATGAAGGTCTTGTACAGCTCCTGCACGTACTCGATAGCGGCGACGGTCTCGGGACTATTGATCGCCACGTTGTTTTTCTCGTCCACCATCTTGCCTCCGTGTGCCCACAGCAGCGAGTGCAACCAAGTTTCCCCGTCGCCGGTCGCATGGCTGATGGCGAAACCGGGCGGGTGGCCGTTCTTGGACATCTTCTGACACAGCTTGAGGAACCCAGGTAGATCAGTCGGGAAACGCTCGAAGCCTGCCTCTCGCATCCACGACACGCGATAGTTGAGCAGCGCGCCGCCACAGCCGAGCGGCAGGCCGATCCAGCGCCCCTTGCCCGGGCCGGCGGCGAGCGTCCCATAGCGCTGTGCAATGTCGAACCAGCCACCGTATTTTGCTCCGAGATAGTTGGCGAGATCGGTCACATCGATCAGCTTGTCGGGGAAGAAATGCGGATCTTCGAGCCAGCCCAGGGCCACGTCCGGTCCGGTGCCGACGTTGGCCGCCAGCGCAAGCTTCGGCCGCACGTCGTCGAATCCCTCGTTGCTGATCTGTACCTCCACGCCGGTGGCCTGGGTAAACTTCTTGGTGTTGGCGTTCCACAAGTCCTCGTCCGCCTGAATGAAGCGGCGCCAGCGCATCAGCTTGAGCTTCGCGCCCGGTTCCGGAGTGAACGTGAGCTGGGTCTGCTGCGCCGCCGCTGGCGCTACGCTCACTGCCACGACTGCTGCGCCCAGCGCCTTCAGCACCTGTCGGCGCGTGTTGTCCGTCATTGCTCTCCTCCGTCGTGTTGCACGCTGGTCAATTCGATCAGTCTCGGGTGGACCGGCAAACCCAGCAAAGCTTGCGCGAACGCGCCTGCAGCGATCTCTTCCAAGCTTGCGACGCGCGAGGTCCACCGCCAACGTCCAAACTGCAGCAATGTCACCCGATACGTGCGGCTGAACGGCGGTCGCATCGCGCGCCGCGCGAGATGATGATACAGCTCGTGTGCCAGGAACACGGGCCTGCAGTCTTCGAGATTCACACTGCTGTGCAGCTTCGGTGTAGCGACATGTAGGTTCGCCCGTTCGATCGCCTGCCGGTAGAGCGTGATCGTGGGCGGTCGCTCGGCGTACTCGGCAAAGACAATCACACTCCCGAAGCCTGCATCCGTATCGGTTTCGACGACGGCAACGCCGAGCCTCCGTGCGATTGTCCACGGGTCCGTCCCCAGGGCGAGACTGAGCGCCTCGGCGCATGCACGCCCCTCCGACAGCGCGGCGTCCACCAGCACGGAGCGCGCCTCAGCGTCGACATGCCGGAGCATTGCATCACCGGCGAGAAGTGAATCGCCCAGCGCCTGCGCGGTCGGTGGTTGCGCGTGATCTAGGGAAGGTGCAATCAGGCTCATATGCCGCGTGCACCCTCCACGCTGATCAGCGCAACTGGCGTCTCCGGTGCGAGGCCATCCAGTTCGCTGCGGCCGATAGCCAACGCCTGGTCCAACGCCGTGACCCCGGACAGATCCACGACCCGGCGTCCCGCGATGACGAAGACGTCCGGCGTGATGACGCTGTCTCCGTTAT
>JBGPPC010000229.1:0-7336 GCA_041488355.1 Gammaproteobacteria bacterium
CAGCTTCTCTTCGACATCAGGCGACAATCGCACACTAATTAGTAACACCCATTCTTGGTCACGCTCCGTTGCAGCATATGACACTGTAAACAGTGTAAACAACTGCTGGCGCCGCTACAAGAACCAAGCCCCGTGTCTGCCGGAGCCGATCACTACCGCACCCGGCCCAAACGTTGACAGACTCAGTGCGATCGGCCCGGTTGACGGCGCGCACGCACACGCGCATGGGGCGCGCATGGGGTCACGTCTTGCCGGTCGCCGATCTCGTTAGGATGGCGGGGCGCGCCAACGTGGCTTCCCCGGGCTCCGACCACTAGCACCGAGGACCACGCTTTCCGGAGGGGTACGCCCCCTCTCCCTTGACGGGAGAGGGTGACAGAGGCGCAGAGCTCCCCCTCACCCTAGCCCTCTCCCGCGACGGGAGAGGGATCTTACTGGACCAAGGTCCAGTTGAACCGCGGAGTCCGGCTTGCGACCATGTGTTGTATGCGGAGCGAGCTGGTGGCCATCGTGGACGACGACTCCGAAGTCCGTGTCGCGCTGATGCGATTGCTCTCGTCTGCCGGATTTGCGACGGAGAGTTTCGCATCGGGCGCCGAGTTCGTGCAGTCCATCGGGGAGCACGAACATACGCCGGGGTGCGTGGTGCTCGATTTGCACATGCCGGGCCTCAACGGTTTCGACGTGCAGCAGCAGCTCGTCGAATGCCACCCGGACGTGCCGGTCGTGGTCATCACTGGCCACGACACCGCCGAGGCCCGAAGGCGTGCGCTCAGCCTGGGAGCCAGGGCGTACCTCTCCAAACCCGTCGACGGCGAGGCTTTGCTCCTGGCGATCAGCGAGGCGCTTGACCACTAGGCCGCCCGATGAATGACAACCCCAACAGGAGGCCGAAATGAGACTGGTCGTGCGCACCCTGAAGACTGCGGCATTGATCGCGGCTGCGTTGGCACTTGCCGCCTGCGCGCCCAGGCCCCCGCCGCCGACGGTAGAAACCACGGTCATCGAAACCCCGCGAGGGGCCGAGATCATCGAGACCATCCGACTGACCGCCACCGTGGCGGGGATCAATTACGACACGCGCCAAATCGTTCTTCTGGGCCCTGGCGGTCACGAAGTCACCTATAAGGTCGACAAGAGTGCGGTCAATTTCGGTCAGATCAAGGTTCGCGACCAAGTCAAGGCCACGGTCACCGAAAAGCTCGCCGTGTTCCTGAGCAAGGACAAGGCTCCCAGCGCCGGCATGGCCGCTGCAGTTGCCCTGGCGCCGAAGGGCGCGATGCCGGGCGTCGTGATGGCCGCCGCCTCGGAAGTCACCGCGACCGTCACCGCCGTGGACGTCAAGGCCCGCAAAGTTACCCTGAAATTCGTAGACGGCACGAGCGACACGGTCACGGTGGGTAAGGCCGTCGACCTGAGCAAGGTGAGCCCGGGCGATAGCGTTACCGCGCGGCTGACTGAATCTATCGCCATCGCCGTGGAGAAAACTTAGGGCGCAGGCGCAATTCACCTCATACGGAGAGACCGACCAATGGCGACAAGACGCAATCTCATGGCTGCTGCGGCGGTGATAGCGGCGGCCGCTCCGCTGACCTTCACGCTGCCCTTGGCGAGAGCCGACGAAAACAAAGTCCAACTGATGTTCGTGCAGACCGCCGACGATATGAAGGCCGACAGCAAGACCTTGCGGCTGGTCAATGTCGGCCAGCAGACGCTGTATTTCTCGGATCGGCCGGTGCGTATCGCCGGGCATCTCACGATGCCGGCCTATCTGGATGAATGGAAAGCGGGAGAAGGTCCGGACAATTTCGGCAGCAACCCGCCCAACGCCACGCTATCGGTCTATGAGGCGGGGCAAAACGAGAACACGCTCACCGTGGTCGAGATCAGTCATCCGGTCATCCATGGCAAGGACCTGGTCTACGAATACAGGCTGATCGAGGGTACGATGCCCAAGGCCGGTGGGGCAACTGCATTGTTCATCGATGCGATCGGGGTGGGCGGTGGTGTGGGGCCCGGTTTTCACGGCGTAGGGGTCGGTCGTCGCGGGGTTGGCGTTCGGTAACGTGAGTATATTCAGGGGGAAGGAGCACAACAGTTCGCGCCTTCGCGGCGCTCAGACTAACAGGAGACCAGCATGACGATAACAAATTCCAGTAGGGCTGCAGCATTGCTCGCATTGGGGGCGCTCGCACTGTCGGCGACCGTCTCCACGGAGGTTAGAGCACAGGCATCGAACGTGGATCCGGCCGCCGTGCAGATCCTAAAGAAAACGACAGACTACCTCGGCGGGCTGCAGCAGTTCAGCGTGGACACGCTCAACATCGCTGAGGAAGTGCTCGACTCGGGCCAGAAGATCCAGCTCACTGTCGGAGCCAGCCTCGTTCTGCAACGGCCCAACAAGCTGCGCGTGGAGCGCATAGGCGACCTGATCAACCAGTCCTGGTACTACGACGGCAAGACGGTGACTCTGTATAACTCCTCGGTGAACTACTACGCCTCCGAGCCTGCCCCGGGCACAATCGAAGAGATGCTCGATTTTGCGCGCGAGTCGCTCGGCGTGATCGCCCCCGCAGCCGATCTGGTTTACCGCAACGCCTTTCCGTTGCTGATGCAGGATGTGACCTTGGCGGCGGTGGTCGGTAAAGCGCTCGTCGGCGGGGTCAAGTGCGATCACTTGCTCTTCAGCCGCCCGGGCGTGGACTTCCAGATCTGGGTGCCTGAGGCGGGCAAACCGCTGCCGCTCAAGTACGTGGTCATCGACACGGGCGTGCCCGAGCTCGTGGCGACCATTACCCTGATTAGCAACTGGAACCTCGCGCCAAAAACGACCGATGCGATGTTCACTTTCGTGCCGCCCCAGGGCGCCAAGAAGACCGGGTTCATGCCACCCGACACCTGGTCTACCGTCTACTCACGCTAACAGAAACCGGAGCAAGCACATGAAGACGATCCTCAAGATTGCAGTACTCACCCCGGCCCTGATCCTGTTGTTTCTCGTCGATGTGCCGCCCGAGCTGCCGGCGCCGTATGTACAACTGGTGCCCGAAGCGCATGCGATCCTCGGCGTGCGGCGTCGGAGCGTCCGCAGGGGTGTCGTCGTCGGAGCCTCAGTCGCCCATGCCGAAGACGCTTCGGCACAGAAGAGCCAGCAGGCTGCGGCAGCGCCTCCGCCACCTGCGGCAGCACCGCCGCCGCCTCCGCCGCCTGCAGCGGTCGGTCAGCCGCTGCCGGTGGGCACCGTCGTTTCCGCCCTCCCCGCGGGTTGCACGTCCACGCCGGTCGGTGGAGTGGACTACTTCTACTGCGGCGGCAACTTCTACCGCGCGGTGTTCCAGGGCAACAACCTGGTCTACGTGACGGCGAAGCCGTGAGTCGTTGTAGCAGGAGCAATGACTGAAGCCCAGTACGCTCCGGTGCCTGCACCGTGCCGGACGGGCTTCCGTCAGCCCCGGGTGGAGACCAAAGAAGATGAAGGTGAACGCATCCCCGTCGGGGCAAACACGACCGGCCCGTGCGTGCAAGACAACTCAGTGTGGCCAGCTGGAGCAAGCCCCTGAAACAATGACAGACGAAGGAGGATGACATGATTCGAGCCATCAACGTCCGACGACACATGGGCGTCCTGCTTCTCGGGGCAATCGCCGTAGCAGCCGCGGCGCCGGTCGGCGCCGAAGAGGACAAGGCCGATGGAAAGTGGCATTTCAGCCTCACGCCCTACCTGTGGCTGCCCGACGTCAACGGAACGGTGACCTACAAGAATCCGGCCGGTGGCGGTGGGAGCATCTCCGCGCAGGTCGACCCCAGCAGCTATCTCGAGTCGCTCGACTTCGCGGCCATGTTCACAGCCGAGGGGCGCAAGGACAATTGGTTGGTGTTCACCGATTACATCTATCTTCACATGGGCGGGCACGACTCGGCCGTGAAATCGATCACCGGCCCAGGGGGACTCGAGACGGTGCCGATCAACGTCGGCGGCGCGACGACCCTGGTCACGAATGTGTGGACACTGGCCGGAGGCTACAGCGTCTTGCACAAGCCGGCCGGATCTCTCGACGTGTTCGCAGGGGCCCGGCTACTGAACATCAGCAGCTCGCTCAGCTGGAACTTTAGCGGGCCGACCGGTGCGCTGGCGCAAGCGGGCAATGTCTCGGAAACCGCCAACGCTTTGGACCTGATCGCCGGTGTGAAGGGTCAGGTGCGATTCGGCGAGAGCGCCTGGTACATGCCTTACTACGCCGACATCGGCGGGAACTCGAGCAACTGGACGTGGCAGGCGATGCTGGGCGTGGGCTACCATTTCCACTGGGGCGACGCGGTATTCGTGGTGCGCAGCCTCTCGTATAACTTCAACGGCAACGAGCTCGACCTGCGCATGACCGGACCCGCGCTGGGCGCGTCGTTCAGGTTCTGAGGATTGCACCATGGTCCATTTGAAAAATCGAACTGGGGAAGCGAGCTTCAGGACCAACAAGCAGAGCAAAGGGGCATGATGCGATTCGAATCGCGAACGCGACCGGTCCGTGAACAAAGGACCAGCCTGTGTCTTGCGCTGCTTGCGCTCGCCGTTGTGTTGGCCTCGTCCGCGCGCGCAGAGATGAGCGCCGAAGAGCTCGCAAAGCTGACACAGAACCCGGTCGGCAACTTGGTTAGCGTGCCGTTCCAGAACAACACGAATTTCAACTACGGGCCACAGGGGGGCACGCAAAACGTGCTCAATATTCAGCCGGTGATCCCCGTATCAGTGAGCGAGGAGTGGAACATCATCACCCGAACCATCCTCCCGGTGATCTCGCAACCGCCGCTCGCCGCCGGAGACGACCGTGTGAACGGCATCGGCGACCTGCAGTTCTCGGCCTTCCTGTCCCCGGCCAAGCCCGGCGAATGGATATGGGGTGTCGGCGCGATCGCGCAGCTACCCACTCACAGCCCTGCCGAACTGGGCAACAACAACCTAGGATTGGGGCCATCGTTCGTCGTGCTGCATCTGGACAAGGGCTCCCCCTGGGTCTATGGCGTGCTCGTCAACAACGTCTGGTCGGTGGGCACAGCATCGGCCCCGTCCTATAACAATGGCCTGATCCAGCCGTTCGTGAACTACAACTTCAAGGACGGAACGTACCTCACCAGCGCGCCGATCGCCACGGTCAACTGGAAAGCGGACAGCAGCAATCAGTGGACGGTGCCACTGGGCGGTGGCATCGGCCACATTTTCCACCTTGGGAGGCTGCCGCTTAACACGCAGATCGGCGCGTACTACAACGTCGTCAAGCCCGACAACGGTCCGAACTGGCAGCTGCGCGTGCAGGTGCAGTTCATGTTCCCGAAGTAGATGTAGGGCGAGAGTTCGCGATTCCTTCGGGGCCCGTCGAGGAACGCGGGTGGAAAGCTCGTTTGCCGTCAAACACGGATAGAAACAGTTCGTCTCTGGAGGACACTGGTGAGATCGAAAATGCGCACAGCCGTGGTCGCAGCCGTAGTCTTGTGCCTTGCGATCCTGTCTGCGGTTCTGTTGGTAAAGGAGCCGGTCAGCATCGCCACCGAGGCATACATCTACGGCTACCCGCTGGTCACCTTCGACATGGTCCGCAAGCAGCAGACCAACGTGGCCGTGCCGGATGCCGAGCATGCCCCGATGGGCCAGGTGATCAAGATGCGGACCTATCCCGCGGTCGACAACCACTGCTGCGCGGCGCCCAACGCCGATACGCTGTACACGCTCGTCTGGCTGGACGTTTCCGAGGAGCCGTGGATCTTCAGCATTCCCGACATGGGTGACCGGTACTACATCATGCCGATGCTGGACGGCTGGTCGGAGGTTTTCGAGGTGGCAAGCTCGCGCACGAATGGCGGCAAGCCCCAGACATACGCCATCACCGGGCCAGGCTGGTCCGGCGCGCTCCCGCAAGGCGTGACGCAAGTCAAGTCGCCCACCGGGATGGTATGGATCCTCGGGCGCATCTACAGCACCGGCACGCCCGAGGACTACAAGGCGGTGCATGCCCTGCAGGACAAGTTCTCGGTCGTTCCGCTCAGCGCCTACGGCAAGCCGTACACGCCGTCGCCGGGTGTCGTCGATCCCAACGTCGACATGCAGACGGCGGGGCGCAAACTGGTCAACGGCCTCGACATCGATGCCTATTTCGACACCTTCGCGAAACTGATGAAGACCAACCGGCCCACCGCGCAAGATGCGCCGACCGTCGCGCGGATGGCCAAGATCGGATTGGTCCCGGGGCAGGACTTCGATCCGAGCAAACTCGGTTTCCTGGACCGCGAGGTCATCAAGATCGTTCCCAAGCTGGCGCTCCTGGACATGGGACTGCTCTTGAAAGAGCAGAAGACGACGAATGGGTGGCTGTACTTCACCCAGGGCGTAGGCGACTTCGGCACCGACTATCGGCTGCGGGGCATGGCCAACCTCCTCGGTCCCGGCTGGAACCGTCCGCAGGACGCCGTGTATCCGCTCTCGCAAAAAGATGCGAAGGGCGACGAATACAACGGCGAGCACCAATACGTGATGCGGTTCGAGAAGGGCCAGATGCCGCCGGCGGAAGCCTTCTGGTCGCTGACCATGTACGACACCGACTTCTTCTTCGTGCCGAACCCGATCAATCGCTACGACCTCGCCCAGCGCGACAAGCTGATCACCAACCCGGACGGCTCGGTGGACCTGTATATCCAGGCGGAATCACCGGGCAAGGACAAGGAAGCCAATTGGCTGCCGGCCCCGAAGGGGAAGTTCAACCTCGTGATGCGGATCTACGCGCCCAGGGGTAAGCCGCCTTCGATCCTGGACGGCTCCTGGACGCCGCCGCCCGTGAGACGCGTGCCGTGAGTTTCGGGGTGGCGCCGGCCGACTTACAACCTACAGGAGATCGGTATCCATGACATCGAATGACCAATTCGATTCACACAGACGCGAAAGGAAGCACCGCGTGAACCAGAAAGTGTTCAGCCGGGCGCTCGCCCTCGCGCTCGGCGCGAGCCTCGCGCTGCCGGCTTGGGCGCAGGAAATCCTGCCCTTCCCGCCCAAACCATCCGGCAGCATTGCCGGGCGGACCATGCAGGAGTCGATCTACAGTCCGCTCCCGGCCGTGAACCGTCTGCCCAAGGATGCGCCGAACATCCTCATCGTGCTCATCGACGACGTCGGCCCCGCCCAGACGGATACCTACGGCGGCGAGATTCATACGCCGACGCTGAGCAAGATCGCTAAGGCGGGGATCTCCTACAACCGCTTTCACACGACCGCGATGTGCTCGCCCACGCGCGCGGCGCTGCTGACCGGGCGCAACCATCACCGCGTCGCCAACGGCCAGATCACCGAGCTGGC
>JBGPPC010000230.1:0-7305 GCA_041488355.1 Gammaproteobacteria bacterium
CGCCGCTGAGCGGTTCCGGCGCATCAAGCACCATCGGGAGCTGGGCGTGCTCCTGGCCGCGCTCGGCGCCGCCCCGGCCGCGGAGCATGCGGCGTGAGCCCTCGCGGCGGCCGTCGCCGAACCCGCGAGCGCCACAGTGGGCTCAGGTTCGATCTTCTCGAGGGGGGCCGCTATGTCGGTACCCCCCTCCGTGCCGTGAACTGAGGGTAGGATGCCCTGCCGTCGCGCTCAGCCAAATTCAACAGCGCGCGGGACAACCCCGGAAGCGAAGAGAAACCCACCTAATCCCCCTAACCCACTTCGGGCTTTTCTCTTCGAGTGCTTACGCCAGTGGGTTGCCAGTGGGTTAGGGGGAGTTCGGCGCCGGTTTTGCAACGCGTCAGGCGCTGAGGAGGAACCAACGATGCCTGGAGAGCGACCTGTCTACGGCTGCGTCGGCGCGGACCGCCCCGAGGCCGAGCCCTTCATCGACGAGGTCGACGGCATCCTCGTGTACATCTGCCCGAAGTGCCGTGAGGAACTGGACAAGATCGACGCGACACTATCGAGGAAGTGAAGCTGTTCCCGGTCGGATGACGGTCGCATCCCCATGTGGGCCGGGTACCTCCCATGGGTTACTGCTGAATTTCCAGCCTCGACAAGTTCGGCCCCGTCCCCCCGCGGAGGCCTGGCACCCTGCGCTGACGCGCGCCTGCGAGCGGACAGGGTCGAAGGCCATCGCGCCGACCGCGCCCTCCCCTTGGGCTAATTCCCCAAACTTTGGCGAATCGCACCCAAGACCATACACGCTTCACTCTATGTGCGACCCGAAGAGCCCCGAACAGGGACGAACCCAGAAGCCGAACTGGCGGACGCGCTCCAGACACTCGTCCGTCTGCTGTCGGCTCCCCGGCCCTGCGATCATCACGCCCCAGAGCCCGACCGGGCCCTCCGCCTCGATGAAGCCGCGCCTCTTCTCGCGATGTCTCATGACTTCGTCTACCGGAACTGGAAGCGCTTGGGTGGCTACAAGGACACCGACCACCACATCAAGTTCCGCATGAGCGATATCCAGAGGCACCTGCTGCGGAAGGCCAAGGAAGGCCGACCGTGAGGGTGATCGAGAGAGTGACGGTCGGGAAGCGCGGCGACGGCAGCTTGATCCGTGTAGAGGGTCAGCCCAATTGGTTCTCCCTGATCTGCGTTCGAGGCAAGCAGCATGAGATGTCGACAGGGACGGCGGACCTGAAGCTGGCCAGGCGATTCCACCGCCAGAAGCTCGACGAGCTCGCCGCAGATCGCCAAGGTCTCAAGCAGTTCACGACTCCGCAACATCGGCAGCTCCAATTTGGCTCTCTCTTGGACGATGTCGTGTCGGACTACAGGGTGCGTAGGGCGAAGTCCCTCGGCTCCGCCCTGTCCCACATCAAGCCCGTGAGAGACCACTTTGGGGACTGGCGGGCCCTGGACATCAACTTCCGCGCGATCGAGACCTACATCACCAAGCGCCGGGAGGAAGGTAAGGCGAATGCGACCATCAACCGGGAGCTCGAGCTGCTTCGTCGGTCTCTGCGTCTCGCCCACGACCGTCAGCTGCTACCTTCCATCCCGAAGGTCAGGGTGCTGACCGAGAACAACACTCGGCAGGGCTTCTTCGAGCGGCCCGACTTGGAAGCGGTGGTCGCTGCCCTTCCCGATTCCTTGCGGGACTTCACCCGGTTTGCCTACCTCACGGGCTGGCGCAAGGGCGAAATCATCTCCCTGAGATGGACTGACGTGGACCGGGACGCTGGTGCTATTCGACTCCGTCCCGAGGCAGCCAAGACCGGCCGGGGACGCACCGTCATGCTCGAAGGTGATCTGGCCGCGCTGATTGACCGCCGCTGGGAGTCGCGGCTGTTCGAGAAAGATGGCAATGTCCGCGTAACTACGCTGGTGTTCCACCGGGGCGGTAAGCCTGTCGGCGACTTCAAGAAGGCTTGGGCCACCGCCTGCAAAGCTGTTGGCGTGCCCGACAAGCTCTTCCATGACCTGCGTCGCACCGCAGCCCGGAACATGGTGCGCGCTGGTGTTCCCGAGCGTGTCGCGATGGCGGTGACCGGGCACGTCACCCGGGCCATGTTCGACCGCTACAACATCGTCAGCGAGGACGACCTCCGCATGGCCGCGCAGAAAACCACGATGTATGTGGATGCCTTACCGACGAAACGGTGAGCCTCCCACAGACGGCACGGTTCCGGCTTGAAGATAGAATCTACCTACGGTCGTCGTAGTGATGGCCGAAGCTGTGTAGCTTCCGTCGGCCGAGACGTTCATCGTCGCCCATTCGCCTCCTGCCGCCCCGGCGATCCAGCCCCGCCAACTTCCCGCGAGTTCCTTTACGTCAACGATCTGCTTCTCTTCGGCGACTCCATCGAGGGGAGACAATGCGAACACGGTTATAAGAGGTAGAGCAAAATGCGTCCTCATCTCCGGTCTCCTATCTCTCGCACGGCGGAGGTCGCCTGAGTTCAGTCATGAACGCCACCCCAAGATGGCGCAAGTCGTGGGAGGGCATGGCGCAACCCAGCGAATCCCACAGCAGCACGAAGGAGCTGGCCGCGTGGGTCGGGCATGCGTTACTGGATCACCTGATCTGCCCGCACCAGCAGTGACTGCGGGATCGTCAGGCCAATGGCCTTGGCAGTCTTCAAGTTGATGACCAACTCGAACTTCGCCGGCCAGCGGTATCTACGCCGAGTTGCAGCAGCGCTTCCCGAGGCCCGACACATACAGGCAGCACGGACAAACGCAATCGGCGTCCCCGCCAGTGACGCGTAACACCCGCATATTCTGCTGAGGCGCGATCGCGGAATCGAGGGTGGGCTCGTGACGTCCCCTACCGTGATAGACATTCCGCGGACCAGCCAAGGCCGTGTCCGCGGTGAATCCTGGCAACATCGGAACTCTCCCCGTGTGGTTCACTATTGCACTATGTCGCCTTGGTCATCGCAGCACGTCATACATGTCCCGGAGTCACCACAAGTGTACTGAAGGCAACAAGGGCACGTGCAATGTGCTCCTGCGGCGGGAATCAGGAATTTCGAGTCACGAGCGATCGTGTCGCCACCGCGATGCAGTCGCGCCGTGCTCCGATAGCTGTGGGTTGTCCGGTACAGCGCGCTCTCGGCGTTGAAGCTCGGCGTTGCCATTCGAACGCTCCTCTCAGTTTAATGACAGTCGTGCTGTATAGGAGCTTTAACCCACCTTTTTTCTCGCCTGAGTTATATCGCGGGCCCGGTGGGATGTCAATCGTCTTTCTGTTTCATAAATATCCCAATGTTGCTTCGGCTAGCTTGGGCGGCGTAGTGGTCAGTGGCGGGCTAAGTGTTCCAGATCGCGCCGCACGCTCGAACTCAGAACGAGCGGCGCCCTCGGCTTGCGTTGGCAAAGCGTTTTGGGCTCTCAGATTGTCTGTAAACATGCACCATGGACGCCACCATGCCAGGTGAATGGCCAACAATCGGACGGCCGCTCAACGCATCCGCCGTCTCATCACCGAAAAACTGTAACAGCTGCCGTTGCCCTTTGACTACGCCCACTGACTTTGGCAGGATCGCCCAGCATAGCAGGGGCGTCATCCGCCCTGTGCCAAGCGGGGCAACACCCGGCGGTGACTGAGAAGGGGCCTTCAACCCGCCAGTGACGGGCCAGGCGTTTGGCCGGAGCGGGCGGCGCTGCACTACGCTTTCCGCTCGATCGAACCGCGCCAGGGACGCGGTGTCTGGGCCCCGGCCTCGTGACACACGCTCCCAGACTCAGACGTCAGCCGCCCCAGGAGTAGATGCCACGGCGGCTGCATCTCTTTCGGGGCGTTGCGCGTCGACGACGCGATCGAGCGTGAGATTCTCCGCGTCCTCGCGCCGAGGGCCATAGAGGCGGCGCTCTTGAGTCGGGAGACCGCGATCGAAGAGACAACGGCGAACCCGTTTCGCGCGCTGGAGCTCGAACTCCGAGAGGCGCGATACGAGGCGGAGCGGGCGACGGCAGTACGACGCAGTCGAGCCCGACCATCGCTTGGTGGCTGAGACGCTGGAACAGCGCTGGCACGCGGCGCTGGAGCGGGTCCACGCGCTCGAGCGACGGCTCACGGGCATCGAGACCGCCGTGAAGCATGAGCACCCTCCGTGACCGCGCTACGATCCTCGGGCTCGAAACCCTGGCATATTATTCATTCTCGCTTACTACCTCCTCATTCAGCGGTCGTAATACGGTGACAGCTTGGTCACCAGGAACGGGAATTCGTCGGTTACGTCCACCCGCACAGAGCACTTATCCACCACATCCGTATTGCGGTTAGTATAGGAAAAGATCACGTCCAACACCCTGCGCACGCCGCTGAGCGGAGACCCCTGGACGTACACGCCAGTGAGCGAAGAGTTCCGCGCGAACTCTTCGGCAGCTTTCGCGTAGATGGCGTGGTAACGCACTGCCAGGTAGTTCAGGGCGCGATGCTCGTCGGTGGCTCCAGCGTTGTCGGTCAACTGCATGATGCGGTCGAACAATTCCTCGGCCGCGGGCGCAAACTCTTTGGCGGAGGTCTTCTCCGGTTTGGGTATCGCCTTGATCAGGGCCTCGCGGTCAAACGAATAAATCTGGTCGAAGACCACAATAGGCACCATCAGCCCGTTGCACATCTGCGGCGGAGCGATGGGCCCCAGAGTTCCGATGACGACGTCAAGGTCCCCGGGTTGAGGCGTGGGCCGCAGCGCCTCCACCAGCAGACTGATGTCCGCCGGGTCGCGCGGGACGAGAATGTAGGTTTCCAGACCTTCGACGGTCATGACAAAGCAGAGCTGCCGCACCAGATAGCGGTTCTCCGGCTTGGACAACACGGCGTAAAGGCTCTGCCGGTCCGTGTGGCCCTTGGTGTCAGCCCGGCCTGTGGCCTGGACAAACTCCTTCTCCGCAGAAATGCCGGGGAAACGTGCCTCAATTTTGCCGATGGCATAGATGTAGCGGGGCGCGCTGGCTGTTGCACCGCTGGCAGAGGGCGCGGTTCCGCAGGTCGGACAGGCTTGCGGGGAAACAGTCTGAACCGCCGGCGCGACGGACAGTGCAGCGATTGCGGGTGGATCATCCCGAACTGGGGATGGATTTACGATTTGCGCTGGAACTTCAGTCTGAGATTGTTCCATCGTGGCCCTCCTTTAGAACTAGGTGTTTCATGGCCAATGTCATCGAGAGAAGGTCATCCAGCGGTTCAGTGCCGCTGCGCGCTTCTCACAGCCGCCGCAGGGCTGGATACCCATGGCATAGGTCGTTTTCTTGAGCAGGTCGCCGAGTCCGACCTCCTTCTCGATTAGAAATCCCGGAAGCCGTACGCGATGAGCTGGGCGTTCCAACGCATCGGGTTCGGTATCGCGCTTTTTCTTTCCCATGCCCATCTCCCGAGCTAGTTCATGCTCATGGCTTCATACGCGGCCCAGGCATCCAACACAGGCGGAGCAATGCTTCTCCGAGATCGCCTGCCGGCTTGGGTCACTGTCAGCTTTATTCGCACGGCGCTAGCGCTGGGAAACTCTGACCAGAGCAAAGCGATCGCGCCGGTCACGAAGGGCGCCGCAGCGCTGGTGCCGCCGAATGTTCCTGGCTTGCCGTCTGTCCCCAAACTCGTGATGTTTTCTCCCGGCGCCGCCAAACCGCGCGTGCCGATGGAACTTCCCAGGTTCGACTCCGCAGTGGGCCTACCTTCCAGGTCGCATCCGATAACCGAAATCACCCAGGGATGACGTGTGATGGCGGAGCTACCGACCGTGCCCTGGTTTCCAGCCGCCGCGACAACCAGCACTCCGCGCTGAGCCGCATAATCCAAAGCCTGCTCCAACTGGCGCTCGCCGCGCGATGACGGTTGTGCCAGGGCAGCGCTCAGATTGATGACACTTGCGCCCGCGCTAATTGCATCGATGATGGCCGTGGCAAGCTCGGCAGGAGAAGCGCTCGGCATTGGGCCGTTGCCGTTCTTGTGTTCCGTGAAGATTGGGCGCAGAAGTAAAGTACAGCCAGGACAGATCGCTGGAGCTGGGGATCCCCGGCGTGCTACCAACATTCCCGCAACGAAGGTCCCATGCATGCAGGCCACACTTTCGAGGCGCAAGCAAAACGCGCGAACGTCAGCCGGAATTCCCCTTATTCTCGACTGGGCCAGATCGGGATGATCGAGAGCTATCGGACCATCAATCAGCGCCACCGCAAGCTCAGGCCGTCCCTGGCTGCGCGACATCAACCGCGTAAGCCGGACCAATTGCAAAGGGTCCATGCCGGTGGTCCTCTCTGAGGTAGGCGCGAAACGGTAGCACGACCTCGCCTCGGACGAGGCTCTGTCGCTCGTGAACCCCCGCGCGGGGACACTCGTGCTCGGTTGTCGGCGTCACCGTCGCTGTGCGTTCGATCATGTCGGATGCCACGCCAGCCGCTCGATGCGCGCGAGAATCTCGCGAAACAATGGCCCCGTCAAGTAACTTTCGGCGAGCTGCAGGGTGAAGTACATCGGCCGCACTTTAGGGGCTGATTCGAATCACGGCCAGACTGGGTAGTCGCAGAACTCATCGCCAGAAGCCCGCGCCCAACGTCGCACCAATTCCTGGGTGAAGTCTGGGTAAACGAAAAGGGGCTAGCGGCGCCTGCGTCCGCTAACCCCTCGCCGTCAATGGTTGCGGGGGCTGGATTTGAACCAGCGACCTTTGGGTTATGAGCCCAACGAGCTACCGGGCTGCTCCACCCCGCGGTGACTCACGCACCTTACCCTCGCCCCGGCGCCGAGTCAAGCGACGTTACTCCCCTCGCAGCCTCGGATCGAGGAGGTCGCGTAGGGCGTCGCCCACGATGTTGAAGGCGAGCACGGCCAGCATGATCGCCAGCCCGGAGAAGGTCGTGATCCAGGGGCAGCACTTGATGTACTGCCGGCCCTCGCTGAGGATGTTGCCCCAGCTCGGCGTGGGCGGGGGGATGCCGAGGCCGAGGAACGACAGGCCCGCCTCGGTGCGGATGGCGGTGGCGATGTAGAGGGTGGCCACGACGACCAGGCCGTACAGGGCGTTGGGGAAGACGTGCCGCGCCATGACCCGGAGCTGGCCGCTGCCCAGCGCCCGGGCGGCCATGACGTAGTCGGTCTCGCGGATGCTGAGCGCCAGGCTGCGGGCCAGCCGCACGAAGTTCGGGGTCAGCGCGATGCCGATGGCCAGGATCTCGTTGCCGAGCGAGCCGCCCAGCGCGGTGACGATGATCAGGGCCAGCAGCAGGGTGGGAAAGGCCATCAGCATGTCGGTGGCCCGCATGATCGCCACC
>JBGPPC010000231.1:0-7297 GCA_041488355.1 Gammaproteobacteria bacterium
ACAGCCTGCCCAGCGTGGCAAGGTGACCCGTCAGCAGGCCATGATGGTGCTTCAGCTGTGTCACGTGCAAACACCAGCGGAAGCCCAGGCCGCAACAGGCGGCGCTGGAGCTCAAGCCAATCCACAACCCGACGCCAATGGATTCAAGATCGGAGAGACGGTCAGCGTCGCGACCGCAGGCGGCTGGTACGCCGCCGTGATCCTGCGGGCAAATGGGGATTCTTATCTGGTGCGCCTCGGACCATCGCTCGAGGTCGTGAAGTCCTACCCCACCGAACTGCGCCGAGTCGGACCGCTTACGGACGTGGACAGGGCGCGTGGGCTCTTCGCGCTGCACGACAAGGTACAGGTCAACGTCGAGGGACGGTGGGTCGATGGCGAGATCATCAGCGAGTTGGGAATGGAGTACCAGGTTCAACTGTCCGATAATCGCACCGCCTGGGCGGGCGCGCAGAACCTACGTCGTCTAGCAGTGCCAGCGAAACCTGCGTTGCCTGCTGCTGGCACACCGCCCAGGCCGAGGCTGAAGAGTTGCGCAGGGAAGTTCGAAGGACGGTACGCGTCTACCGCCGGTGGGGCGGCCAGCTTCCAGATTGTTTTCCGCTCGGGCAAGGCGACCTTGAAGTCGCTGGGCGACCCGGAGGAATTCGAGTGCTGGATGGACGGCGAGAAGGTTTACCTGCACAAACCCGGCGAGTCCAGTGACAACGACGTTGCGCTCGACATCAACAATGACGGAACCTTGGAGACGCCTTTTGGGGAGATCAAGAAGAAAGGCAACTGAGGCGATGTGTCGGCGTTTCGATGTGAGGGAGAGTGAGCGCGAAGCCAGAACCACCCCGTCGCTTTCGCGCCACCCCTCCTTGAAAAGGAGGGGAGAGAAGAAGAAGTAGTTCTCCCCTCCTGCCAGAGGAGGGGTGTCTGCGAAGCAGACGGGGTGGTGGGAGCTGCCAGAGGAGTGGTGCCTGTGCAGCAGGCGGGGTGGTGCGGTCACCGCTAGCCAATTCCGCAAGCTTCAACAGGCCGCATATTTCCCGCGCTCGCTCAGAAAGCGGAGCACGATCTCTCCGTAGCGCTCCGCCTCGACAATGGGCAGGAAGTGGCCGCCGCCGTCGAGTAGAACCAGCTGCGCTCCGGGAATCGCCTGCGCCAAGGCGCGTGAGAAATAAGGTGGTGTGATCCGGTCATCGAGAGCGGCGATCACCAGAGCGGGGCAACGTATGCGTGGGGCGAGAGTCCGTCCGTCGAAGCGCAGCAATGCTTCGATGCGACTGATCAGGATCTCCGGGGACGACGCGCTGGCCACCGAGCGTGCTTCCGCTTCGGCTATCTCCCGGTCGTGTTCTCGCAGCCACTCCGGGGGATATAGCAGAAGGCTTCCGTCCCGTATGTAGAGCTCCATCCCAGCGTTGCGCAGCAAGTCTCGGCGCAGCTCGAACAGGCGCGTGAAGTAAGCGTCGGCATGCGTCCAGGTGGAAGACAGGACGAGTCGCGAGATTCGCTGCGGGTGTGTGGCTGCAAGGTGCTGGCCGATGGCTCCGCCTGTGGATTGTCCGACCATCGCCGCGCTGTCGATGCCGAGGTAGTCCATAAGCGCCAGCGTGTCGCCCGCCATCTGCTCGATGGAATAGACGATGGCGTCGCGACTGCTGCGGTCGACGCCCCGATGGTCGTGGACGACCACGGTAAAACGCTCCGCGAGCCGGGGCACCTGCAGGCTCCAGAAGCGCGCTGTCCCATTCAGACCGGACACCAGCATCAGCGGCGGCCCCGATCCGCTCGTCTCGAAGTACAGCTCGCCGTCTGGTATGGGCGCAATCGGCATAGCGGTCTAATTATTCACCGTTGCGAAGTTGGACAATGAAGGCTCGTCATTCCGGCGCAGGCCGGAATCCAGTGTCCTTGTTCGACTCCCCTGGATCCCGGCCTGCGCCGGGATGACGGCCGGGCCTGTGCTGGCGATGCGAAACATAAGGCACTCTCGATCCACCAAGTGCTAAGCCCCGAGCGGAGGGCCGAAGCCGGTACGTCCTTCGACGGCGATGGTGTCCTCCGGACGGTCGAAAGGCTCGGGTGCCGGGTCACCGGCGAGACGCAGCTGACCGATGCCAGCGAAGAACTGATCGAGCCCGGGAGGCAGAAAGGTCCACGTGAACTTGAGTGGACCGGCGCCTTCGTTCATGATTTTGTGCTTCACCCATCGCCCCAGATACGCGGTGGTGCCAGGTATGAACGGGTGCGGTTCACCGTCTACGAGAATCGCGCCTGCACCCTCGAAGCAGAACAGAATCTCTTCGTTGCGCGAATGCCAGTGCTCGCGAACGTGACCACCGGGCGCCACTACTTGAATGCCCATCGTGACTTGATTGGAAGAGCAGTTGTCCGGATTTACTTTGATGGTCGCGTAACCGTTGGCAGGCTTAGGCTGCCAGTAGCTCGTGCCGTCGTCGGCCTGGAGCACGAACTTGGAACCCTTGGTCGCCGGCACGCCGTCGAAATCGGGTTTGCTTCTGGAGTCCATTCGGCAGCTCCTCGAGAAAAGATCCAGCTCCCGCTCATGCTATCGGAAAAAAGCGCGAGCATCGGGAAAGCTAAGCCTGGCGGAGGGTCCTCTGGCAGAACGTCCTAATTTGGGCGCTTCCGCCCTCACAGTTGCTAGCCACTAGTTCGGCCTCGCGCCGTGCAGCGGTTGAATTTCGGGGAAACCGAACAGCGGCTTGGGCAATGGCTTCAGCAGATGGATCCGGTGCAGCTGCGGATCTGCGGTCTTGTTGGGCAGAGACTCCAGGTAGCGGACCACTACGTCGGTTCCATCGAGAATCTCTCCGCTTTCGCCCTTCAAGATCCGGATGAACGTACCCGGAATCTTCGGACAGTCGCACCCGTTGACGTCATCAGGGTCGTCTGCGTACCAATATCCTGCGTAGGAGTACACGGCCTCCGGATCGAGCGGCCTGCCGTTGACGCGAATGTTGGAGACGCGGAATCCGAAGGCCTGGTAAGGGTCGAGATCGAGCGTGAGACCGCTGACGCCGAACAGCCAGCCCCCCGTCCAGTTTGCCGGGTTCGGGTCCAAAGACCCTTCAGCGGAATTTTCAAGCTGGCGCTTGAGCCAGCGGCCCTGAATGCGGACGACGCCGATCTCGGGGCCGATAGGGATGAAGTGGTAGAGATCCTCCAGCTTGATCGGCCCCGGTGGGACCACTGTTCCATAGCGAAATCCGCGCATCGCGCCGATGTCGGCTTTTGAGATGATCCGGAAGGCATCGGTCAGGAAATCGTGCGAGGCGCCCTCGATCACGGCGGGCACATCGTTGTTCGACAGACCGTCTCGATCCAACGCAATCTTGGTATAACCCACCACCGTGTCGATGGGACGCGTGAGCCGCGCGCCGTTGAATGGGTTTACATGCTCGACGAAATCGGGCCCGCTCACAAAGGATTTACGCGCCTGCTTCACCGCCTGCGCGATGCTGGGATCCTCCGGGATGGCCCCATTGATCGTATGCACAGTCCAGTGCCAGCTTTGCAAGCGGCCATTGCTGATCTTGAGATTCAGCTCCCCCAGCATGGTCCCATCCTGACCTGATTCGACAACGACCGTGCCGGTCTTCGTGACCACCGGTTCGCGCGTTTCCTCGTGCATGTCGGAGGACAGGATGGCGTCGATGCCGGGATACTGTTCCGCGAGCCGGATGTTGTTGGCCAAACCCAGTTCGGAAGCCACGACGAGCAGGTCGACCTTCTCGACGTTGCGCAGGATAGGGATGAATTCTCCGAGCTCCGTCTCCCCTGTGGAGAACACAAGGCTTTTGGTAACGGTTCTTCCGACAGCCGTCGGACCGCGATCGGTGGTCAGTCCCAGGATGCCCACCTTCAGCGCGCCGAACTGTTTGATCAAATACGGAGGCAGGACGCGCTGGCCGCCCGATTCCGGAAAGAACGTCTGCGGTTCGGCGTCGACCGTCACGTAATACAGGTTCGCCGCGATCGCATTCCAGTGTGCTTTCGGCGCCTTGCCGGCGAAGGTCTCGACGAATCGCCGGCTGCCATAGACGTAATCCCAGTTGCCCGGGTTGAATGCGTCGATCTCGAAACGGTTCAGCACGTCGACGATCGCCTGCCCGCGCGTGAAGAGAGCTTCGGCGGAGCCCTGAACGGTATCGCCGGTGTTGACCAGGAGGGTGTTTTTCTCGCGGGCGCGGATTTCTTGAATCTTTGTGTAGATCCGGGCGAGACCGCCCAGCGTTTGGCCGCTTTCGCCGTCTCGAACGCTGGGGCGTGGAACCAGGTGGCCGTGGAGGTCTCCCATGTGAATCAGGGTGACCTCGCCGCTGCCGCCGGCAGAAGCGGCAGCGCTGCTGAGCAGGCCGACGGCGATCGTTCCTGACACGATCAGTGCGGTAACTGCTTTCGTGATTCCTCCTCCTTCGCTGCGCGCCGCTGTTGTCAGTTACTGCGGGTGCAGAATCAACTTCTGCACGCGCCAGTTCAACAGTTCGGCGACGTAGAGGACGTTCTCGGACGGACACGCGATCTCGTGGATCCATCCGAACTGCTTCAGCTGTTTGCCCGATTCGCCGAGCACGCCCAGCACCTTTCCGTCCAGAGTGAGCTTGTAGATCCGGCCCGGCCAGGCGTCGGAGGTGTAGAGGACCTGATTCGGTCCCGGTGTGATGCAAACCGTCCACGGTGCGCCGGGCGCAAACGTCGAGGGCCCTCCGGACGCTTCGATCTTGGCGAGATCTGGCTTCTTGCCGATGGCAGGGCGGGCGTTCTCATCGTAGGGCACGTCGATCTTGATCTCGCGCAGGAATGTGCCGTCGCCGTCGAAGACTTGAATGCGACGGTTGCCGCGATCCGCCACGTAGATGTTGCCGCGCACGTCCGCGGCGATGCTGTGCGGAGTGTTGAATTCGCCGGGCTTGTTGCCGCGCTCTCCCCAGGACTTGATCCAGTTTCCGTTCTTGTCTACTTTCGCGACGCGCGAATTGATATACCCGTCGCTGATGTAGGTGTTGCCCGCCGGGTCCCAGGTCATATCGGTTACCTGTCTGAAGCGTCCGTCGTCCGGGGGCAGCGGCGGTTTCGGGTGCTTCAACGGCGCGGTTTCTTCATCCGAGGCTTCCTGCTTGCGTCCGAACACCATGACCACGCGGCCCTGAGGATTGAACTTGATCACCATGTCCGAACCTTTGTCCGCGACCCAGACGTTGTCGCTTGCATCGATCCGCACGGTGTGACCAAATGACCAGGCGTAGAGGTTCCTGCCGATCTCGTGGATGAACTCGCCGGCGGGACCAAACTCGAGCAGCTGCGTGGCTGCCGCCGCGTACGCCGGGCCGGCGGTGTTCCCGCGAGACAACACGAAAACGTGCCCCCGGGAATTCACTGCCACGCCGGTTACTTCGCCGAAGTGGATATCATCCGGTAACTTCAGTGGATCGGGGACCGAGTCGAATGGAATAGCCGACACCGGCTGCGCGAACACTTGCGCGCTCAACAGGGCAAGCAATGCCGACAAAAAATATCTCATGGAAGCTCCTCTCTTGAATGTCGACGGCTGCGGCAGAGATCGAGTCGAACGCTTTCCGGCAGAAGCCGAAATATAGCGCAAGCGGGAGCGGGTGGGGCGTGCGGTGAAGTTGGGGGGCTAGTCAACTCACATCACCACGGCCGCTCGATAGGCTTCGGCCCGGAACTGAGTTTCGTAGAGGCGTCGGTACAGACCGTCCTGCTCGACGAGCCGGGCGTGGGGTCCAACTTGCACGATCCGCCCTTCGTCCAGGACCACGATCCGGTCGGCATGCAGGACGGTGGACAGCCGGTGCGCGATGATCACGCTGGTGCGGTCTCGCATCAGGCGTGCGAGCGCATCCTGGATGAGGCGCTCGCTTTCGCTGTCCAGCGCGCTGGTGGCTTCGTCCAGAATCAAAATACGCGGATCGATCAGGAACGCTCGCGCGATAGCGATTCTCTGGCGCTGGCCGCCCGAGAGCTTCGTGCCGCGTTCCCCGAGCAGCGTGTCGTAGCCCTCTAGCAGCTCGGCGACGAACTCCTCGACGTGCGCGGCGCGCGCGACGGCGAGCAGCTCCTCATCGGAGGCATCCGGGTTGCCATAGAGGATGTTCTCGCGCACCGTGCCCGAGAACAGGATCGTGTCCTGAGCGACGATGCCGATCTGGCCGCGCAGCGAACGCAAAGTCACCTCGCGCACGTCGATTCCGTCGGCCAGCACGCGGCCGGCCGTCGGATCGTAGAAGCGGGGGATGAGTTGCACCAGCGTGGTCTTGCCAGCGCCGCTCGGACCGACCAGGGCCACCACTTCCCCAGCACGGATACGCAGATCGATGTCGCGGAGAATAAGCCGCTCGGGCGTGTAGCCGAAGTCGACCTGCTCGAATGCGATCTCGCCCGAGAGCCGGGGCAGCCTGCGGGCTTTCGGCCGCTCGGTCACCTCCGGCGCGGTGTCGAAGACCTCGAAGATGCGTTCGATCGCGGCGAGCGAATTGTGCAGCACCGTGTTCATCTCGCTGATGCGGTTGACCGGAAAGTAGAGCTGGCGCAGCAACAGGATGAACGCGATCACCTCGCCGATCGTGCTCTCCCCCTTGAAAATGCGATAGCCGCCGTACCAGATCAGCACCAGAGTCGCCATCTCGGTCAGCCACTGCACCAGCGTACTCGACAGATTGGTGATGCGCGCATTTTCCATGACCAGGTCGTAGAGGCTGCGCGCACCGGCGAAGAAAGAGCGCGCCTCGCGCTGCTCGCTGGCGAAGCTCTTCACCAGCGCATAGCCCGCAACGCGCTCCTGCAGATCGCCCGAGAACTCTTCCATCGCCTCTTGCACCTGCTTGGAAGTGCGCTTGGACTCCACGCCGAACGTCCGCATGCACAGGATGTACAGCGGGAAGACGCACAGCGACACCAGGGTGAGTTGCACGTCCATGGAGAACAGCAGGGCCACGTAGAACACGCAGGCCACCACGTCCATCCAGATGTTGGTCATAGCGGCGCCGACGAAGTTTTGTGCCAGCGCGATGTCAGCGGTCAGGCGCGAGACGATGCCGCCGGACTGGCGCGCCTGGTAGAACGAATGACTCAAGCGCTGGACGTGCTGGAACAAGTCGGTGCGCAGATCGAGCATGACGCGATGGCCGGCGAGCTGCGCCCAGTAGCTGCGGTAGTACATCGACACGCCCCACACCGCGTACACCACCAGCAGCGTGGCCGCCATGACGTTGAACATTCCCCACGCGGTGGTCGCGTGCCACTCGGCGGGCAAATGCGAGGC
>JBGPPC010000232.1:0-7293 GCA_041488355.1 Gammaproteobacteria bacterium
CCAGCCAGCGCCGCGCTCATCTGCTGTCCCACCGCAATGCCGATGGCCTGAAATTCGGGGATCGCCGCGAACTGCACCCCGACGTATGGCGATTTCGGCAGCGTGCTGTCATTAGGATTGGCGGAGTCGATCGCTTTCTTCTCGGCGTCGGCAAACTTGGCCGCCTTCAGGAAGTCCGGGTTCGTATAGGTGCTTTTGCGCGTACCGGTGGGAATACTGCCCCAGCCCGCTTCCTTGCCAACCAGCTTGATGTATTCCTTCGACGTGGCCCAAGCGATGAACTTCTGTGCCGCTTCCTGGTTCTTGGAGCCCGCCGGGATCGCCAGCGCCCACGCCCACAGCCAGTTCGCCCCCTTGGGCGTCACGGCCATCGGCGCTTGCGCGAACGCGACCTTGTCCGCAACTTTGCTTTGCTTCGGATCGCTGATGAAGGAAGCCGCGATCGTGGCGTCGACCCACATGCCGCACTTGCCTTCGTTGTACAGCGCCAGGATCTCGTTGAAGCTGTTAGCGGAGGATCCGGGCGGCCCGTACTTGTTCAGCAGATCCACGTAGAAGTTGATCGCGTCTTTCCAGGGCTTGGATTCGAGCTGCGGCTTCCAGCTCATGTCGAACCACTGTCCACCGTTGGTGTTGACCAGCGTGGTCAGGAAGGCCATGTTGTCGCCCCAGCCCGGCTTGCCGCGCAGGCAGATGCCGTACACGTTCGGCGGATTGTGGATTTTGGCGGCCAAATCTTTGACCTGCTCCCAG
This sequence comes from Gammaproteobacteria bacterium, assembly GCA_041488355.1. Classification (GTDB taxonomy): domain Bacteria; phylum Pseudomonadota; class Gammaproteobacteria; order Burkholderiales; family SHXO01; genus SHXO01. The sequence goes on from JBGPPC010000232.1 coordinate 754, forward strand.
GTCGGACGCTCCGGCAGCTTGACGCCGGCTTTGTCGGCGAGGTCCTTGCGATACATCAACATGGAGCTTTCGCCGTAGAACGGTGCCGCATACAGCTTGCCGTCGACCGACAAGCCCTGCCGCATCGCGGGCAGAAGATCATCGACGTCATACGCGGCATCGGGCTTGAGCTCTTGCAGCCAACCCTTCTTGCCCCAGATCGGCGTTTCGTACATGCCGATGGTCATGATGTCGAACTGACCACCCTTGGTGGCGATGTCGGTCGTCACTCGCTGGCGCAGCACGCCCTCTTCCAGGGTGACCCACTTGACCTTGATGTCGGGATTCGCTTGCTCGAAGAACTTGGTCAGCTTCTGCATCTCGATCATGTGGCCGTTGTTGACGGTCGCGATGACGAGCTCTGTGGCAGCGTGCGAAACACCAACACCGGCAACGGCGAGGCCGAATGCCAGCGCGAGGCCTGATTTCAGCTTCATGGGGTACTCTCCTCCAGAATAGTTTTATTTGACCCGGTGCGGCCGTTGGTCACATCGGCGACACTTATGATAGGCGGGGCGGCCGCGGGGTCTGATACTCTGGGGGGCAACATTAGATACTATTTTGCGTGTATCGAGCGGGCCGATGTACCTGCCGCGAAAAATAGTATTGTGCTGTCACGTGACTGACTGGAGACTTGGCGCCGTTCGTTTTGGGCCCTTCGACCAGCTCAGAGCCTGCCCGGTAACTCCTTCCGCTTGGTCCGCACGCGAGCAGTTGAAACGGCGTGCGCAGAGCTCGGCACGCGCATTGCGCCATCTAATCCAATCCATGATCTACACGGATCCGCGCTCCATCGACCGTCAACTTTCCCTAACAAGCGAAGTCCAATTCGCTTACGGAGCGCACCACGCCCAAGTCAACCGGCGGGATGCCGCGGCGTTTGTAATCTATACAACCTCAAGGAGCTCATCATGCTGAAGACCAGCCTCGTCGCTTCCGCTTTGGCCCTCGCCGCAGCGCTCGGACTGCCCGGCATATCGTGGGCGGACGATCACGCCGCCAGGCTGGATGCCGCTTTCAAGGCGGCCGACAAGGACAACGACGGCACGCTGACCAAGGAAGAAGCCAAAGCGATGCCGCGCGTAGCCAAGAACTTCGATGCAATCGACACCGACCATGACGGCACCGTATCGATGGACGAGATCAAGGCGGCGATGATGCAGGCCAAGAAAACCATGCACGAGAAGGGCAAGGCAGCCTTCGACAAGGCAGACGGAGATCACGACGGCACCCTCGACAAGGAAGAAGCGAAGGCGATGCCGCGCGTAGCCAAGAACTTCGATGCAATCGATGCCGACCATGACGGCACCGTGTCGATGGACGAGATCCACGCGTTCATGAAGGCCCAGCACAAGAACATGCAGCAGTAGCGCCGGGCGAGACTGCTTCTCAGTATTAGGCCACAGCCTTCGGGGCGCGCCGCAGTATCTCTTCGAGCGACAGATCCTCGATCCGCGATGCGAAAGACCAGGAATGGCCAAACGGATCTTTGAGCACCCCCAAGCGATCGCCGTAGAACTGATCTGCGACGGGGCGCGTGAGGGTCGCACCAGCGAGGACCGCGCGTTTCACCAGCGCGTCCACGTCCTCGACGTAAACGAGGATATTGACGGGGCTGCCGCCTAACGACTGCGGGCTGCGAAATTCCATCTCCGAAAACTCGTCGGCAAGCATGATCGGAGCCGCGCCGATGCGGATCTCGGCGTGCCCGATTCGGCCATCCGGTTGTTGCATCCGCATCTGCTCCTTCGCGCCGAACGCGCGCACATAGAAATCTATCGCCCTGGCTGCGCCTTTGACGCACAGGTAAGGCGTGGCAGCGCGGTAGTCGTCAGGAATGGGCTTTGGTTTCGCTGGCATGGTGATCTCCTAGGGAATGATGCGGGTTGAACCGGACCTACCTCCGAGTTCGACATGGCGCGCAAAGGCAGGTTCCTATCCGCACTCGCCCCGGTATAAGCTCTGCATCTTAGTCCTTGGTGACCCGCCCTAAACCATGCAGCTTCCATGTTGAAGCGAGTGAACGCCGGTGTCCTCAGCGTCGCGTACGAGGACAATGGGCCTGCGAACGGCAGACCAGTGATGCTGCTGCACGGCTTTCCCTACGACGTGCACGCCTACGACGCGGTGACGCCGCTTCTCGTCTCAGCGGGATGTCGCGTTGTAGCGCCATATCTGCGCGGGTACGGACCCACACGCTTCCTCTCGGCGAACACGCCGCGCTCGGGACAGCAAGCCGTACTGGGACAAGACCTGCTGAGGTTGATGGACGCGTTGGCGATCGAGCGCGCCGTTCTGGCCGGCTACGATTGGGGCGGGCGCGCCGCGTGCATCGTCGCTGCGCTGTGGCCCGAGCGCGCGCACGGGCTGGTGTCAGGTAATGGTTACAACATCCAGGACATTGCGGGCTCGAGCACACCCGCGGCGCCGGAGAACGAGCTCCGTTACTGGTACCAGTACTATTTTCACGGTGAGCGCGGCCGCGCCGGCCTTGAGCAGAACCGCACTGAGCTGTGCAAGCTGCTGTGGAAGCTATGGTCACCGAATTGGGACTTCGATGACGCGACTTATGAGCACACCGCCGTGTCCTTCGACAATCCCGATTTCGTTCCGGTCGTCATCCACTCGTACCGCCACCGCTACGCACTTGTGCCTGGAGATCCTGCAGTCGAGGACATCGAGCGCCGCCTCGCAACTCAACCGCGCATCTCGGTGCCCACGGTCGCGCTGGATGGCGGCGGCGACGGAGTCATGCCCTCGGGCGGGTCCAAGCACGACGCTCGGTTCTTCAGCGGAAAGTACGAGCGCAAAGTGATTCCGCGCGTAGGTCACAACCTCCCGCAGGAAGCACCGCAAGAGTTTGCGGCGGCGGTGTTGTCGGTTGTTTAGCTTCAGGCTTCGATCTCAGCGCGCAGCCCCTTAATCGTCCGATCCCTGAGTTTCCTTCCCGACGCTCCGGGGACAATCAGATGTGTCCGGCCTTCGTCACGCTCATCTTAGATTTAGATGCCCGAAAAAGAAAAACCCCGCTGCGAGAGCGGGGTGCCAGTCAAGAGCGGGCGTCACGTGGCTCAGGGAAGTTCCCAGTTAGCGTCGGTCCAAACCGCATACCCAGAACTCGTGGAGGCGATTCCGTGACTGATAAACTTGTTATCCCCTTTGATCCCCGTGTACTTGCCGGTTCCACCGGTCCAGCGGAAATCGCCCACGCACTTGTCTCCCATCTTGCCCTTGCACTTCCAGGCCAGGTACGCCATGTCACCACTGCTGTCGGTGACAGTACAGTAGCCGTGAGCGAAATTGCTACCGTCCGCGGCGATATCGTTCATTCCAGGGCAGGCAACCGAAGCCAGGTGCAGGAACCCCGATCCCGCGTCGTTGATGAAGACCCCGCTGAACTCACCGGTCCAGAACCAGTGGTTCTTCTCGATTTCAGCAGCCTTGCCGACGGCGTACCAGGTGTGGGTTCCGGTGAAATGACCCTTCTTCTCCATATCCGCAGCCTGGGCGCCCAGCGATGCCAGGCAGAGGGTCAGCGTTGACGCAAGCGCTACCGTCCAGTTTCTTAGCGGTCCCATGGTTTCCTCCCCTATACGTGCTGTTTAGACGTTGGCGCATTCGCTGCCCCGCCGAAAGCAAGCAGCGTAGCTGCCAGGTTGTTGCGGTGTTGAGGCTGATTATGACAACCGCAACACAGATTAAGCTACACCGACTGACTAGTTTCCGCAACGCAGCGCCTTCCGGCGAGGGATCGGGCGGCCCGTCGTGGGCTGGATGGCGCTCTTCGCGAACTGGTGTATTGCCGGGACCTTGCTCGTGTACCGGGAGAGTAAGGGCCTGCACAGCTGGATCCGGAGCTACGGGTAGTATGCGCCGGCCATGTTTGGTTAACCTTGGCAAACATCGCTATTCCGGCGTACGCTGAAAACGCGGGGCAGCGTCCGAGGCACGGCCATCCGGTGTCTATTGTTGAATGCGCCTGGATTCCGCCCCGGATTAAGAACCTTCCGGGGTGACGGCGCGGAGACGACGATCCTTCCTCCTCACTCCGATTGTTCCCCCGAGAGCAGTCGTTTACCATAACGACCGGCGCACGCTCGACAACCGCGCCTCACAAACCTTATGAACGGCGCCGAAAGCCTTGTCCGCACGCTGCTCGCCAGCGGCATCGATACCTGCTTCGCCAACCCTGGCACCTCCGAGATGCACTTCGTCGCTGCACTCGACAAGGTCGAGGGAATGCGCTGCATCCTCGGCTTGGCCGAGACAGTCGTGACCGGCTGCGCGGACGGCTACGCGCGCATGACCGGAAAGCCCGCCGCCACGCTCACGCATTGCGGTCCGGGGTTCGCCAACAGCATCGCCAACGTGCACAACGCCCGCCGGGCAAATGCGCCGATGGTAAACATCGTCGGCGACCACGCCACTTATCACCGTCCGCTCGATCCACCGCTCACCACGGATACCGAGGGGCTCGCGCGCGCGGTATCCCACTGGGTGCGCACGAGCACCTCCTCCACCCGCGTCGGCGCAGACGCGGCAGCAGCGGTGCAAGCAGCGATGACCCCGCCCGGACAGATTGCCACGCTGATCCTGCCGGCTGACACAGCATGGAACGAGGGGGGTGAAGTCGGTGCGCCGTTACCAGTGCCCGCCCGCCCTGCCGTCGCGCCCGACCTGCTCGCAACGATCGCGCGAACGTTGTGCACCCGCGAACCCGCGATGCTCGTGTTGTCGGGCCAGACTTTGTCCGAGCGGGGCCTCTATGCGGCGCATCGCGTCGCGCATGTCAGCGGCGCGAAGTTGCGCACGCCTACTCAAATCCCATGCATGGCGCGCGGCCGAGGCCGAGTGCCGGTGGATCGCATTCCTTACGTGGTAGACAACGCACTCAAGGTGCTCGCGGGCACACGACACGTGATTCTCCTCGGCGCCAAACCGCCGACCGCGTTCTTCGCCTATCCCGGCAAGCCGAGCCTGGTCTCGCCGCCCGACGCACAAACGCACATGCTTGCGCGGCCTGAGCAGGACGCGGTCGCCGCGCTCGAATGGCTGGCCGACGAGCTGGGTGCGCCGAAGATCGTACCCATTCCAGACAGCGGATCGACGCCGCAGCTCGTCCGCGGGAAATTCGAGCCGGAAGCCTTCGCCCACACCATAGCCGCGCTGCTGCCCGAGAACTGCATCGTTGCGGAGGATGCAGTAACTTCGGGCCGCGCGCTATTCGCGCCGACGTTCGGCGCAGCCCCGCATGATTGGGTGCAGAACACGGGTGGTGCCATAGGCATCGGGTTTCCCCTCGCCACCGGCGCGGCACTGGCCTGCCCTGGACGCAAGGTGGTCTGTCTGCAGGCCGACGGCGCCGGCATGTACACGCTGCAGGCGCTGTGGACGCAAGCACGCGAGAAGCTCGACGTCATCAACGTCGTCTTCGCGAATCGCATCTACAAGATCCTGCACGGCGAGCTGCTCGCGGTGGGCGCACAGCCCGGCCGCGTTTCGAACGAACTGTTCGATCTCGCACGCCCTACTCTCGACTGGCTCAAGCTGGCCGACGGCATGGGCGTAGAGGCCACGCGCGTGGAAACGCTCGAAGGATTTGCGGACGCGTTCAAGGCAGCGACCGGGCGGCGCGGACCGTTCTTGATCGAGTTTCGAATCGATTGAGCTGACCGCAGGTACTCCGTAGACCAACACCGTCATTCCGGGCACGACGCGGTAGCGATGCGATCCGGAAAGCGGGCCGCAGGAGCGCTTCGAGGAACGGCCATCCAGATGCGCTCCTGGATCCCGGCCTACGCCGGGATGACGGCCAACAGACACGTCGTCATTCCGGACGCGACGCGATCCGGAATCCAGAAGCGTTTCTGGATCCCGGCCTACGCCGGGATGACGTCAGGGAGGAAGGCATTCTTCCTCGCCTTACGGCCCAAAGGGCTCCGTTCAAATTCTGCGATAATTAGCACGCCTCGTCTGCCCGTTCCGCTCCTGAAGATTACCGTCCCGCCTTGCCTGCCCTAGCCTCCGACCCCATCCCTCTAAAGCATCCGCCGCCCGTGCGCCGCTTCCTGCGTTACGTGCGTCCGTACGCGTGGTTGATCATCGGTGCAACGCTGGCAGGCGTGCTCAAGTTCACGCTCCCAGCCGCTTTCGCGATTGCGTTGCGGTACATGACCGACCGGCTGGTACCGCGGGCCGGTGCCACGCTCCAGCCCACCGATCCCGTCTTCTCGGCCACCGAGCGCTATCTCGCCTGGGTCGCATCGCATTTGCCGGCCGACTGGAATGCGACCACCCCTTGGGGGCTGTTCAACGTCATGGCGGCGACACTACTGGTGGTGTACGCCGTGTGGGGCGTGTCGATGTACTACCGCAGCTACTGGGCGCAGCTCGCCGGCCATCGCGTCATGCTCGATCTGCGCACCGACTTGTTTCAGCACGTCCAGCGCTTGAGTCATTCGTTCTACCAGGCGCGCCAGTCCGGCGGCATCGTCTCGCGCC
>JBGPPC010000233.1:0-7267 GCA_041488355.1 Gammaproteobacteria bacterium
CCATACACTCGAGCGCGACCCGTTCTCGGGACAGCTCGGGATGAACGATATCGTGCACGCGCACTTCGCGCTGCAGCAACCGATCGCCTGCGACTCGTACGCTGCGAACCGCGCCACCGGCGCGTTCATCCTCATCGACGAGGTCACCGATCAGACGGTGGCCGCGGGGCTGATCGACTGATGGGCAAGGTCTATCTCGTCGGCGCCGGGCCCGGGGCTCCGGACCTCCTGACGCTGCGCGCGGCGCGCATTCTGGAGCGGGCCGAGGTCGTGTTCCACGATGCGCTCGTTCATCCGGAAGTGCTGGCCCTCGCCTCCCGCGCTCGCATCGTTGCGGTTGGGAAGCGCTGCAGCCAGATCTCCACCGACCAGCGTTTTATAAACCGCTGCCTTGTGGAGGCGGCCGCACGCTATGACACGGTGGTGCGGCTCAAGGGCGGCGACCCCATGGTCTTCGGCCGCGCTCAAGAGGAGCTCGACGCACTTGCCGAGCATGGCATCGCCTGCGAGGTGGTCCCCGGTGTGACTGCTGCCCTCGCGGCCGCAGCCGAGTTGAAAGTATCGCTCACGCGGCGAGGCGCCAGCCGAAGCGTCGTCCTTGCGACGCCACGCATTGGAATCGACCAGCAGGGCGGGGAATGGGCCAACGCCGTGTCTGCGGGCGATACCGCCGTGCTGTACATGGGCGTCGGCGAGGCGCACCTGCTTGCGGACGCGCTGAAGCAAGCAGGCGTTCCTGGCACCCATCCCGTCGCTATCGTGCAAAGCGCTTCGTTGCCTGCCGCGAAGAAGCTCTACACGACGCTGGATGACTTGCCGCGTCGGGCTGCCGAGATGCCTCCCGGCGGACCCACGCTCCTGATTTTGGGCGAAGTTCTGCGGGAAGCCCTGAGTGCCGATCAAAGCGGTGAGCAGATTCCCGCCGAGCAACCTGCGACGCGCGCCAGCCGCGCTTAGCTAAGTGTGCTGCGCCTCGCGCGAGGCATAAGCAAAGAATTCCCAATTCCTTCCGCTTCCCTCACCGTGCCATTACAGTTGCATGGTTCGAGCCGCAACGGGGCATAGCGTGGATATTGCAACAGCCGAAGAGCTCGCCGATGTGCAGCACGCCTTGCCCGAGGAGGTTTTGGGCACGCTGGTGCGTCTGATCCGCGAAGTGCGTTTCGGCTCGATCGAAATCGTTGTGCACGAAGGGCGCATCACCCAGATCGAGCGCAGGGAGAAGGTGCGCTTCAACCCTCCTGGCCCGCCGCGCGAAGGTTAGGACGTCCATACGCGGGCATCGCAATACAACGCCGACCGGTCTGCCGAAGGCGACGATAAAAATAGTCATTGAAGCGAGCTGACCGAACCATCGGAAGATCTCTTCGCGCAGTTACGGAGAGCCTTCCATGTGGTCGTTGCGGTCATTGACGCTCGCGTCTAGCGCGGCTGTCCTCTTGTCGCTGTCGTCTACTCTCCTACACGCTCAGACCACGCCTTCGTCCGAAGAACAGGCGTTGCGTCAGCGCGTCGAGGATTTGGAGCGTCAGCTCAAGCAGCTGGAGGAACGGTTTAACCAGCAGCAGGCCAAGCCCGAAGCACCCGCGGCCGCTCAAGCGTCTCAGCCCGTAGAAACCGCCCAGCCAGCTGAGCCGTCGCCGCAGGAACAGGCGATGCAGAAGCAAATCGACGAGCTGAATCGGCAGGTCAAAACCCTGGAGCAGAAAGAGCCGTCACCACAAGCGGTCGCCGCGAAGAAGAACGGACTCACTCTCCGGCCTGGCGCAAGACCTGGGCTCCTCCTGACTTCTCCAGATTCGGATTTCCAGCTCCGGTTCGGGGCGCTCGTGCAGGTGGACTACCGAGGCTACCTGGATCAGCCCGCCGTGCCGCCAGGCTCGGCGGTGAATGAGTTCTTACTCCGTCGCGTGCGCCCCATCTTTGAGGGCGGCTACGACAATTTCGGGTTCCTCATCGTCTCCGATTTCGGAAATAACCAGGACACCAGCCCCAAATCGGCTCCAACGCCCCAGATTTTTGACGCCTTTATCTATTGGAGCGCCGCCACGGAGCTCAACGTCCGCGTCGGAAAGTTCAAAGCGCCCTTGGGCCTGGAACTCTTGCAAGAGGACGTGAACCTGGGATTCCCCGAGCGGGCGTTCCCCTCGGATCTGGTCCCCAACCGTGATATCGGCATCATGTTCTCCGGCGCTGTGTTGAAGCGCACCGTCAACTACGCGGTGGGCGTGTTTGATGGGGCCGTTGACAACACCAACGTCGGCACCGGCGACTTCAACAACGGCAAAGACTTCAACGCACGGATCTTCGCGCAACCCTGGAGGAACGCAAACCTGAAAGCGCTGAGTGGCCTGGGGCTAGGGATCGCTTACGGGCGCGGACTGCAGTCAGGCAGTGTGGGCACGCCCGCCCTACCCACATACGTGACGCCAGGCCAGCAAAGCTTCTTCACCTACACGGCCGGCACCTCCGCCAACGGGGAGCGCGTGACCTGGGCGCCGCAGCTCTACTATTCCGTCGGGCCATTCGGACTCCTTGGGGAGTACACGAGCACTGCACAGGAGTTCACCCGCCCCACCAACACCCAGAACGTGTCGAACAACGCCTGGCAGATTCAGCTCGCCTGGGTTCTCACCGGCGAGGACGCCTCATACTACGGCGTGATCCCTGCCCACCCCTTCAATCCCAGCAAGGGCCAATGGGGCAGTCTGGAGCTGATTGCGCGGGTGAGCAAGCTGACAGTGGACCATGACGCCTTTGTCGGCTCGGCAGCCACGCAGCTTGCCAGTCCGAGCACGCAGGCCAGCAAGGCGACCGACTACGGGATCGGCCTGAGTTGGGATTTGAGCCGAGAGATCCGCATCATGCTTGACTATGATCAAACCTCGTTCGACGGCGGGGCAGTGAACGGCGGCGACCGGCCCGACGAGAAAGTGTTCATCGTCCGCTTCCAATATGCCATTTGAACGAATGCCCAGCTTCGGGGACTCTGCGCGAATGGTGCCGACATGGTAACCGGGAGATTATTTGGCGCACTGCTTATCGTGCTGACCTTCGGTCTGGGCGCCTTAGCGCACGCGGACAGCAACCTGCTAAACGTCTCGTACGATCCCACGCGCGAGCTTTACCAGGACATCAATGCCGGCTTCACGGCGTTCTGGGAAGCGAAGACCAAGGAGAAGATCAAGATCAACCAGTCCCATGGCGGATCGGGCAAACAGGCGCGGGCCGTGATCGATGGTTTGGAAGCGGACGTCGTCACACTCGCACTGGCTTACGACATCGACGAGATCGCCGAGCGGGCGAAGCTGCTTCCGTCCAACTGGCAGAGCCGCCTGCCGCGGAACAGCTCCCCGTACACCTCGACCATCGTCTTCCTCGTCCGCAAAGGCAATCCCAAGAACATCCGTGACTGGAGTGACGTGGTCAAGCCTGGAATCGCGGTGATCACGCCCAATCCGAAGACTTCGGGCGGAGCCCGGTGGAACTATCTCGCGGCCTGGGGCTACGCGCTGAGGCAGAACGCGAACAACGAGGCCAAGGCACGGGACTTCGTTACTCAGCTATACAAAAATGTGCCGGTGCTCGACTCCGGGGCTCGCGGCGCCACCACCACCTTCGTCGAGCGTGGCATCGGGGACGTTCTACTCGCGTGGGAAAACGAGGCGTTCCTGGCCGTAAAGGAGCTGGGGCCGGACAAAGTGCAGATCGTCGTGCCGTCGGTGAGTATCCTGGCTCAACCGCCGGTCGCGTGGGTAGACAACGTGGTGGACAAACGCGGCACCCGCAAGGTCGCTCAAGCATACTTGGAGTATCTTTATACCGAGAAAGGGCAAGAGATCATCGGCCGCAACTTCTATCGCCCGGTCGACCCCAAAATTGCCGCTCGATTCTCGACCCAGTTTCCCAAGCTCACCCTGTTGACCGTCGACGAGGTGTTCGGCGGTTGGCAGAGAGCCCAGAAGACGCACTTTGCCGATGGCGGTGTTTTCGATCAGATCTATCAGCCCGGCAGCAGGTAGTCAGCCTTGCGGCGCGGGCCGGTGCGTGGCCGCGATTGACGCACGAGTATTCGTATGACGCCAACCGCACCTGATCCCCGCGCCGCGGACGCGAACCATCTGCTCGCGGCGTGGCAGCATGCACGGTCGAACGGCCTCAACAACCGCGCCGCAGCTGCGACGTTGAAGCTGAGCGAGGCGGAGCTCATCGCTTCCGGCTGCGGGCGCTTTGTTACGCGCCTGCTGCCGGACGCACAGGCCTTGCTATTTAAGCTGCCCCTCCTAGGCGAGATAAAGGCCGTGGTACGCAATCCCGCAGCTGTCATCGAGCGCGACGGGATGGTGCGCAGCGTGGAGGCCAACGCAGCCGGGGCAGATCTGGTGCAGGCAGACCACTTCGAGATCGTGTGCGAAACCTCCCAATGGAGAAAGGGCTTCGCATTGCGCGAGGAGACTTCGGGCGGGTTCAAGCTGAGCCTGCAGTTTTTCACTGCGGCGGGAACATCCACCGCCAAGTTCTTCCTGCGACCGGCCAGCGACGTGCACGCGTTCGCACAGCTGGTCGCCGCATTCGCCAGCCCAGACCAGTCGCCACAAGAGTCGACCGAGCCGAATGTTGCAGCGTTCCGCCTTCCCCTGCAACGAACGGCCCCGGTTGCCCCGGGCGGGCTGCAGGCATTTCTTCAGACTGCCGTTCAGCTGCAGGAAGCATTGACCTTTGTGACGCGCAACGATGCGGCATGTCTTTCTACCAGCAAGGCAATCGAGCGCGTAAAGCGTTCCGACCGCGGCGGGTGGGTGAACGTGCTGGACGACGGAATGGACATCCATTTGCACGAAGCTGGGATTCGGTATCTGAGAGCGGTGGCAGACGCCAATGGGGATGCAGGCTGGCTGCACTGGTTCTCCGAGGACGAGGCGATCGCGCTCTCGGTCCGATGCAAGCAAGGCTGGCAAGTACTCGCTCGAGGCGCGGGCATCGAGCGCTGAGACCGCTCCTACCAGATTACCCCGCCGAAGGAGGCCAGCCAGCTAGTGGCAGTGCGGGGCTTTGCCGGCGACTGTGTGGGATGCGCTGGCGCGGCGGGCAGCGCTGGCTTTTCCCCGAGGAACACTTGCATCTTCCTGGGCCGAATCAGCAGCGTTTCACCCTGCTTCAGGTTCAGGCTGCGGACGCGGTCCGCTGAGATTTCCGCTTCTACGATCTCTGCGCGGTCATCGCGTTCCAGTTCGAGGCGCGCGGTAGGCCCGATGACCAGGATCCGCTGCAGCACCGCCGGTATGCCTTCCTGACCAGGCGAAAATCGTTCGATCTCGATCTCGTGCGGACGCGCATATACCGTCGCAGGGTGGTTGTCGGCGTCGGAGTGCTCCGGGGCATCCACGGTCACCGGCCCCAGGTCCAAAGAGCCGGCGCTGGCCCGTCCGTGAAAGACGTTGACCGTGCCGAGGAAACCATACACGAATGGACTCGCCGGATGCTCGTAGACTTCCTCCGGGTTGCCGACCTGCTCTACGCGCCCTTTGTTCATCAGCACCACCCGGTCCGCAACCTCGAGCGCTTCTTCCTGATCGTGAGTAACGAAAATGCTGGTGACGTGGAGCTCGTCGTGCAAGCGGCGCAACCACCGCCTCAATTCCTTCCGAACCTTGGCGTCGAGAGCGCCGAAGGGTTCATCGAGCAACAGCACCTTGGGCTCTACTGCGAGCGCGCGCGCCAGCGCGATGCGCTGCCGCTGCCCGCCCGAAAGTTGATGCGGGTAGCGGTCGGCCAGCCAGTCGAGTTGGACCAGCTCGAGCAATTCATGCACTTTGCGTCGGATTTGATCGGCTGCAGGACGGATCGCGCGCGGTTTTACTTGGAGACCAAAAGCCACGTTGTCGAATACCGTCATATGGCGGAACAGCGCGTAATGCTGGAACACGAAACCGACCTGGCGCTGGCGAGCATCGCGGTGCGAGGCATCCTCTCCATGGAACAGAACGCTTCCCGAATCCGGAACCTCGAGGCCGGCGATGATCCGCAGCAACGTCGTCTTGCCGCAACCGGAAGGGCCAAGCAGAGCGACCAGCTCTCCCGACGGAAACTCCAGGCTGACCCGGTCGAGCGCAGTGAAGGCGCCGAAGCGTTTCTCGATCTCGTGAACTTGGATGCTCATGTGGTTTGACCGTGTTCAAGCGAAGCGTCGGCAGGTGCTTCCTCCGGCCTCGCCCTCCATTCGACCAGACTCTTGAGGACGAGTGTGACCAGCGCCAGTGAAGCGAGCAACGAAGCCACCGCGAAGGCGGCCGCGAAATGGTATTCGTTGTACAGAATCTCGACATACAGAGGCATGGTGTTGGTGGAACCGCGGACATGCCCGGAGACCACGGACACTGCGCCGAACTCGCCCATGGCTCGCGCGTTGCACAGGATCACGCCGTAGAGCAGGCCCCATTTGATGTTCGGCAAAGTCACGCGCCAGAACAGCTGCCACCCGGAGGCGCCCAACACGCGGGCAGCCTCCTCCTCCTCGCTCCCCTGAGCCTGCATCAGTGGGATCAACTCTCGCGCCACGAACGGGAAGGTCACGAACACGGTTGCCAGCACGATGCCGGGGACCGCGAAGATGATCTTGATGTCGTGCGCGTGCAGCCAGGGCCCGAACCAACCCTGCAGACCGAACATCAGCACGTAGATCAAACCCGAAACCACTGGCGATACGGCGAACGGGAGATCGATGAGCGTGATCAATACGCTCTTGCCCCTGAACTCGAACTTGGCGATGGCCCACGCAGCAGCGACGCCAAAAATCAGATTGGCCGGCACGGCGACGGCCGCGACCAGCACGGTGAGCTTGATCGCCGCCCATGCATCCGGCTCGGTCAAGGCAGCGAAGTAGACCTGCGCGCCTTTGCGAAAGGCCTCGGTGAAGACCGCGGCCAGCGGCACCAGAAGAAACACACCGAGAAACGTGAGCGCGACACCGATCAACACCCCGCGGACGGCGACGGGCTCTGCCGTAGCGCGGCGGCGCGCGGCTGCCGGTGCGGGAAGGGGGATGGTCGCGCTCATGGGTTCAGACTTTCGCCAGACGACGTCCCGCCCACCACTGCAGGAGGTTGATCAGCAACAAGAGCGCAAACGAAATCACCAGCATCACGACCGCAATCGCCGTGGCGCCCGCGTAATCGTATTGCTCTAGCTTCGTGATGATCAGAAGCGGCGTGATCTCGGACACCATCGGAACGTTGCCGGCAATGAAGATGACCGACCCGTACTCGCC
>JBGPPC010000234.1:0-7249 GCA_041488355.1 Gammaproteobacteria bacterium
CGATGCCACCGTTGGAGGTGATCTCCACGTTGGCCTGCGACTGCAGCAGCTCCGTCACCGTATCCTGGCCGGCCCTTTGGATCTGGTGCTCGGTGATGAGCTCGATCGGTTGGATGATGCTGGACAGAGGTTCGGGGGTACGCGTGGCCGTGACGACAATCGGATCGACTTTCGCGCCCTCGGGCCGTTCGGTTTCGTCGGCGAGCGCGCGGGTCGCGGCCATTGAGGCCACGATCAATGCAGCAAGTGATTTCAAGTTGGTCTGCTCCCTGGACTGCACATGCCCGCCGCATGCGCGATTGATCGCACGGGGACACGCTGGGAGTGCTGGTGGGCCGGATCGATACACGTCCTGGACCCCCGCCGCCCGCGGTTCCTCACATGATCCAGGCCGGTCTTCGGACTCGTGGGGTTTGGCGTGTCGCCTTCCCGTGATCGCTCACAGTGGCTTGCGAGACACACCCACACCCACCTACCGCTGCGGGGGCAGTGCAGGACTTGCGCCGCGGGAGTATTTCCCGCGCGACGCGCACCTGCTTCCCGATTATCCTTTCCGCCAGAACGGCGTACGGGCACCTGGACGCAATAAGCATATCTGCGATCGAAGGCGCGCGCAACCGCCGCTCAACCACACTACGAGGTCAGCCATGCCCCGCAACATTCTCGACGAAGCGCACATTCATCCAGCCATTCGCGAGACCATCGCTCGCAAGCATTCCGACATCGTCCTCGAAGTTCAGGCTGCGATCGAGGCCAACGCCGTCGTCGTTGTCGGGATGGCGCAAAACCCGGCTCCCCGGAAGGCGTGCAAAACCCTGGATGCGCACGGCATCCCCTACAAATACCTCGAATATGGGAGCTATTTGAACGCCTGGCGGCGTCGCAACGCCCTGAAAATGTGGACCGGGTGGCCCACGTTTCCGATGGTGTTCGTCAAGGGCGTGCTCGTGGGCGGAGCAAGCGATCTGGAGGCGCTGATCGCCAACGGCGAGCTGGCGCAAATGCTGGCGGGGTAAAGTGCGGAGAAGTTGGAGCGCCGGCCTCGAAGGTTGACCGGAGACGAAACCTGGCCGCCGCCGTTACGCTGGAGGCGCTACCACGACATCGCTGGGCCGGCCCTGCAGGAAGTTCTGAATGTTCTCGACCGCGCGGACCAGCCCGTCGCGAACGACCTCCGGCGTCTGCCCTGCATTGTGCGGCGAAAGCACCACGTTTGGCAGCGTCAAAATTGGATCGTCGGGCTTGAGCGGCTCGTCGTGGAAGACGTCCAGGCCCGCAGAGAGCCCGCCGTCGCCGAGTGCAGCGAGAAGAGCAGTGCGTTCTACCAGCGCGCCGCGCCCGGTATTGATCAGAATGGCCGGCCGCTTCATCAGAGACAGCTCTCGTTCAGCAAGGAAACCGCGGGTCTCAGGCGAGAGGCGCAGATGGAGCGTGACGACGTCCGCCGCACGCAAGATCTCGTCTTTGGACGCGACGCGAGCGCCCTCCGCAACGCCGCCGCGAGCGCTCCAGGCCAGCACCTCCATTCCCAGCGCGCGTCCCAGTGCGATCACGCGCCTTCCAATCGCCCCGGTTCCGAACACACCCAGGGTGCTCCCGAGCAGCTGAGTCAGCATCTCCCGCGGCCAGGTGCCGGCGCGCATCTCGCGGTCGATCTTGGGGATGCGGCGTGCGACGGCCAGCATGAGCGCGATCGCGTGCTCGGCCACGGCGTTGGCGTTGACGCCTGGCGTGTTCGACACGGCGACGCCACGCCGTGCCGCTGATTCGAGATCGATGTTATCCGTCCCCGTCCCCCAGATCGACACCATCCTCAGCGCGGGACAGGCCGCGAACACTCGATCCGTGAAACGCGCATGGGCTCGAATGTTGATCGCGGCGCGCGCACCGCCAAGCCGGCGGATCAGTTCCGCTTCCTCGTCGGCGCCACGCTCGGAGTACACCCGCGTCGCTCCCAGCCGCGCGCAGCGCTCTTCGGCGAGCGTGCCCTTGAAGATCGATGGAAAGTCGTCGGGAACGACGATAAGAGGCTCGGCCACGCTCGAGGAGTCCGGATCAGACGATTGCAATAGGCCCAGAAGAATACCTAGGGCCAGCCGTGGCTTCAAGCATCCGCACGACTCAGGACACTTAGTATTTTGCGTTCCCCGGGGTACGGGGAAACGGGATTGCATCGCGCACGTTGGTCAGTCCGGTCGCGTACGCCACCGTGCGCTCGAAGCCGAGGCCGAATCCTGCGTGCGGCACTGTGCCGTAGCGGCGCAGATCGCGATACCAACCGTAGTGATCCTTGTCGAGCTTGGCCTCGGTCATGCGAGCATCGAGAACCGGGAGCCGTTCCTCACGCTGGCTGCCACCGATGATCTCGCCGATCCCCGGAGCCAGCACGTCCATGGCCGCAACGGTCTTGTCGTCATCGTTGAGACGCATGTAGAAAGCCTTGATCTGCTTTGGGTAGTTCATCAGGATCACCGGCTTCCCCACGTGCTTCTCGGAGATATAACGCTCGTGCTCGGACTGCAGGTCCATGCCCCACTTGACCGGGAACTCGAACTTTTCCTTGGTCCCTTCCAATACCCGAATGGCCTCGGTGTAGTCCATGCGCACGAACTCCGAGTCGACGATACCCTGCAGCTTGGCGATGACCCCCTTTTCGATGCGCTCCTCGAAAAAAGCCATGTCGTCGGCGCGCTCGCTGAGCACCGTCCTGAAGATGTGCTTCAACAACGCCTCCGCGAGCGTGGCATCGTCGCCGAGATCCGCGAACGCGATCTCGGGTTCGATCATCCAGAACTCCGCGAGATGCCTGCTGGTGTTGGAGTTCTCCGCGCGGAAGGTCGGGCCGAACGTGTAGACCTTCGACAGCGCGAGGCAGTAGGTCTCGACGTTCAACTGTCCCGACACGGTGAGAAAGGTTTCGCGGCCGAAGAAGTCCTGCGCGAAGTCGATCCTCCCCTCTGGCGTACGCGGCAAATTCATCAAATCCAGCGTGGAGACGCGGAACAACTCCCCAGCCCCTTCCGCATCCGCCGCGGTGATGATGGGGGTGTTGACCCAGACAAAACCGCTGTCGTGAAAGAAGCGATGGATCGATTGTGCGATCGTATGCCGGACTCGAGTCACCGCGCCGATAACGTTGGTCCTTGGCCGCAGATGGGCGACGTCGCGCAGGAATTCCAGTGTGTGCGGCTTCGGCTGAATCGGATAGGAGTCAGGGTCCTCGACCCAGCCCACCGCTTTGATCGCGCCGGCTTGCATCTCGAATGGCTGTCCCTTGGCCGGTGAGGGCACGATGGTGCCGGTCGCTTCCACCGCGCAACCGGCGGTCAGACGCAGCACTTCATCGGCGTAGTTCGGAAGCGTGTTGGGCGCCACCACTTGAACCGGATGGAAGCAGGACCCGTCTGAGACGTTGACGAAAGAAATTCCGGCTTTCGAATCGCGCCGGGTGCGTACCCAGCCCTTCACGGTAACGGGCGTGTCCCGCGGTGCCCGGCCCGCCAGAATCTCAGCACAGGTGAAGGAGGTCATGTGAAATCTCGCATGAGAGCACAGCACGCCTTCGCCCATTCGTTGGAGCAGCCGAATGGCGCGCGTCGTGCTGCTATACTACACAGCATTCGATAGGAGGTATCCCGTGTACGCCAGCGCAGCACATCGGTTGCATCTGCCGGCACTCGTTGCCGCTGCGGCTTGGGCAGTTTCGGTCGCGGCGATCGCATGCGTAGAGGGCGACGTCCGAGGCGAAGCCGTGACCATCGAACGCGAAGTGGGTGCCACAGTATCGGGCGAGGAGGCGGCGATCCGAATCCTGGGCGCAGGCTGGTTCCGCGCCGCCGAGGTAGTAAAGCAGGGCGGCAGCACCGACAACACGTACGTCACCCTCGAGCTCGACGGTGAGCCGATGATCACGATCTCCTTCGCAAGGCTGAAGAATCAGTGGAGCCAGCTCGAAACGCCGTTCATCGTCGCCAAAGTCAGCACTGATGGAGACACGAGCAGGATGACCATCTGGTACTCGCCGGAGCTGAAGTTCAGGGGAATGGCGACCCTGCGGGTCGAAGTGGGGGAAGACGGGGTCGGCAGCTTGCGGCTGCGCACCGTCATGAACAAGCCAGCTCCGCACGAGCATCTCGCAGGCCAGCCCGGAGGCATCCCCGGCCTGCCGGCATTCAGATAGCGCCGAGGCTAGTCTCTCAGGCCCTCTATTCCTTGTAGGGTTCGACTTGGCTCGCGTGCAGCGAGTATCCGATATCGATGTCGGCCGAACCGTCGATTAAGTACAACGACTTCTTGGCGGCGGCTGTGGACATTCGACCTGTAACCCAGACCGGCGCGAACAGGCCCCCGAATTCGAACGGTTTGTCGGCCTTCACGTGCACGATCTGATTCGGTGGGGGCGGGGGGGTATGGATGCAGGCCCCGACCCAGGGGACGAGCAGAAATTCGCTGACCTGTTTGCCTGAGAACTCCAGCGGCAGCAGATAACCCGGGATCCGGACGATCTGGCCCTCGAGCGTGGCGTTCACCGCCTGGCCCCTGGTGCGCTGCTGCTCGGCCATCTCTTTGCGCTTCGCGAGCAGACCATCCACGTCGACTCCCGATTCCTGAAGCTTGCGCGATGTCGTCTGCTCATTCGCTGCGTCCACCGCCGATAAGGTGGTGTCGCCGCGTGTCTTACGGTCCCGAGCCTGCGCGACCTCGGTCAGCTTTGCAAGCTGTTCCTTGGTCAGCTTGGAGAAAGGATTCTCGGAGGCCTGCAGCTTGGGTGTCAGGTCTTCCCACATCAGCTGACGCGGCGCATCGGCGACGGCATTCGGCGCCTGCAGCACGCAACACAGAATCAAAAGACTCCAGATACGGTTGATCGCGGTCATCGCAGCTATTGTGTCATATCCGTATCGTCATGCCGTCGGCCAGCGAGTAGCGGTAGATGCGATATGCGGGGATGAACCCGATCAGCATCCCCGCAGCGCCCACCAGGATCATCAGTTCAAGCTCATGGGCCGACGGCCAGCCCACGCCGATCAATAGTCCGAGCCGCGATTCCAGCCAGGGCTGGCCGGCAAGCAGTCCGATGTACAACGCCGCTACCCCGACGGCGATGCCCGAAAGCGTTAGGAACGCCGCCTCGCCCAAGATCAAGCCGAATACATGCACGGGCCGAGCGCCCACCGAACGCAGAATGGCCATTTCCCTGCGGCGCTCGCTCAGGCTTGTGAGCAGCGCGACGAGCATCCCGGCCAGGCCCACGACGACCACGAGGGCGGAAACCGCCAGCAGTGTCTTCTCCGCGGCGCCGACGATGTCCCAGACTTCCTGCAAGGTTGGGCCCGGCAAGATAGCCGTGAGCGGTTCCCCGGCATACTCGTTTACCTGCCGCTGAACCGACAGCGCCGCGCCACGCGACGTCAAGCCGACGAGGAACGCTGTGATCGCACGCTTCGATCCCGTCGCATGCTCGTGCTCATCGTCGGCCGCGTGACCCGCGCCGGGAGCGTCGCGGCGGCCAGCCTCCTCGCTTGCGTGCATAGCCGCAGCCAGCGGGTCTGCGGACGCCTCGTCGTGTTCGGTGTGGACGGCGTCCATCCCGGCCAAAGTCACGTGCACCGTGCGGTCCACCGGTGTACCAGTTCGCGCCAGGATGCCGACCACCCGGAACGGATAGTCCTTGTGCAGCGAGAAACTGACATCGCCCGCGCCGTGCGCGATCACGATCGACTGGCCTGGTTTGTAGCCCAAAGCATCCGCGACCTCCGCGCCCAGCACTGCGTCGTGCTCATCCTCGAACCGCCTTCCTTCCGCGAACTCCAGCTTTCGGCCACGCGCGAAGCGGAAGTGCTCGAAATAGTCCTGAGTGGTGCCGAGGACGCGGAAACCGCGATGCGAGTCGCCCAGAGACAAGGGTATGGTCCACGCGACCTCGGGGCGGCTCGCGAGTACGGTGTAGCTGTCCCAGCTGACGTTGTTGGTCGCATTGCCGATGCGGAACACCGAGTACAGGAGCAAGTGCACGGGGCTGCTGCGCGCGCCTACGATCAGATCGGTCCCCGAGATGGTGCTGGCGAAGCTCTCGCGCGCTTCGCTGCGTATGCGTTCGACTCCCAAGAGTAGAACGACGGCAAGTGCGATGGATAGCACGGTCAGAGCCGCGGTGAACCTGCGGTTGCGCAGGCTCTTGATGGCGAGCGCGAATATCACTTGCGGTCACCTGTAGAGAGACGCGCGTCCCTTTCGGGCGCACTGCCGCGATTGATCTCGGCGAACTCGATGTTGCGATCGAACAGCGGTGCCAGGGTCGCGTCATGGCTCACGAAGATGAGCGTAGCGCGTTCCCGGGTGCATTCTCCGAACAGCAGGTCGATGAACGCGGTACGCCGGTCCGCGTCGAGCGAGGAAGTAGGCTCGTCGGCGATCACCAGCTCGGGCGCGCCGATCAACGCTCTGGCCGCGGCCACGCGCTGCTGTTGCCCGACGCTGAGCTCCGTCACCGGGCGGCGCAGTACGTCCGCCGCACCCATGTCCAGGTGTTCGAGCAGGCGAACCGCTTCACCCTCGACGCTCCCGCCCGCGCGTACCGCATGCGCCTTCCGCCGCTGCGAAAATCCGCAAGGCAGGCTCACGTTCTCCACCACCGACAAATACGGAATGAGGTTGAACATCTGGAAGATGAAGCCGATGTGATCGGCGCGGAACCGGTCTCGCTCGGCACTGCCGAGGACACCGATCTCGCGGGCGAGGACCCGCACGCTGCCCCCCCGTGGCGTGACCACGCCCGCCAGCAGGCTGAGCAGCGTGGACTTGCCGCTGCCGCTCGGACCGCGGAGGAACACGCGCTCTCCGCGCCCCACCTGCATAGCCTTGATGTCGATCACGAGCGGCGGCGCGCCGGTCCACGAGAAACGGACGCCCGACAGATCGACGACGCTCTCCGCGACGCCGTTGTCCGGGTCGGGCGCACGCGCATTCGCTGCAACCAGGGCGGAGCTGTCGCGAGGCCAGCTCACGTCAACGCGGGCTCGACAGCGAGCTCCCGAACGTCGCGCACGCGGTCGAACGCCATCAGGCGCGCGTAGAGAGCGTCAGCGTCGATGTGCTCGGCACCCGCGATGCAGTCGAAAAACTTGGCCTTCAGCTCGTCCTCGCCCAGCGGCAGCTTCGCGTTGCCACGGGCAAAGCGAATCTCCCCGCTGTCGAGCGTTCTACCGTCCTTCAGCCGAAGGCGCACGCGGTCGCTGTACGCGAACGC